>JAFHKH010000284.1 GCA_016937595.1 Pseudomonas cedrina subsp. fulgida | reverse complement strand
CCGGCATGCCGGGCTTTTTATTGAGCGCCGCAAATTTACTGCGGGCTGGTGTCCAGAGGTTGCGGCGTCGGCACGGGAACAGTTTCCACGCCATCGACGTCCTTCTGGATCTTGTCGAGCAGGGAGCCTGGCTTGGCAGGAACTTCGGACTTCGGCTCCTGGCCTTGCTGGGCAGGCGCGGTCACGTTGGTGCCATTGTCCTTGCCGAGCAAGGCTTCATCACGGCTTACACCGGGCATGAAGTCACCGGACAGGCTGACGAGTTGGTCATTGCCATTGAATATGACACTGACGCGCTCCTGCTGGCGCTCACCGCCACCTGGCTGGAGGCTGTAGAGATAATCCCAGCGATCGGCATGGAAAGTGTCGGTCAGCAAGGGGTTACCCATGATAAACCGTACTTGCCGTCGGGTCATTCCGGGGCGTAACTGGTCTATCATGTCCTGCGTGACGACATTGCCCTGCTGGATGTCGATTTTGTAAACCCCGGGGAATGAACAACCGGCGAGTGCGAGCAGTCCCACAAAGGTGAAACTGGTTAGCAAGAGCTTGGTGTTTTGCATCGGTGGGCGACTTCCACTATCTTGGCTGGGACAACGTAAACGCCGATCATACCCGTATTAAGAGAAGCTGCGAAGCAGCATCCGCGAGAAAGCTAACCATGGTTGAAAATAGCGAACTACGCAAAGCCGGTCTCAAAGTGACTCTGCCACGCGTCAAGATTCTACAAATGCTCGATTCTGCTGAGCAGCGCCACATGAGTGCCGAGGATGTCTACAAGGCGCTGATGGAGTCTAACGAGGACGTTGGTCTGGCCACGGTTTATCGTGTGCTGACCCAGTTTGAAGCCGCTGGGCTGGTGGTTCGTCATAATTTCGACGGCGGTCATGCGGTATTCGAATTGGCTGACGGTGGTCACCACGACCACATGGTTGACCTGGATACCAATGAGGTTATCGAGTTCACCAGTCCTGAAATCGAAGCGCTGCAGCATAAGATTGCTGAGGAGCATGGCTTCGATTTGGTCGACCATAATCTGGTCCTGTACATCCGTAAGAAAAAGTAAAAAACGCTGCAGATTGACGCTGCAAAACGATCGAAGGCGACCTTAGGGTCGCCTTCGTGCTTTCTATAAGAGGGAAATTCGCCCGATCAAGCCTTCGCCGCCACGACCATTTTCTTGGCGTGCGCCAGCGACTCCTTGGTCAAATCAATACCGCCCAGCATGCGGGCCACTTCTTCCACGCGTTCCGACTTGTTCAGCTTGGACACGGCCGTGTGTGTCGCATCACTGTTTCGCACTTTATGCACAAACAGGTGCTGATGCCCTTGGGCTGCGACTTGCGGCAAGTGGGTGACCGTAAGCACCTGGCCTCGCTCTCCCAGGCGTCGCAGCAGTTGGCCTACAATTTCTGCCGTCGGGCCGCCAATACCGACGTCGACTTCGTCGAATACCAGCGTCGGAACCCGAGAGGTTTGCGCGGTAATCACCTGGATCGCCAGGCTGATCCTCGACAGCTCGCCGCCGGATGCTACTTTGGCCAGCGCCTTGAGCGGTTGGCCGGGGTTGGCGCTGACCAGGAGTTCGACCTGCTCCAGGCCGTGAGGTTGCAGCTCGTTGCTGGCGTTGGCGCGTAGTTCGATCGTGAAGCGCCCACCGGGCATGCCCAGGCGCTGAATTTCCAATTCCACCGCGCTCGCCAGTCCGGTCGCCGCTTGCTGGCGAAGGTCGCTGAGTTCGCGCGCTTTCTCCTGATAGTGGCGAGCGAAAGAGGCGAGCTCGTCACCCAGGCGCTCTATGGATTCATCGTTGGCGTTCAGCGTTTCGATTTCGTCCATCAGCTTTTGCTGCATCGTCGCCACTTCGGTGGGCTGGATGCGATGTTTGCGCGCCAGGGTGTAGATGGTGTCCAGGCGTTCTTCTATTTCCTGCAGGCGTGCCGGGTCGGCATCGAAGTGATCCAGGAAACGGTTGAGCTCTCCGACGGCTTCCTCGACCTGGATCTGAGCACTGGTGAGCAGGGTCGTGGCCTCGCTCAGCGAACCGGACGCGTTGTTCACGCTGGACAGGCGGTTGAGGCTGGCGGTCAGCGCGTTGAGTACGTTGCCGGAATCACTCTCGCTGCATTGCTCGACTACCTGGCGGCAAATGCCCAGCAGGGTTTCGGCGTTGGTGAGGTTCTTGTGTTCCTGCTCGAGTTGTTCAAGTTCCGTCTCGCCCAGGCCGAGGCTTTCCAGCTCTTCGAGTTGATAGCTGAGCAGTTGGTGGCGAGCGCGTTGTTCATCGCCGGAATTGGAGAGTCGCTCCAGCTCCTGGCGGGTCTGACGCCAGCGTTGAGCGGCCAGCTGTACCTGGCGCGCAAGGTCGGTGGCGCCCGCATACTCATCGAGCAGGCGGCGGTGGGTGTCGGTTTTCAGCAGCGACTGGTGTTCG
Source organism: Pseudomonas cedrina subsp. fulgida (assembly GCA_016937595.1). Classification (GTDB taxonomy): domain Bacteria; phylum Pseudomonadota; class Gammaproteobacteria; order Pseudomonadales; family Pseudomonadaceae; genus Aquipseudomonas; species Aquipseudomonas fulgida. The sequence goes on along the minus strand of JAFHKH010000284.1, from coordinate 20,969 downwards.
TGCTGGCTGTGGATGTCGATCAGCAGTTCGCCCAGCGCCTTCAGGTCGCCAAGCGGGCAAGGTGTGCCATTGATATACCCGCGTGAGCGGCCTTCCGCCGTGATGACCCGGCGCAGGATGCAGGGGCCTTCATTATTAAGGTCGCGTTCGGCCAGCCAGGTTTCGGCTTCGGGAATGTCCGCCAGGTCGAAGGTGGCCAGGATGTCGGCCTTGTCCGCACCGGGGCGCACCACGCCGCTGTCGGCACGATCGCCCAGGGTCAAGCCCAGGGCGTCGAGCATGATCGACTTGCCGGCACCGGTTTCGCCTGTGATCACGCTCATTCCGCGATCCAGTTCAAGATCCAGGTGTTCAACAATGGCGTAGTTATGTACGGACAAGTGCACGAGCATGACGGCCGCTCCCAGGCTTTAGGTCTGGTTATTTATACAGTGTTTTGTTTGGCGGTGACAATCCTGATGCTTAGCTTGATTTGCTTGGATGCAAGATTTTTTAAGCGCAATCAGGAATGACCGAGCAGGAATTGATGAAGGTCAATCGAAAGACTTTTGGTAATGCCCGCGCCCTTGAACCTGAAAATTGTGGCCCCATATACCGGAACAGAAGCGCGAGTTGAGTTCGCGCATGATTTGAAAGGAGAACACTATGGCTGACGAACAGACGCAGGATACGCAAACTCCAGACGCCAATTCGGCTGTCGGCGATGAGCTGGCGAGCCGTGTGCAAGTGCTCGAAGAGCAATTGGCCGCTGCGCAGGATCAGTCTTTGCGTGTTGCCGCCGATCTGCAGAACGTCCGCCGCCGTGCCGAGCAGGACGTAGAGAAGGCTCACAAATTCGCACTGGAAAAATTCGCCGGGGATTTGCTGCCGATCATCGACAGCCTGGAGCGCGGTCTTGAGTTGTCCAACCCGGACGATGAAAACATCCGCGCAATGCGCGAAGGGATCGAACTGACCCTGAAAATGTTCCAGGACACCCTCAAGCGTTATCAGTTGGAAGCCATCGACCCAGCGGGCGGCGAACCGTTCAATGCCGAACACCACCAAGCCATGGCGATGCAGGAAAGCCATGACCTGGAGCCAAACAGCGTGATGAAGGTATTCCAGAAGGGTTACCTGCTCAACGGTCGCTTGCTGCGCCCGGCAATGGTGGTGGTGAGCAAGGCTCCCGCACCCGTTTCGCCTTCTATTGATGAGCAGGCTTGAAATACGCCGTAAGGCCCCCATCTATAAGTCAAGCGTTTAAGTGCTACCGCAGTTAGCTGCCACTGCTGCGGCAACCAAATTCAAGTTTCGGGAGAGTGAATCATGGGTAAAATTATCGGCATCGACCTGGGGACCACCAACTCGTGCGTCTCGGTCATGGAAAACGGCAAGGCCAAAGTTATCGAAAACGCTGAAGGCGCGCGTACTACGCCGTCGATCATTGCATACGCCAACGATGGCGAGATTCTGGTTGGCCAGTCGGCCAAGCGTCAGGCTGTCACCAACCCGCACAACACCCTGTACGCGGTAAAGCGTCTGATCGGTCGTAAGTTCGACGAAGAAGTCGTACAGAAAGACATCAAGATGGTGCCTTACAAAATCGCCAAGGCCGACAACGGTGACGCCTGGGTTGAAGTAAACGGCAACAAGATGTCCGCGCCGCAGATCTCGGCTGAAGTCTTGAAAAAGATGAAAAAGACGGCCGAAGACTACCTCGGTGAAACAGTGACCGAAGCGGTGATTACCGTTCCGGCCTACTTCAACGACAGCCAGCGCCAGGCGACCAAAGACGCCGGCCGCATCGCGGGCCTGGACGTAAAACGTATCATCAACGAACCTACCGCGGCCGCCCTGGCTTACGGCATGGACAAGGCCAAAGGCGACCACACTGTGATCGTTTATGACCTGGGTGGTGGTACTTTCGACGTCTCCGTCATCGAAATCGCTGAAGTTGACGGCGAGCACCAGTTCGAAGTGTTGGCCACCAACGGCGACACCTTCCTGGGTGGTGAGGACTTCGATATCCGTCTGATCGACTACCTCGTAGACGAATTCAAGAAAGAAAGCGGCATGAACCTCAAGGGTGACCCGCTGGCGATGCAGCGCCTGAAAGAAGCCGCTGAGAAAGCCAAGATCGAGCTGTCGTCGAGCATGTCGACCGACGTGAACCTGCCGTACATCACTGCAGATGCCACCGGTCCTAAGCACTTGAACGTGAAGATTTCTCGCGCCAAGTTGGAAGCGCTGGTTGAAGACCTGGTTCAGCGCACCATCGAGCCGTGCCGCATCGCCCTGAAAGACGCCGGTATCGACGTGGGTTCCATCAACGACGTGATCCTGGTCGGCGGCCAGACCCGTATGCCGCTGGTGCAGCAGAAAGTTACCGAGTTCTTCGGCAAGGAAGCACGTAAAGACGTGAACCCGGACGAAGCGGTTGCCATGGGTGCTGCCATCCAGGGCGCGGTATTGGCCGGTGACGTGAAAGACGTGCTGCTGCTGGACGTCAGCCCGTTGACCCTGGGCATCGAAACCATGGGCGGCGTGATGACGGCGCTGATCGAGAAAAACACCACGATTCCTACCAAGAAATCCCAGGTGTTTTCGACTGCCGATGACAACCAGGGCGCTGTGACCATTCACGTGCTGCAAGGTGAGCGTAAGCAGGCTGCGCAGAACAAGTCCCTGGGCAAGTTCGACCTGGCCGAGATTCCACCCGCACCGCGTGGCGTGCCGCAAATCGAAGTGACCTTCGACATCGACGCCAACGGCATCCTGCACGTTGGCGCGAAAGACAAGGCGACTGGCAAAGAGCAGAAGATCACCATCAAGGCCAACTCCGGTCTGTCTGATGAAGAAATTCAACAGATGATTCGCGATGCTGAAACCAATGCCGAAGCGGACGCCAAGTTTGCCGAGCTGGCAGGCGCCCGTAACCAGGGTGACGCGCTGGTTCACTCGACGCGCAAAATGGTCGCGGATGCTGGCGACAAAGTGACTGCCGAAGAGAAGACCGCCATCGAAGCTGCCGTGGTTGCCCTGGAAGCCGCCGTCAAAGGCGACGACAAGGCCGCTATCGAAGCCAAGATCGAGGAGCTGTCGAAAGTTTCCGCGCCAGTCGCTCAGAAAATGTATGCCGAACAAGGTCAGCCGGCGGACGCTGCAGCGCAACAGGCAGAGCCTGAAGCCAAGCACGACGATGTTGTCGATGCCGAGTTCGAAGAAGTCAAAGACAACAAATAAGTGGGTTGTCCGGTTGACCGCTTTCAAGCGGTGACTGGTAGGATGTCGCCGCGCGGGAGCTTGCTCCCGCGTTGGCGTGTCTGGGGTATGCGAATTTTTACAGCATGCGACAGCGTTCGGATGCTGGCGGTGTGATCGGGAATGCTCCTGCTTTCCGAGCAATAAATACCGCATTTTGGCCGGGTCCCTGGCTGAAAGTAGTAATGACCAGGATCGTTGAATTGACGTGAGTTGGGTCCGGGCCTGTATTGGGGCTCAACGAGTTTGGCGGGGCTCAGGAGGGTCTGGCCGAACGTCCTTAAGAGTGCAAAGACTTATGGCAAAGCGTGACTATTACGAAGTGTTGGGTGTGGAGCGCGGCTCCAGCGAGGCGGACCTGAAGAAGGCCTACCGTCGCCTGGCGATGAAGCATCACCCGGACCGTAATCCGGACAGCAAAGAATCCGAAGAGATGTTCAAGGAGGCCAACGAGGCCTACGAATGCCTGTCTGATCCCAACAAGCGCGCGGCCTACGACCAGTATGGCCATGCGGGCGTCGACCCGAGCATGGGCGGCGGCGGTGCCGGTTTTGGCGGTCAGAACTTCTCCGATATTTTTGGCGACGTGTTCAGTGATTTCTTCGGCGGCGGCCGTGGTGGTCAGCGTGGCGGCGCCCAGCGTGGCAGCGATTTGCGCTACACCCTGGAATTGAACCTGGAAGAAGCCGTGCGCGGCACCAGCGTCAATATCCGCGTGCCGACGCTGGTCAACTGCAAGCCGTGCGATGGTTCGGGTGCCAAGAAAGGCTCATCGCCGATTACTTGCCCGACCTGCGGCGGCATTGGCCAGGTGCGCATGCAGCAAGGCTTCTTCTCGGTGCAACAGACCTGCCCGCGTTGCCACGGCCAGGGCAAGATCATTTCCGACCCGTGCGACGCTTGCCACGGCGAAGGTCGCGTCGAAGAGTACAAAACCCTGTCGGTGAAAGTGCCGGCGGGCGTGGACACCGGTGACCGCATTCGCCTCTCGGGTGAAGGCGAGGCGGGTGCGCAGGGCGGCCCTACGGGCGACCTGTACGTGGTGATCAATGTGCGCGAGCACTCGATCTTCCAGCGCGACGGCAAGCACCTGTTCTGCGAAGTGCCGATCAGCTTTGTCGATGCCGCCCTGGGTGCGAGTTGGAGATTCCGACGCTCGATGGGCGCGTCAAACTGAAGATTCCTGAGGGTACCCAGACCGGCAAGCAGTTCCGCATCCGTGGCAAAGGCGTTGCGCCGGTGCGCGGTGGTGGGGCGGGCGACCTGATGTGCCGCGTCGCGGTTGAAACGCCGGTCAATCTGGGGCGTCGTCAACGCGAACTGCTTGAAGAGTTCCGCAGCTCGCTGGAGGGCGATGACTCCCACTCGCCGAAAACCACGGGCTTCTTCGATGGCGTGAAGCGCTTCTTCGGCGACCTGTAAGGAATTGAGTATGCGACGTATAGCCGTAATGGGCGCAGCCGGACGCATGGGCAAGACGCTGGTGGAAGCGGTTCAACTGCGTTCGCCGGCTTCTGGCCTGACGGCGGCGATTGTTCGTCCGGGCAGCACGCTGATCGGCGCCGATGCCGGTGAGTTGGCTTCACTGGGGCGTATCGGCGTTTCGCTGTCCGGCAACCTGGAGCAGGTGGCCGACGAGTTCGATGTGCTGATCGATTTCACCCTGCCTGAGGTGATGCTGAAAAACCTGGCGTTCTGTCGTAAGGCGGGCAAGGCGATGGTGATCGGTACCACCGGTTTGACGGCTGAGCAGAAGCAGTTGCTGGTGGAGGCGGGCAAGGACATTCCGGTTGTCTTCGCCGCCAACTTCAGTGTCGGCGTGAACCTGTCGCTCAAGTTGCTGGACATGGCTGCGCGTGTGCTGGGTGACGAGGCGGATATCGAGATCATCGAGACTCACCATCGTCACAAGATCGATGCACCGTCGGGCACTGCCTTGCGCATGGGTGAAGCGATTGCTGATGCGCTGGGCCGCGACTTGTCGAAAGTCGCGGTGTACGGTCGCGAAGGTCATACCGGCGCCCGTGCGCGTGACACCATTGGTTTTGCGACGGTGCGCGGTGGCGATGTGGTCGGTGATCACACCGTCCTGTTCGCCAGCGAAGGTGAGCGCCTGGAAATCACGCACAAGGCGTCGAGCCGCATGACCTTCGCCAAGGGGGCGGTGCGTGCTGCGCTCTGGCTGGAGGGGCGCGAGCCGGGCCTGTACGACATGCGTGATGTGCTGGATCTGCACTAATCAGTAGCTAAAACAGGGCCTCAAGCTTATGCTTGGGCCCCGTTTTTACCCGCTAAGCGACGTCCTGTCGCATTCCCCTGCCTTTAAGGCTCATTAGCGGTGGACCAAAAAAGCCTTTTTCTGTAAGCTACAGCTTTAGTGTGTCCACTAAAAGCGCGCAGAATAATTCAGTGAACAAGCGGGGTCACGTGTCCATACGTCACTCCGCTTTTTTACAACCTGCGATCGCCCTTTCAGGCTTTATTTACGGGAGGTCTTCTTGACTAAGCCAGCCATACTCGCCCTTGCTGATGGCAGCATTTTTCGCGGCGAAGCCATTGGAGCCGACGGTCAAACCGTTGGAGAGGTGGTGTTCAACACCGCCATGACCGGCTATCAGGAAATCCTTACCGATCCTTCCTACGCCCAACAGATCGTTACCCTGACCTATCCGCACATCGGCAACACCGGTACTACACCGGAAGACGTCGAGTCTGATCGTGTCTGGTCGGCCGGTCTGGTGATTCGTGACCTGCCACTGGTTGCGAGCAACTGGCGTAACACGATGTCGCTCTCCGATTACCTGAAAGCCAACAACGTTGTGGCGATCGCCGGTATCGATACGCGCCGCCTGACACGCATCCTGCGTGAAAAAGGCTCGCAGAACGGCTGCATCATGGTCGGTGAGAATATCTCCGAAGAGGCGGCGATTGCCGCGGCGCAAGGTTTCCCTGGCCTCAAGGGCATGGACCTGGCGAAAGTTGTCAGCGTTAAAGAGAAGTACGAGTGGCGCTCCACTGTCTGGGATTTGAAGACCGACAGCCACGCGACGATCGATGCCGCTGAGTTGCCCTACCACGTTGTGGCCTACGACTACGGCGTCAAGTACAACATCCTGCGCATGCTGGTTGAGCGCGGCTGCCGCGTGACCGTAGTGCCGGCGCAAACCCCTGCCAGCGACGTGCTCGCCCTGCAGCCGGACGGCGTGTTTCTGTCCAACGGCCCCGGTGACCCGGAGCCGTGCGACTACGCCATCCAGGCCATCAAGGACGTGCTGGAGACCGATATCCCGGTGTTCGGTATCTGCCTCGGTCACCAGTTGCTGGCCCTGGCCTCCGGCGCCAAGACCCTGAAAATGGGGCACGGCCACCACGGTGCCAACCACCCCGTGCAAGACCTGGACACCGGTATTGTCATGATCACCAGCCAGAACCACGGTTTTGCGGTGGATGAAGCGACCCTGCCGGCGAACGTGCGCGCCATCCACAAGTCGCTGTTCGACGGTTCCTTGCAAGGCATCGAGCGCACCGACAAGAGCGCGTTCAGCTTCCAGGGCCACCCTGAAGCCAGCCCGGGCCCGAACGACGTAGCGCCGCTGTTCGACCGTTTCATCAATGAGATGGCCAAGCGACGCTGACTGAGCAGCCGCGGCGGCCCCGAATATCGGTGGCCCCCGCAGGCGCTTCACAGAATGTTCAAGACGGCTTGCCGACTGACCTGCGGATTTGAGTGACAAACCCATGCCAAAACGTACAGACATAAAAAGCATCCTGATTCTCGGCGCTGGCCCGATCGTGATCGGCCAGGCCTGCGAATTCGACTACTCCGGCGCCCAGGCCTGTAAAGCCCTGCGCGAAGAGGGCTACCGCGTCATCCTGGTGAACTCCAACCCGGCCACCATCATGACCGACCCGGACATGGCCGACGCCACCTACATCGAGCCGATCAAGTGGCAGACCGTTGCCAAGATCATCGAGAAAGAGCGTCCGGACGCGCTGCTGCCGACCATGGGTGGCCAGACCGCTCTGAACTGCGCCCTGGACCTGGAGCGCGAAGGCGTCCTGGAAAAGTTCGGCGTAGAGATGATCGGTGCAAACGCCGACACCATCGACAAGGCGGAAGACCGTTCGCGCTTCGACAAGGCGATGAAGTCCATCGGCCTTGACTGCCCGCGCTCCGGCATCGCCCACAGCATGGAAGAGGCCAACGCCGTTCTCGAGAAGCTGGGCTTCCCGTGCATTATCCGTCCGTCCTTCACCATGGGCGGCACCGGTGGCGGCATTGCTTACAACCGTGAAGAATTCGAAGAAATCTGCGCACGTGGTCTGGATCTGTCGCCGACCAAAGAGCTGCTGATCGACGAATCCCTGATCGGCTGGAAAGAGTACGAGATGGAGGTGGTCCGCGACAAAAAGGACAACTGCATCATCGTCTGCTCCATCGAAAACTTCGACCCGATGGGCGTGCACACCGGCGACTCGATCACCGTTGCTCCAGCGCAGACCCTGACGGACAAGGAATACCAGATCATGCGTAACGCCTCGTTGGCGGTATTGCGCGAGATCGGCGTTGAAACCGGTGGCTCCAACGTTCAGTTCGGCATCTGCCCGGACACGGGTCGCATGGTCGTGATTGAGATGAACCCGCGTGTATCGCGCTCTTCGGCGCTGGCATCGAAAGCGACCGGCTTCCCGATTGCGCGTATCGCGGCCAAGTTGGCTATCGGTTACACCTTGGACGAGCTGCAAAACGAAATCACCGGCGGCGCCATGCCGGCGTCGTTCGAGCCGTCTATCGACTACGTTGTCACCAAGCTGCCGCGCTTCGCCTTCGAGAAATTCGCCAAGGCTGACGCGCGCTTGACCACCCAGATGAAATCCGTGGGCGAGGTCATGGCCATCGGCCGCACCTTCCAGGAATCCCTGCAGAAAGCCCTGCGTGGTCTGGAAGTGGGCGTTTGCGGCCTGGACGAGAAGCTTGACCTGAGCAACCCGGAAAGCATGAGCGTGCTCAAGCGCGAGCTGACCGTGCCGGGCGCCGAGCGCATCTGGTACGTGGCTGACGCCTTCCGCGCCGGCCTGAGCGTCGAAGATATTTTCGGCATGAACATGATCGACCCGTGGTTCCTGGTGCAGATCGAAGATCTGATCAAGGAAGAAGAGAAGGTCAAGACCCTGGGTCTGTCCTCCATCGACCGCGACCTGATGTTCCGCCTCAAGCGCAAAGGCTTCTCCGACCAGCGTCTGGCCAAGCTGCTGGGTGTGACCGAGAAGAACCTGCGTACCCATCGCCACAAGCTGGATATCTTCCCGGTCTACAAGCGCGTTGACACCTGCGCCGCCGAGTTCGCCACCGACACTGCTTACATGTACTCCACCTATGAGGAAGAGTGCGAAGCCGCGCCGTCGGGCCGCGACAAGATCATCATCCTGGGCGGCGGTCCGAACCGCATCGGCCAGGGCATCGAGTTCGACTATTGCTGCGTACACGCCGCCCTCGCGCTGCGCGAAGACGGGTACGAGACCATCATGGTCAACTGCAACCCGGAAACGGTTTCCACTGACTACGACACTTCCGACCGTCTGTACTTCGAGCCGGTAACACTGGAAGACGTGTTGGAAATCTGTCGCGTCGAGAAGCCAAAAGGCGTGATCGTCCAGTACGGTGGCCAGACCCCGCTGAAACTGGCGCGTGCCCTGGAAGCCGCCGGCGTGCCGATCATCGGCACCAGCCCGGACGCCATCGACCGTGCAGAAGACCGTGAGCGCTTCCAGCAGATGGTTGAGCGCCTGAACCTGCGTCAGCCGCCAAACGCCACCGTGCGCAGCGAAGACGAAGCCATCCGCGCCGCCAGCAAGATCGGCTACCCGCTGGTGGTGCGTCCGTCCTACGTACTGGGCGGTCGTGCGATGGAAATCGTCTACGAAGAAGAAGAGCTCAAGCGCTACCTGCGTGACGCGGTGAAAGTGTCCAACGACAGCCCGGTGCTGCTCGACCACTTCCTCAACTGCGCCATCGAGATGGACGTGGACGCGGTTTGCGACGGTACCGACGTGGTGATCGGCGCGATCATGCAGCACATCGAGCAGGCGGGTGTTCACTCCGGTGACTCCGCATGCTCGCTGCCACCGTACTCGCTGCCGGCGCACATCCAGGATGAGATGCGCGATCAGGTCAAGAAAATGGCCCTGGAACTGGGCGTGGTCGGCCTGATGAACGTTCAGTTGGCGCTGCAAGGCGAAGACATCTACGTCATCGAAGTCAACCCGCGTGCATCGCGTACCGTGCCGTTTGTTTCCAAGTGCATCGGTGTGTCTCTGGCCATGATCGCTGCCCGCGTGATGGCCGGTAAGACCCTGAAGGAAATCGGCTTCACCAAGGAAATCATTCCGAACTTCTACAGCGTGAAGGAGGCGGTGTTCCCCTTCGCCAAGTTCCCTGGCGTGGACCCGATCCTGGGCCCGGAGATGAAGTCCACCGGTGAAGTGATGGGCGTGGGCGACACCTTCGGTGAAGCGTTCGCCAAGGCCCAGATGGGCGCCAGCGAGGTGCTGCCGACCGGCGGTACTGCATTCATCAGCGTGCGTGATGATGACAAGCCACTGGTTGCAGGTGTGGCCCGTGATCTGATCAACTTGGGCTTCGAAGTCGTGGCCACCGCCGGGACCGCCAAGCTGATCGAAGCCGCCGGCCTGAAAGTGCGTCGCGTAAACAAGGTGACGGAAGGCCGTCCGCACGTGGTCGACATGATCAAGAACGACGAAGTCACCTTGATCATCAACACCACCGAAGGTCGCCAGTCGATCGCGGATTCCTACTCCATTCGTCGTAATGCCTTGCAGCACAAGATCTACTGCACCACCACCATTGCTGCTGGCGAAGCCATCTGCGAGGCGCTCAAGTTCGGTCCGGAAAAGACCGTGCGTCGCTTGCAGGATCTACACGCAGGATTGAAGGCATGAGCATAACCAAATACCCGATGACCGTTCAGGGCGCTCGCGCCCTGGAAGAGGAGCACGCCCACCTGACCAAGGTCGTCCGTCCAAAGCTGAGCCAGGACATCGGTACGGCCCGGGAGCTGGGTGACTTGAAGGAAAACGCCGAATACCACGCCGCTCGTGAGCAGCAGGGTATGGTCGAGGCGCGTATCCGTGATATCGAAGGCCGCATGCAGAACGCAGTGATCATCGACGTGACGACCATTCCCCATACCGGCAAGGTGATTTTCGGTACCACCGTGGAAATCGCCAACGTCGAGACGGATGAGCGCGTTGTCTATCACATCGTGGGCGAAGACGAGGCTGACTTCAAACTTGGCAAGATCTCCGTCGGTTCACCGCTTGCCCGCGCCTTGATTGCCAAGGAAGAGGGCGATGTGGTGTCTGTGAAAACCCCTGGCGGCGTGATTGAGTACGAGATTGTCGAAGTTCGTCACCTCTGAAAGACGGCGCCCGCTTCGTGCGGGCGCCATGCTTTGGCAGCTCTCCCAGATGCTTTGGGTCGGCGGCCTGTGGCTGTTGCACATCGGCGTGTTACCGGCGCTGGGCCTGATTGGCCTGGCCCCGTTGCTGATCGATGAGATCGATGGATTGCTGAGTGCGTTGCTGGTGGGTTTTGCAGCGGCGTGCGTGACACTCCAGGCGTTGGTGCTGGTCAAGGCCGAGGGCTTGGGGAGTTTGTGGCGGGATATTCGCGGGCAACTGCTGTTGATGGCGCTGTATGCGTGCGCAATGTATTGCATTGTGCATGTCTGGCTGCCGGAAGCGTTGCGCTGGCAGTTATTCAGCTATCTTGTGCTAGGGTTCTCTGGCCTGGTGCTGGTCATGCAGCCTGCACCGGGATGGAGTGGCGGGGCGCGCGAGGCGCGCCCGTAACCCTTGTTTTACTTGAAGCGATGAACGTTCGACAGTTGCTTGTTGACGCTGAAGTTCTTGCGATACAGCAGCGCCATCTTGCCGATGACCTGAACCAGGTCCGCCTTGCCCACCTTGCACAGTTCTGCAACGGCAGCCAGGCGCGCTTCGCGATCCAGGATGTTGACCTTGATCTTGATCAGTTCGTGATCGTTCAGTGCGCGTTCACATTCGGCTAACACACCTTCAGTCAAGCCGTTATCTGCCACAATCAGAACTGGTTTCAGATGGTGGCCAATGGACTTGTACTGTTTCTTCTGCTCTTGAGTGAGCGGCATAATCTGACCCCTGCGTCTGATCTTGTAAAAAGCGGCGGCCAGTTTACCCGAGCGAGTCCGGGACCGCCCAGTTAATCACGACCCGTTTTATTTTTCGAGGTGGCCCGTGGCCCGTTCCAAAACCAGCCTTAAGTGGCTACAAGAACATTTCAACGATCCTTACGTCAAAAAGGCGCAGAAGGACGGCTACCGTTCCCGGGCCAGCTACAAACTGCTGGAGATCCAGGACAAGGACAAATTGATCCGTCCGGGCATGAGCGTTATTGACCTGGGCGCCGCGCCGGGTGGCTGGTCCCAGGTGACCAGTCGTCTGATAGGTGGGCAGGGCCGTTTGATCGCTTCCGACATCCTGGAGATGGACAGCATCCCTGATGTGACCTTTGTTCATGGCGATTTCACCCAGGACACCGTGCTCGCACAGATTCTCGAGGCTGTGGGAAATTCCCAGGTAGACCTTGTGATTTCCGACATGGCCCCCAATATGAGTGGATTACCGGCCGTCGATATGCCGCGTGCGATGTTCCTTTGTGAGCTGGCGCTGGATTTGGCGGGTCGGGTTCTGCGTCCTGGTGGTGATTTCCTGGTGAAAGTCTTCCAGGGCGAAGGGTTTGACGAGTACCACAAGAACATCCGCAAGCTGTTCGACAAGGTGCAGACGCGCAAGCCTGACTCTTCCCGGGACCGGTCTCGGGAGCAATATCTGCTCTGCCGCGGCTTCCGCGGCGTTGAAGGCGCTGCAAGCGAAGAGCGTTTTTGAAGAATTCGAGGAGGGCGATAGGTTTTTTTATATCGCTTTCGTCATGAAGCTTTACGAATATTGTGTAGTCAAAGTTTCACAAAGGGTTACAGACGGCGCCTGCCAGAGTTGTAGGTAATGTAGTAAGTTAGGCCGGTGAATATCATGCGAAGCACGCGCCAGTAGCGGAGCTTGCTTCAGAGGGTAGTTAATTGAACGATATGGCAAAGAATCTGATCCTGTGGTTGATCATCGCGGCTGTCCTGGTGACGGTGATGAACAACTTCTCCAGCCCTAACGAGCCGCAGACCCTCAACTATTCCGACTTCATCCAGCAAGTTAAGGATGGCAAGGTCGAGCGCGTAGCGGTTGATGGCTACGTGATTACCGGCAAGCGAATTGATGGCGACAGCTTCAAGACCATTCGTCCGGCAATCCAGGACAACGGTCTGATCGGCGACCTGGTGGACAACAAGGTCGTTGTGGAAGGCAAGCAGCCCGAGCAGCAGAGCATCTGGACCCAACTGCTGGTGGCCAGCTTCCCGATCCTGGTGATCATCGCCGTGTTCATGTTCTTCATGCGCCAGATGCAAGGCGGCGCGGGAGGCAAGGGCGGGCCGATGAGCTTCGGCAAGAGCAAGGCGCGCCTGCTCTCCGAGGATCAGGTGAAGACCACCCTGGCTGACGTTGCCGGTTGTGACGAAGCCAAGGAAGAAGTCGGCGAATTGGTCGAGTTCCTGCGCGACCCGGGCAAGTTCCAGCGCCTCGGCGGCCGCATTCCGCGTGGCGTACTGATGGTCGGTCCTCCGGGTACGGGTAAAACCTTGTTGGCCAAGGCGATTGCCGGCGAAGCCAAGGTGCCTTTCTTCACCATTTCCGGTTCCGACTTCGTCGAAATGTTCGTCGGCGTGGGTGCCAGCCGTGTTCGCGATATGTTCGAGCAGGCCAAGAAACACGCGCCATGCATCATCTTTATCGATGAGATCGACGCCGTTGGTCGCCATCGTGGCGCCGGCATGGGCGGTGGTCACGATGAGCGTGAGCAGACCCTCAACCAGTTGCTGGTTGAGATGGACGGCTTTGAAATGAACGATGGCATCATCGTCATCGCCGCCACCAACCGTCCTGACGTACTTGACCCAGCGTTGCTGCGTCCAGGCCGTTTCGACCGTCAGGTTGTGGTGGGCTTGCCGGATATTCGCGGTCGCGAACAAATCCTCAAAGTACACATGCGCAAAGTCCCCATGGGCGACGACGTGGCTCCGGCCGTGATTGCCCGTGGTACGCCGGGCTTCTCCGGTGCCGACCTTGCCAACCTGGTCAACGAGGCGTCGCTGTTCGCTGCCCGTACCGGCAAGCGCATTGTTGAAATGAAGGAGTTCGAGCTGGCGAAAGACAAGATCATGATGGGTGCCGAGCGCAAATCCATGGTCATGTCCGAGAAAGAGAAGCAGAACACGGCCTACCACGAAGCGGGTCACGCAATCGTCGGCCGCGTTGTGCCTGAGCACGACCCGGTCTACAAAGTGTCGATCATTCCCCGTGGGCGGGCGCTGGGCGTCACTATGTTCCTGCCGGAAGAGGATCGTTACAGCCTCTCCAAGCGTGCGCTGATCAGCCAGATCTGCTCGCTGTACGGTGGTCGTATTGCCGAGGAGATGACCCTGGGTTTTGACGGCGTGACCACAGGCGCATCCAACGACATCATGCGTGCGAGTCAGATTGCGCGGAACATGGTGACCAAGTGGGGCTTGTCCGAAAAACTCGGTCCTTTGATGTATGCAGAGGAAGAGGGCGAGGTGTTCCTGGGGCGTGGCGGCGGCGGTCAAAGCGCCAGCTTCTCTGGCGAGACCGCCAAGCTGATCGACTCCGAGGTGCGCAGTATCATTGACCAGTGCTACGGCACGGCCAAGCAGATCCTGACCGACAACCGCGACAAGCTGGATGCCATGGCTGATGCGCTGATGAAGTACGAGACCATTGATGCCGACCAGATCGACGACATCATGGCCGGCCGTACGCCGCGCGAGCCTCGCGATTGGGAAGGCGGTTCGGGGACTTCGGGCACTCCGCCCGTGGTACAGAACGAACGCCCTGAAACTCCGATCGGTGGCCCCGCAGCTGACGTCTAAGGTTTGAAATGACTTCTGTGTCGTCCTCCACCCGGTTGCCTTGCGGCAACGGGTTCTTGATTTGGCCCATACGCATGTCATGGGCATTCTCAACGTAACTCCCGACTCTTTTTCCGATGGTGGCCGCTTCAGCCAGCTTGATGCTGCTTTGCGTCATGCCGAGGCGATGGCGGCGGCGGGGGCGACGCTGATTGATGTCGGCGGTGAGTCGACTCGGCCTGGCGCGCGCATGGTTTCTCCCTTGGAGGAGCTGGAAAGGGTGGCGCCAATCGTCGAGCGCATTGCGCGTGAGCTGGACGTAATCATTTCGGTCGATACATCGACACCTGCGGTGATGCGTGAAACTGCACGCCTGGGCGCAGGCCTGATCAATGATGTGCGCGCTCTGCGGCGTGACGGTGCCCTGGATGCCGCCGCGGCGACCGGTTTGCCGGTGTGCCTGATGCATATGCGTGGAGAGCCCGGCAATATGCAGGACAATCCGCACTATGAGGATCTGGTCGGCGAAGTCAGTGGTTTTCTGGCAGAGCGAATGGCTCAGTGCGCTGCCGTCGGGATTGCCGCGCAGAAGATCATCCTCGATCCCGGCTTTGGCTTTGCCAAGACCGTGCAGCACAATTTAAGCCTTTTCAAACATATGGAATCCCTGCATCTGCTGGGGCGGCCGTTGTTGGTCGGCGTTTCGCGCAAGAGCATGATAGGGCTCGCCCTGAATCGTCCGGTGGGCGAGCGGTTGTACGGTGGGCTTGCACTGGCGGCGCTTGCTGTAACCAAGGGCGCACGTATCCTGCGCGTGCACGATGTCGCCGAGACAGTGGATGTGGTGCGTATGATTACCGCGGTAGAATCAGCCGAATAAGAATGATGGAGCACTTATGACTAAAAAATACTTTGGCACCGACGGTATCCGTGGTCGGGTCGGCGAATTCCCGATTACGCCCGATTTCATGCTCAAGCTGGGTTGGGCGGCGGGCATGGCGTTCCGCAGCATGGGCGCGTGCCGCATCCTGGTGGGCAAGGACACTCGAATCTCGGGGTATATGTTCGAGTCCGCGCTGGAGGCCGGTTTGTCCGCGGCGGGTGCCGATGTGATGCTGCTAGGGCCGATGCCCACGCCTGCGATCGCTTACCTGACGCGTACCTTTCACGCTGAAGCCGGTATCGTGATCAGCGCCTCGCACAATCCCCATGACGACAACGGCATCAAGTTCTTTTCGGGCCAGGGCACCAAGCTGCCGGACGAAATCGAGTTGATGATCGAAGAGCTGCTGGATGCGCCGATGACCGTGGTTGAGTCCAGTAAGCTGGGCAAGGTATCGCGTATCAATGACGCATCCGGCCGTTATATCGAATTCTGCAAAAGCAGTGTGCCAAGCAGCACCAATTTCGCCGGCCTGAAGATCGTGGTCGATTGCGCGCATGGTGCTACCTACAAGGTGGCGCCCAGCGTATTCAAGGAATTGGGCGCGGATGTGGCAGTGCTGTCGGCCCAGCCTAACGGTTTGAACATCAACGATAACTGCGGCTCCACGCACATGGAGCAGTTGCAGGCGGCCGTCCTCGCCGAGCATGCCGACCTGGGCATTGCCTTTGACGGTGACGGTGACCGTGTACTCATGGTGGACCACACCGGGGCTATCGTTGACGGTGATGACCTCTTGTTCATCATTGCCCGTGACCTGCACGAGCGTAACAAGCTGCAAGGTGGCGTCGTTGGTACGCTGATGAGCAACCTTGGGCTTGAGCTGGCCTTGGCGGACCTGGGTATTCCCTTCGTGCGCGCCAACGTCGGTGACCGCTATGTGATCGCTGAGCTGCTTGAGCGCAACTGGCTGGTGGGCGGCGAGAACTCCGGGCATGTTGTATGCTTCCAGCACACCACCACCGGTGACGCGATCATCGCTGCGCTGCAGGTACTGCTGGCGCTGCGTCGTCGCCAAGAGAGCCTGGCCCAGGCGCGCCAGGCGCTGCGCAAGTGTCCGCAAGTGCTGCTCAACGTGCGTTTTGGCGGTGGCGAAAACCCGATCGAGCACCCGGCTGTCAAAGAGGCGTGCGAGCGCGTGACCCTGGCAATGGCGGGGCGTGGTCGCGTGTTGTTGCGCAAGTCCGGCACAGAGCCTCTGGTGCGTGTCATGGTCGAAGGCGACGACGAAGCGCAGGTTCGCGGCCATGCTGAAGACCTGGTAAAACTGGTAACTGAAGTTTGCGCCTGAATTCGGCTTGCCAGTGATGATGCGGTTGGGTAACATCTGCGCCCACTTTGACCGACGGGGTACAGCATGCGTCGCACGATGGTAGCTGGTAACTGGAAGATGCACGGTACCCGCGCCAGTGTCGCTGAGCTGATCAATGGCCTTCGTCACCTGGCCTTGCCTGGCAGTGTTGATGTTGCGGTTTTCCCACCTTTTCTGCATATCAGCCAAGTGGTTGAGGGCTTGAAAGGTCAGTCGATTCAGGTCGGCGCGCAGAACTCTGCGGTGGAGCCCGGGCAAGGTGCGTTGACCGGTGAGACTGCGCCGAGTCAATTGGTTGATGCGGGTTGTGCCTATGTGCTTGTTGGGCACTCCGAACGCCGCCAGTTGATGGCTGAAAGCGATCAGATGCTCAATCGCAAGTTCGCAGCGGCACAGGCTTGTGGCTTGATCCCGGTGTTGTGCATAGGGGAGACCCTGGAGCAGCGCGAATCGGGCAAGACGCTTGAAGTTGTCTCGCGTCAGCTGGGCAGCATCATCGAAGCGCTGGGTGTCGATGCATTTGCAAAG
Source organism: Pseudomonas cedrina subsp. fulgida (assembly GCA_016937595.1). Taxonomy (GTDB): domain Bacteria; phylum Pseudomonadota; class Gammaproteobacteria; order Pseudomonadales; family Pseudomonadaceae; genus Aquipseudomonas; species Aquipseudomonas fulgida. The sequence continues at coordinate 3,907 of JAFHKH010000284.1, read as the reverse complement.
GCGGTCATTGCTTACGAGCCAGTCTGGGCCATTGGCACCGGGCTGACTGCTACACCGCAACAGGCGCAGGATGTGCACGCAGCCATCCGCGCGCAGTTGGCGGCAGAGAATTCTGAAGTCGCACAAGGTGTGCGTCTTCTATACGGCGGCAGCGTGAAGGCGGCCAATGCGGTCGAACTGTTCGGCATGCCGGATATCGATGGGGGGCTCATTGGTGGAGCTTCCCTGAATGCAGATGAGTTCGGTGCGATCTGTCGCGCCGCGGGAAACTGAAAAAATGCTGGAAACAGTCGTAGTCGTTTTTCATCTGTTGGCTGCCCTGGGCGTAGTTGCCCTGGTTTTGTTGCAACAGGGTAAAGGTGCGGATGCTGGTGCGTCTTTCGGTGCAGGTGCTTCAAATACTGTATTCGGAAGCCAAGGTTCCTCTACCTTTCTTAGTAAGTTTACTGCTATACTTGCCGCCGGTTTCTTCATAACCAGCTTGGGGTTAGGTTACTTTGCTAAAGAGAAAGCTCATGTGCTGACTCAAGTAGGTCTCCCGAACCCAGCAGTGTTGGAAGTACCTAAGGCAAAACCGGCTTCTGATGATGTCCCGGTGCTTCAAGAGCAAAAGTCGGCTACTCCAGCGACTGACGTACCTCCAGCTCAAGAGCAGAAGTAAGAAGGGTTGTAAGCGCTGTATTGCCGAGGTGGTGGAATTGGTAGACACGCAACCTTGAGGTGGTTGTGCCCATAGGGTGTAGGGGTTCGAGTCCCCTTCTCGGTACCAATTATCAGGAGAGCCCGCTGTTGCGGGCTTTCTTGTAGGTGGAAGGTTACATTGACCCTGTAAGGGATCGGTCGTATACTTCCGCCCCAGCTTTGTCGCGGGGTGGAGCAGTCTGGTAGCTCGTCGGGCTCATAACCCGAAGGTCGTCGGTTCAAATCCGGCCCCCGCAACCAGTTTTAGCGGAGCCCCTTTTAAGGGGCTTTTTGTTAGCTGGACACTTTCAACGCCGCTGTTCGACGGCGTTTCAAGGATGGGCGTTTCGCCCATTTTTTTATTTTGCACAGCATGCACATACATGCACGAGGGGGTTCAGGTGTCGAGCAAGCTAGAAGAGTTGCAGGCCTTGTTGGCCCCGGTGGTCGTGGCCCTAGGCTATGAATGCTGGGGTATTGAGTTTTCGGCTCAAGGTCGCCACTCAATGTTGCGCGTTTATATCGATAAAGAGGGCGGTGTGCTGGTGGACGATTGCGCCATTGTCAGCCGCCAGATCAGCGGTGTGCTGGACGTTGAAGATCCAATCGCCGTCGAATACACCCTCGAAGTTTCCTCGCCAGGCATGGAGCGTCCACTGTTCACTATTGATCAGTTTGCAAAATTTGCCGGTGAACAAGTGAAGATCAAGCTGCGCTCTCCCTTTGAAGGGCGACGCAACTTTCAGGGCCTTCTGCGCGGTGTAGAAGAACAGGATGTCGTGGTGCAGGTAGAAGACCATGAGTTCCTGTTGCCGATCGATATGATCGACAAGGCCAACATTATTCCCAGTTTTGACTGAGACGCGGATCCCGCGGATCCAATGGCTTGCGAAAGGCGAGGCGTACGATGAGCAAAGAAGTACTGCTGGTTGTTGAGTCGGTATCCAATGAAAAGGGCGTACCGGCAAACGTGATTTTTGAAGCGCTGGAGCTGGCCCTGGCCACTGCGACCAAAAAGCGTTTTGAAGACGAAGTTGATCTGCGTGTGGAAATCAACCGCCACACCGGTGCCTATGAGACTTTCCGTCGCTGGACGGTCGTCGAGGAAGCCGATCTTGATGATCCGGCGATCGAAACCTGGCCGAGCAAGGTTGCGCAAACGCATCCTGGCGCCAATGTCGGTGATGTCGTCGAAGAAAAGATCGAATCGATCGAGTTCGGCCGTATCGCTGCACAGACCGCCAAACAGGTCATCGTGCAGAAGGTTCGCGAAGCCGAGCGCGCGCAAGTCGTTGACGCCTATCGCGAGCGCCTGGGGGAAATCATCTCCGGCACCGTGAAAAAAGTCACCCGCGACAACGTGATCGTTGACCTGGGCAACAACGCCGAAGCGTTGCTGGCCCGTGAAGACATCATCTCTCGCGAAACCTTCCGTGTCGGCGTGCGCCTGCGTGCGCTGCTCAAGGAAATCCGCACCGAGAACCGCGGCCCTCAGCTGATCCTGTCGCGTACCGCGCCGGAAATGCTGATCGAGCTGTTCCGTATCGAAGTGCCGGAAATTGCCGAAGGCCTGATCGAAGTCATGGCAGCGTCCCGCGACCCGGGTTCGCGCGCCAAGATCGCGGTCCGTTCCAAGGACAAACGCATCGACCCGCAAGGCGCTTGCATCGGTATGCGCGGTTCGCGCGTCCAGGCAGTGTCGGGCGAATTGGGCGGTGAGCGTGTGGACATCGTCCTGTGGGACGATAACCCGGCGCAGTTTGTAATCAACGCCATGTCGCCGGCTGAAGTGGCGGCAATTATCGTTGACGAAGATGCCCATGCAATGGACATCGCCGTTGGCGCAGACAATCTGGCTCAGGCCATTGGTCGTGGTGGGCAGAACGTGCGTCTGGCCAGCCAACTGACCGGTTGGACCCTGAACGTGATGACCGAATCGGACATCCAGGCTAAGCAGCAAGCGGAAACCGGCGACATCCTGCGCAACTTTATCGAAGAGCTTGAAGTCGATGAAGAGCTGGCGCAGGTGCTGGTGGACGAAGGCTTTACCAGCCTGGAAGAGATTGCCTACGTACCGGTGGAGGAGATGCTCAACATCGACGGCTTTGACGAGGATATCGTCAACGAGCTTCGCGCTCGGGCCAAGGATCGTTTGTTGACCAAAGCCATCGCTACTGAGGAAAAGCTGGCAGACGCCCATCCGGCCGAAGACCTGCTCTCGCTTGAGGGTATGGACAAGGATTTGGCGATGGAACTGGCGGTGCGCGGCGTAATTACCCGCGAAGACCTGGCCGAGCAGTCTATTGACGATCTGCTCGACATCGACGGCATTGACGATGATCGTGCCGGCAAGTTGATCATGGCCGCCCGAGCCCATTGGTTCGAGTAACTAGGCGCGGCCTGAGGAGAGAAGTGCATGACGCAAGTCACGGTGAAACAACTGGCCGATGAGGTCAAAACACCGGTAGAGCGCCTGTTGCAGCAGATGCGTGAGGCAGGTCTGCCGCACACCGCCGCCGACGAAGGTGTGAGCGACAGTGAGAAGCAGTCTTTGCTGACTCACTTGAAGAGCAGCCACAAGGCGAAAGTGGAAGAACCGCGCAAGATTACATTGCAGCGCAAAACCACCAGCACCCTGCGCGTTGCGGGTAGCAAGAGCATCAGCGTTGAAGTACGCAAGAAGAAAGTCTTCGTACAACGCAGCCCGGAAGAAATCGAAGCCGAGCGCAAGCGCGATCTGGAAGAACGTCGCGCAGTAGAAAATGCTGCACGTCAGAAGGCTGAAGAAGAAGCCAAGCGTCGCGCCGAAGAAGAAGCGCGTCGCCAGCCTGCTGCTGCGCAACCTGCTGGCACTGACGCGGTTGCCGCGCCTAGTGCTCCAGTGGAAGCTGTGCGTGAGGCTGCTCCGGCGGCCCCTGCGCCAGCGCCGGCTGCCGACGCCCGCAAGCGCGAGAACCTCGTCGTCCGGACAAGCCGCGTGCCGACGATAACAATCGTCGCGGTGGCGGCGGTGATGGCGAGCGCAAAAAACGCTCCGCATCGTGCTTCGGTCAAAGAGAAAGCGCCTGCCCCACGCGTTGCCCCACGGACTACCGATGAAGAAAGCGACGGCTTCCGTCGTGGTGGTCGCGGCAAGGCCAAGCTGAAAAAGCGCAACGCCCACGGTTTCCAGAGCCCAACCGGCCCTGTCGTGCGTGATGTGCAGATCGGCGAGACCATCACCGTT
>JAFHKH010000283.1 GCA_016937595.1 Pseudomonas cedrina subsp. fulgida | reverse complement strand
TGCTCGCGAAAGCGGTCTAAGCCTCAGCCAAAAAACCAGTAGCACACCGCAATCGCCGCCACGACACCGGCAAACTCCGCCAGCAAGGCACAGCCCACCGCATGCCTGGCCCGCTGGATACCGACCGAACCAAAGTACACCGCCAGCACATAAAAGGTGGTTTCAGTACTGCCCTGGATCGTCGCCGCGACCAACGCCGGGAAGCTGTCCACGCCTTGAGTCTGCATGGTCTCGATCAGCATCGCCCGCGCGGCGCTGCCTGAGAATGGCTTGACCATCGCGGTCGGCAAGGCATCGACAAAGCGCGTGTCCAGGCCGGTCCAGGCCACCACGTGGCGAATGCCTTCAAGGCCGAACTCCAGCGCCCCGGAGGCGCGCAACACGCCCACGGCACACAGCATCGCCACCAGATACGGCAGCAGGTTCCTGGCGACATCGAAGCCTTCCTTGGCGCCTTCGACAAACGCCTCGTACACCTTCACCTTGCGCAACGCACCGATCACCAGAAACAGCATGATCAAGCCGAACAGGGTGAGGTTGCCCAGGATCGATGACAACCCTGCCAGCGCCGTGGCGGACAACGTTGCCAGCAACGCCATGAAGCCGCCAAGTACCAGCGCACCGGGAACCAGGTAAGCCAGCACCACGGGATCCCACAGCCGCAGGCGCTGCATCACCGCCACCGAGAGCAGCCCCACCAGGGTCGAGGCGCTGGTCGCCAACAGGATCGGCAGGAACACCAGGGTCGGATCGGCAGCGCCTTGCTGCGCGCGATACATGAAGATCGTCACCGGCAGCAGGGTCAGCGACGACGCGTTGAGCACCAGGAACAGGATCTGCGCATTGGTGGCGGTGTTGGGAATGGGGTTGAGTTCCTGCAGCGCCTTCATGGCTTTGAGGCCGATGGGCGTCGCGGCGTTATCCAGGCCCAGGCCGTTGGCGGCGAAGTTGAGGGTGATCAAGCCGATGGCGGGGTGGCCGGCGGGCACTTCCGGCATCAGGCGGCGGAACAGCGGGCCGAGGGCCTTGGCCAGCCAATCGACGATCCCGGCTTTTTCGGCGATGCGCAAAAAGCCCAGCCATAAGGTGAGGGTGCCGAACAGCAGCACCATGACTTCCACCGACAACTTGGCCATGGCGAAAATGCTTTCGACCATCGCTGCGAATATGCCGGCGTTACCGCCGACCAGCCATTGCGCGAGTGCCGACACCATTGCCACGACAAAGAAGCCAAGCCACAGGCCATTGAGCATCAGTTGAATCCCCCAAAGAATGGGGCGAATGATAGCGGGGCTGGCAGAAACGACAAACCCCGGAATGATCCGGGGTTTGTTTCAGCGAGATGGTGCTATCAACCGCGGGTGGCTTGGGCGGTCGGCAAGGCTTCCTTGCTGCGCCAGTGCGGCAGGGAATTCCAGTAGCGCTCGCCCTTGGCGTCATCGTACATGCCTTCCCAACGGGAGATGACCAATACGGCCAAGGCGTTGCCGATCACGTTGAGCGCAGTACGCGCCATGTCCATGACGCGGTCGACACCGGCGATGAAGGCCAGGCCTTCCAGCGGAATGCCCACGCTGCCCAGGGTCGCCAGCAGCACCACAAAGGACACGCCCGGTACGCCGGCGATGCCTTTGGAGGTGACCATCAGGGTCAGTACCAGCATCAACTGCTGGCCGATCGACAGGTCGATGCCATACAACTGGGCGATAAAGATTGCCGCGATGCTCTGGTACAGGGTCGAGCCGTCGAGGTTGAACGAGTAACCGGTCGGCACCACGAAGCTGCAGATCGCCTTCGGCGCGCCGTAGGCTTCCATTTTCTCGATCACGCGCGGCAGCACAGTCTCGGAGCTGGCGGTGGAGTAGGCCAGTACCAGCTCATCCTTGAAGATGCGCATCAGCTTGATCACCGAGAAGCCGAACAGGCGAGCGATCAGGCCGAGGACCACGAAGGCGAAGAACAGGATGGCGACGTAAACCAGAATCACCAGCTTGGCCAGCGGCAGCAAGGAGGCGAAACCGAAGTTGGCGACGGTCACGGCGATCAGTGCAAATACGCCGATCGGAGCGTATTTCATGATCATGTGGGTGACTTTGAACATGCTCTCGGACACGCCCTGGAACATCGTCACCAGCGGCTCGCGCAGCTCTGGCTTGAGGCTCGACAAGCCCAGGCCGAACAGCACGGAGAAGAAGATGATCGGCAGCATTTCGCCACGGGCCACGGCGGCGAAGATGTTCGACGGGATCAGGTTGAGGATGGTCTGGATAAACGCATGCTCGTGCTGTACTTCGGCGGCGGTCGCCTGGTACTTGGAGATGTCGACGGTACCCAGGGTACTCATGTCGATACCCGCGCCTGGGTGGAACAGGTTGGCCAGCAGCAGGCCGACCACGATGGCGATGGTGGTGACGATTTCGAAGTAAAGGATGGTCTTGACGCCGATGCGCCCGAGTTTCTTCGCGTCACCGACACCGGCAATGCCGACGATCAGCGAAGAAATCACTATCGGGATCACGATCATCTTGATCAGGCGGATAAAGATATCGCCCGCCGGCTGCAACACATTGCTGATCCACCAGGCCTTTTCAGCGCTGAAATGGTTGAGCACTGCACCGATTGCGATCCCCAGCACCAAACCGATGAGGATCTGCCAGGCGAGGCTTAGCTTTGCCTTCTTCATGTCATTACCCTTACTTCAAGTGAACCTGAGGCAAATGTCCCAGCTGCAACGCCCAGAGGCGAAAAAGTGAGTGCATGTGCCTCCATGGAAGGTCACCGCAGCGTGGCCGAAATGGCTTACTGGCAGGCGAAAAAAGCCGCAACTATTGCCATGCCAGGGAGCGCCGTCTAATGCCGTAAACGCCTACCCTATGCCGAATCGGCATGGTCTTTTCGCATGATAACTGTCCGAACGGTCAGTTCAAATGTGACATTTTGTCCGACAATCATGCCGTGAACCTGCCAAACCCGGCTGGCTCAGAGAATCAGGGCGTCTCTGAACGGCTGGCGGAAAAACCAGGAGATTGCGCCGCTTAGTGTCAGAAACGTCTTATGACGGTCGGCAAATTTTATCGATAGATGGTCGGCCCGAAACACCAAGTAATGGTTAGGCACGAGCAGAAAGGGAAATTTCCAACTAAGGCAGGCATAAGCAAAGAGATTTAAAAACCGGCATAAGCCCGCCGCAGGTCCAACAAGCCAGGGCTTGTGAACCTGCGTCGCAGCTTTTCGCCTGACCCGGCCCTTGCGCAGGCACTCCCTGTACCCGTAGGTCACGCCGATCCCGATTGATCAGAGCAACCCGGCCCCCTGGTCATGCACCGCCCTTGGCGGGCGGCGCAGACAGAAAGAAGCGAGGGGCTTCTTCCTATGGACGCTGGCTCCGTTGACGACAGATGCGCCGCACGGAACCTAGTACCAATTCGGATCTTTCTTCAACTGCTCCATCAGCAGCTTTTGCATGCCTTCATCCGGCTTGCCGATAAATCGGTAGTCGGCGTGCCGCGTGGGGGACTTGTCCGCCGGCAGGCGGCCGGGACTTCCACCAACAGGGCGTAGGCATCTTCCTTGTCGAGGCTGAAAGCAACGATCAGGCGCTTGTTCAGGCAGGTGTCCGCGGTTTCGCAGAGCGGCCCGACCAGGTACTGGTCGCCATCTTCTTGCACTGCATTCATCTGCTCGGCCGTGCCCGACAGGTTCATCACCCATTCCGGCAGGCGCTCTTCTTTCTTCACCACGCCTTGCCAGGTTTCGCGGTATTGCGGGTCCGCGCTGAGCAACTCGTTGGCTCGCGATTGGCCGTCATTGGCGGCCATCGCCAAGCCGCTGCCACCCAGAAGCAGGGCGGCAGTAATGGCTTTGAAGGACAAAGTGGTCATTTTCAGCCTCGGCCGCGACGACCAAAGAAGAACGAAGCAATGAACATCACCAGGAAGACCACAAACAGAATTTTTGCGATACCCGTGGCGGTGCCGGCGATGCCACCGAAGCCCAGGACTGCAGCCACAATGGCGATGATCAGAAATGTGATTGCCCAACTCAACATGGTGATTCTCCTTAAGCTTCTATAGAGGTAACAGCGGTAGTGCCGTGCAGCCGCTCAACCCGAGCGGCCTGTGGTGCCTAGAACACCCAACGTTCCTGGGATGGCAGTTCACTCAGGGAAGAGTCCTGGTCAACCATCCGCAGTTGCGGGGCTGTTGCATCGGCAGCAACACTGCCAACGGAACGGAAATGGGTCTGGGTCATAGCCGGACGTTCAAACTGGGGAACCTGCTGCTGACTCTGCTGCCAATGCTGCAACTGCTGGCCGCCAATCAACGTGATCATCAGGGCCAGGCTGGCCAACAGGCCTTGCTGCAAGCGCAGTGGCGATACACGCAGTGGGTTCAGGCTTTGGCGAGTCATGCTGCTGTTCTCCCGCATCTTGTTTATCGTTGAGGGAGATAGTGCAGAGCGCGTGCCAGTTTTTTTACTAAATAAAACCCAATAAAATCATATGGTTAGATATTTCAAATCGACCATATACCCAGCATCCTGCACGATGCCCGCCTGGAAGCCGTGCGAAATGCACGATGGGTTATCGAATGCAAACCGCTGGCCGCGCTGCTGAACGGCGGCAGACGACATGAAAACGCCATCAACTAAGGTCTTTGTATGGGGCGATGCAGATACCTGTACGACGCCGCTTTTTATCGATCAGAATAAACCATGCAACTTGCCCGATTATTCCGGGACTAAACACCATCATTCATAGTTAAGGAGCGCGGGACAAATGGAATCAGCCAAGGAACTTCAAGGCCGCATTCTTTTAGTGGATGACGAATCCGCGATCCTCCGCACCTTCCGTTATTGCCTGGAAGATGAGGGCTACACCGTAGCGACCGCGAACAGCGCGGCCCAGGCCGATACCTTGATGCAACGCCAAGTATTCGACCTGTGCTTCCTCGACCTTCGCCTGGGCGAAGACAATGGCTTGGATGTGCTGGCCCAAATGCGCATCCAGGCGCCGTGGATGCGCGTGGTGATTGTCACCGCGCATTCAGCGGTCGACACTGCCGTTGATGCGATTCAGGCCGGTGCCGCCGATTATCTGGTAAAACCGTGCAGCCCGGACCAACTGCGCCTCGCGACGGCCAAGCAACTGGAGGTGCGCCAACTCTCGGCGCGCCTCGAAGCCCTTGAAGGCGCGGTGCGCCAGCCCAAGGATGGCCTCGACTCCCACAGTCCTTCGATGATGGTGGTGCTGGAAACCGCGCGCCAGGTCGCCGGGACGGACGCCAACATTCTTATCCTCGGCGAATCCGGTACCGGTAAAGGTGAACTGGCGCGAGCCATTCACGGCTGGAGCAAGCGCTCGAAGAAATCCTGCGTGACCATTAACTGCCCGTCGCTGACCGCGGAGCTGATGGAAAGCGAGCTGTTCGGCCATAGCCGTGGTGCGTTTACCGGCGCCAGTGAAAGCACCCTGGGCCGGGTCAACCAAGCGGACGGTGGCACGCTGTTTCTCGACGAGATCGGCGATTTTCCTCTTACGTTGCAGCCCAAGTTGCTGCGCTTTATTCAGGATAAGGAATATGAACGCGTGGGTGACCCGGTCACTCGCCGGGCCGATGTACGCATCCTCGCCGCCACCAACCTGAACCTGGAAGACATGGTGCGCGATGGCCGTTTCCGCGAAGACTTGCTGTATCGCCTGAACGTGATCACCTTGCACCTGCCACCGCTGCGCGAGCGCAGTGAAGACATCCTGACCTTGGCTGATCGCTTCCTGGCGCGCTTCGTCAAGGAATACGCGCGTCCGGCGCGTGGCTTCAGTGATGAAGCACGCGAAGCGCTGCTCAACTACCGTTGGCCCGGCAATATCCGTGAGCTGCGCAACGTGGTGGAGCGCGCCAGCATTATTTGCCCGCAAGAGAAGGTAGAAATCAGCCACCTCGGCATGGCCGAGCAACCGACCAACAATGCGCCGCGTATCGGCGCGGCGTTGAGCCTGGATGAGCTGGAGAAAGCCCATATCGGCGCCGTGCTGGCCACCAGTGACACCCTGGACCAGGCGGCCCGCACGCTGGGCATCGATGCGTCGACCCTGTACCGCAACGCAAACAGTACAACCTATGAGCTGTACCTTATGAAGTTAGCGATGAAACTGCGCACTCGGTTATTCCTGAGTATCTCAGCGCTGATCACCGTCGCCCTGCTGGGTCTGATCCTGGGCTTGGTCAGCGTCATGCAAATGGCCAAGACCCAGGAGTCTCTGATCCGCAGTAATTTCGTCACGCTGGAGCTCGGGCTCAAACTGCGCCAAAGCCTCGGCGACCAACTGATTCTGATGCTTGAAGAACGCCCCAACTCAAAAGCGTTGGAGGCCTCCAAGCGACAATACTTCGACTTGCTGGACCAAGGCATTGTCCACGAGCGGGAGGACGGCAGGACCAGTGGATTCAGCCGCGCGCGCGCCGATTATCTGAATTTTCTGAAAGCATTCGAAGAATCCCAGCCTGCCTCGTTGGCCAGCGGCAATAACGACCGCCTCACCGAAACGTTCAACGTGTTACGCAACGGCTTGATCGCCGAGCATAAGCGCGCCCTGGAAACCATCAACACGAGTGAACACAAATCCCGCGCCCGCGCCTTACTGATCGCCGGGCTGCTGGGCTTGGTGGGGATCGCGGTATTGATCATTGGTTTTGTCACCGCCCATGGCATCGCTCGTCGTTTCGGCGCGCCGATCGAAGCGCTGGCCAAGGCGGCGGACAAGATCGGCCAAGGTGATTTCGAAGTGACGCTGCCGATCTCCTCGGCCGCGGAAATGAACCAACTCACCCGCCGCTTCGGCATCATGGCCGAGGCGTTGCGCCAGCATCAGGCGACCAACATCGATGAGCTGCTGGCCGGCCAACAGCGCCTGCAGGCGGTGCTCGACAGCATCGACGATGGCCTGTTGATGATTGACCGCCAAGGCCGTCTCGAGCACCTCAACCCAGTGGCCCAGCGCCAGTTGGGCTGGGACGAGGAGCGTCTCGGCCAAGGCCTTGGCGAAGCGCTGGCGCGCCCGGAACTGGACGAGCAACTGCAACTGGTTCTGCGTGGCGGCAACCTGGAGCGGGCGCCGGACGATCTTGAAGTGGAAGTCGAAGGCGAACTGCGCCTGCTGACCTACAGCCTGACGCCCGTAAGCCATACCCAAGGGCATATCCTCGGTGCAGTGATGGTGCTGCATGACGTCACCGAACAACGCGCCTTCGAGCGGGTGCGCAGCGAGTTTGTATTACGCGCCTCCCATGAGCTGCGTACGCCGGTCACCGGCATGCACATGGCGTTCGGGCTGTTCCGCGAACGCGCCAAGTTCCCTGCCGAGTCCCGGGAAGCGGACCTGCTGGATACGGTCAATGAAGAGATGCAGCGCCTGATGCAGTTGATCAACGACCTGCTCAACTTCTCGCGCTACCAGAACGGCCTGCAGAAACTCACGCTGGGGCCGTGCGACGTGACCGACCTGCTGGAGCATGCCCGTGCGCGTTTTGTCGAGCCCGCCAACGCGCAAGACATCGAACTGCTGATAGAAGCTCAACCCGACTTGCCCAGGCTATACGCCGACCAGGCACAACTGGAGCGGGTGCTCGACAACCTGTTGGGCAACGCCCTTCGCCATACCGCTGCGGGCGGGCAGATTCGCCTGCAAGCGCGTCGCCATGGCGAGCGGGTGATTGTCAGCGTCGAGGATAACGGCGAAGGCATCGCCTATGGGCAACAGGGGCGGATCTTCGAACCGTTCGTGCAGGTGGGCCGCAAGAAGGGCGGCGCCGGCCTGGGCCTGGCGCTGTGCAAGGAGATCGTGCAACTGCACGGCGGCCGCATGGGCGTGTATTCGCGGCCGGGGCAGGGCACTCAGTTCTATATGGCGCTGCCGCTCTAGCGCTGGTTCAACGCACGCAGGATCGCGGCACTTTCGGCATCGGGCGTACCGTCAAACAGCGACGGCCGGAAATGCATCTGGAACGCCGCAATCACATGACGCGTGGCCACGTCCAATTCGCCGGTCTGGGGCGTCTGGTAGCCCAAGCGCGCCAATTCTTCCTGGAACCAGGTGATGCTCGGCAACTCGGCGGCATATTGCACCTGCAAACGTGCGACTGCCTGGGCATCGGGCCAAACACCCAGCCCTTCGGCGGCAAGGCGCTTCCACGGAAACAAGGGACCCGGGTCCAGCTTGCGCAGCGGCGCGATATCGCTGTGACCAATGATGTTCTTAGGATCGATGCCGTTGCGCTTGCTGATGTCCTTGAGCAACACCACCAGGGATTTTACCTGCGCTTCGGAATACGGGTACCACAGGCGACCCGTCGGCGTGTCCTTGTAGCCGGGGTTCACGATCTCGATGCCGATGGAGCTGGAGTTGAGCCAGGTGCGGCCCATCCATTCGCTTTCCCCGGCATGCCAGGCGCGCTGACTCTCGTCCACCAGCTTATAGATAGTGGCATCGGCGTCGTCGCCGATCAGGTAATGGCTGCTGACCTGGCCGTGGGTGAGCAACGCCAGGGAGCGTTCCAGGTTGGCAGAGGTGTAATGGACGATCACGAACTGCACGCGGTTATCGTGATTCACCGAAGGATGACGGGTGTCCAGGCGCGGGCCGCTGGCGCAGCCCGCGAGCAGAAGAAACACAAAGGCGAAGTACAAGGATTTCATGGCGGAAGACATTACGCTGAAGACGATAATGCAACAGTGTAACGTACCGCCCGTGAACAAGCGGCCAAATTACAAAATGGAACACTTTCAGGCGGCTTGTACCTGATTACGCCCCGCCGCCTTGGCCCGATACAACGCCGCATCCGCACGCTTGAGCGCCATGTCACTGCGCTCGCCCGGCTGGCACTGCGCCACGCCCATGGACACGGTGATCGTCACCGGCTCGCCCTTGAAGTGAAACGGGCACGCTTCGATGGCTGCGCGCAACGCCTCACCCGCCGCCAGCGCCTGCGTCAAGGACGAGTCAGGCATCAGCAATACAAATTCCTCACCGCCAAAGCGCGCAATGAAGTCGCTGGGGCGAAGGCGCTTGTGCAGCACGTTGGCGATGATTTTCAGCACTTTGTCACCCGCCAGGTGACCGTAGCCATCGTTGATACGCTTGAAGTGATCCAGGTCCAGCATCGCCAGCGACAGGCTGTTGCCGCGCTGGTGCCAGGCATTGACCTCCTGATCGAGGCGCTCGCTCCAGGCTGCGCGGTTCGGCAGACCCGTGAGCGGATCGATCAGGGCCTTCTGGCGTTGCACTTCCAAGTGATCGCGGTAGCCCTGGGCTTCCTGTTCCATATTGGCAACACGCTCGGCCAGGCCCTTCAGGCGTGCCGCCGTTTCCTGCTCACGCTGGTCGCGCTGCTGCTGATGCTCGTCCATGGTGCCCAACAGGCCTTCAAGGTGGCTTTCCAGTACGTGCTTGAGGCTGTCCAGGTCGGCGGCTTCCTGCATGCTGCTTTGCAGGCCGTCGACCTGTTCGCGGATCTGCGTGTCCAGCTCCCGGGCGGCGGAACGGCTATCGGCGTGGCCGTCGCTGGCGACCTGCAGATGCCCCTGGAACGCTTCGAGGCGCACATTCAGTTGCTTGAGGTAAGCCTCGAACTCATGCTGGCCGCTGTCGGTGATCGCCAGCATCAAGACCGCCAGGTCGTCGAGGATGGGCAGCAGCTCGTACCAGTTCAGCCCGTGGGCCAGGCGCTCACGCATGCTTTCGGCCTGGGGTCGATGGCGCTCGGGTAGCGCCAGTTCGTCAAGCAGCCCGAGCAAGGTGTCTTCAATGTGCTTGGCGACGGAGCTGTAGGACGGCTCCGGCGAGTCGGGTAAGGAATAGGCGCCGTCCGGGTGCAGCTCATCGGGGTCGGGCTCCTCGGCGTCCAGCACAGGCGGAAGCGACAGGCTGCCGATCAGCGTCTCATCCAGTACTTCTGGAACTTCAGGCGTTTCGATAAAGGCCGCAAGGGCACTCTCCGGCGCGGCTCCTCTACCGCCGGCTCAGGCTCGACAGGCGCTGCAGACGCGTCAACGGGCGCTGCCTGCACCGGGGCCTCATGGATAAAGGGCTCACTGGCGCTTTCGGCGACCTTTGCGGGTGAGGCGGGCCCGGATGCCGGGGCGACCTCTTCAGGCTGCGGCGCGAAGGCGCGCAAGGCTTGCGTCAGCGCTTGCGATTGCTCGGGCGGTGCGGGCTCGGCGCCAGGTTCAGCGGCAGGCTTGGCCACAGCCACTTGCGGTAAAGCATCGGGCGAGGGCTCATTTGTCACCGCCTCGTTCGGCACCTCCTTGTTACCAAACAAGCGCTGCAAAAGCCCCGGCCCTGGGCGTGTGGTGTCGCCGTCCGGCTCCAGGTTGTTCAGCGCCTGGCCCTGCAGGCCGCTCAGTTCGCTGAGTAACAAGGGCATCTCGCGCGCCTGGCCGACACGCCCGTCCAACTGTTTGGCGAAGGTCTTCAGCGGCCGGGCGACCTCACGGGGTAACGGCAGCTTTTGCAGTTGCGTAACCAGGGACGTCAGCGCGGTGCTCATCTGGTCGATCCGGGTTTCGCGGCGCTGTTCCGAATCCAGCACGGCTTTTTCCAGGCGCGGCAGCAACGCGGCGAGGGCGGCGTCCATATCATCCGTGCGCACGACGTCACGCATTTCCTTCATGCACTGGTCTACCGCGAGGTCGGTGCCTTCAGCGGCCAGTGTGCTGCGCACCAGCCCGCGACGCAGCAGGTCAAGGCGGGCCGCCCAGCGGCGTTCGAGCTTTTCCTGTTGCTCGATGCTCTTAAGGTATTTCTCTTTCCAGCGCTGGGCGTCGTCGCTCATGCAAGGGGCCCACCGGCGCCTGGGCTCAATGCAGGCAATGCGTCAGCCGTGAGCGAACCCGGCAGACGAATCTCTACCGCGACCGGCAGGTGATCGGAGATGGGCTGCGCCAGTACCTGCACACTCTCAAGGGTGAGGGTAGGACTGAGAAGGATATGATCAAGACAGCGTTGCGGGCGCCAGCTGGGGAACGTCGCTTCGGCTTGCGGCGCCAATAGCCCGAGGTCACGCAACGGAGAATTGAGCAACAGGTCGCTGGCGTGGGTATTCATATCCCCCATCAGCACCTGATGTTTGTAATTGCCAATCAGCTCGCGGATGTAGGCCAGTTGCATCGTGCGGTGCGCGCACCCAACGCCAGATGCATCATCACCACGACCAGGGCCTCCGGGCCTTCGCCAAACCGCACGAGGATCGCACCTCGCCCTTGGGGCCAGGCAACGGATGGTCTTCGATAGCGGAGGGTTTCAAGCGGCTGAGCACGCCATTGCTGTGCTGGGCCAGGCGCCCGAGGTTGCGATTGAGTTGCTGGTACCAGTACGGGAAGGCGCCGAGCTGAGCCAGGTGCTCCACTTGGTTGATGTAACCGGAGCGCATGCTGCCGCCGTCGGCCTCCTGCAGCGCCACAAGGTCAAAGTCATGCAGCAGGTTGCCGATCTTCTGCAGGTTGCCGGCACGCCCAGTGTGGGGCAGCACATGCTGCCAGCCACGGGTGAGGTAGTGCCGGTACTTCTCGGTACTGATGCCTACCTGAATATTGAAGCTCAGCAGGCGCAGGCGGCTGTCCGGCGGCAGGCCTGTGGTTTCCAGGTGATGTTCGTTGACCTGCGGATCATGCAGCCAACCACACGTTCGGTACCCCAGCGTCGCATGGCGGGCCCCTTACTTGGCTGCGCGCTCTTTGGCGATCAGTTGGTCGGCCACATTGAGGGTCGCCTCAGGACCACCGGTGCTGCCCAGGTCGAAACGGTATTTGCCGTTGACGATCATGGTCGGTACGCCTTGCACGCCATACTTCTGCGCCAATTCCTTGGCCTGCTTGATCTGGCCCTGGATGGCGAAGGAGTTGAAGGTCGCCAGGAATTTGTCCTTGTCCACGCCCTGGGTAGCAACGAAGTCAGCCATTTCATCAGGCTTGGTCAGGCGCTTGCCTTGTTTTTGGATCGCATCGAACACGGCGTTGTGCACCTTATGCTCCACGCCCATCGCTTCGAGGGTCAGGAACAACTGGCCGTGGGCATCCCACGGGCCACCGAACATGGCCGGGACGCGTTTGAAGTTCACATCCTTGGGCAGCTTCTCAACCCATGGGTTGATCGTCGGCTCAAAGGCGTAGCAATGCGGGCAGCCGTACCAGAACAGCTCCACCACTTCGATCTTGCCGGGCACCGAAACCGGAACCGGGTTGGCCAATTCGACATAGGTTTTACCGGCTTCAAGCGGCACGTCGGCAGCTTGTGCGGTCATGCCGAAGAGGCTGGCAGTGACGAGAGCGGCGCTGAGGATCAGATTACGCATGCTTTACTCCTGGACAAATAAAGTCGCCTCACGCGACCTTTGTTGTGACAGGCCTGCGCGGGCATGAGTTCGTTAGTGTAACGGCACCGGCCACAAAAAAGGGCGGCCAGGGCCACCCTTTTTATGCTTGCATCACTGGATTAATCGAGTGTTAACGTTGCCTGCACCTCAGTGCAGGCCCTGGATGTAGCTGGAAACCGCCGCGATGTCTTCATCACTGAGCTTGCGGGCGATGGTGCGCATGATCATCGCATCGCCATCATTGGCTCGCCCTGCTTCTTCCTTACGGAAATCGGTCAACTGCTTGGCGATGTAGGTGGCGTGCTGGCCACTCAGGTGCGGAAAGCCCGCGGCTGCGATGCCGGCGCCGTTTGGCGAATGGCAGCCGGTGCAGGCAGGCAGGCCTTTTTCCAGGTCGCCGCCACGGAACAGTTTCTCTCCACGGGCCACCAGCTTAGGATCGGCAGCTCCCACACTGCCTTTCTGGCTGGCAAAGTACGCCGCAATATCCGCCATGTCCTGATCGCTGGTATTGGTCAGCAAGCCCGTCATTTCCAGGACTGTGCGCTTGCCGCTCTTGATATCCTGCATCTGCTTGGTCAGGTAACGCTCGCCCTGACCAGCCAGCTTGGGGAAGTTCGGCGCCGGGCTGTTACCATCCGGTCCATGGCAGGCACCACACACGGCGGCTTTCGCTTGACCGGCAGCGGCATCACCTTTCAGGGGGCCCTCTGCAGCGACGGCGGCGCCTGTGATGCCCAAGGTCAACAGCAGACTCACGATCAGTTTGTTCATCAGCTAATCCAACTACGGCTAAGAGGTTTAAGAGTTATCTACCGGGTTTACTCACCACCCATTCAATGGATGGCCTGGTAATCCTCAGTACTGCAGTCCTTGCACACAAACCACGCGGCGGCATTGCCTTGAAACCCTGGGGAAACCCCTTGATCATGTGTCGATCAATTCAGGGTTTGAGAGCGTTTTGCGTTCTAATGCGCAATATAGGTCTATCGCTCCCGTGAACTTCATCCTTCGCTGGGACAAAACACACACAAAATCTGCGGCATTATATACTGGCGCTACTGAAACGGAAACGACACCGCTTGCCGCACCCTTTCTCGGCACCGCCCACATCGGAAAACTCATGCAACTCAAGAATCCCATCCTCGGCCTGTGCCAACAGTCCACCTTCATGCTCAGCGCCGCCAAAGTTGACCAATGCCCTGATGACGAAGGCTTTGAAGTCGCCTTTGCCGGTCGTTCCAACGCCGGTAAATCCAGCGCGCTGAACACCCTGACTCACGCCAGCCTGGCCCGCACCTCGAAAACCCCAGGCCGCACGCAACTACTCAATTTCTTCAAGCTAGACGATGATCGGCGTCTGGTCGACCTGCCGGGCTACGGTTATGCAAAAGTACCTATCCCGCTGAAGCTGCACTGGCAGCGTCACCTGGAGGCTTACCTGGGTGGCCGTGAGAGTTTGAAGGGGTTGATTCTGATGATGGACATCCGCCATCCGATGACCGACTTCGACCTGTTGATGCTCGACTGGGCCGTCGCCAGCGGCATGCCGATGCATATCCTGCTGACCAAGGCCGACAAGCTGACCTACGGCGCCGCCAAGAACACCTTGCTCAAAGTGCAGTCTGAAATCCGTAAGGGTTGGGGTGACGCGATCACCATCCAACTGTTCTCGGCGCCAAAGCGCATGGGCCTGGAAGACGCTTACACCGTGCTGGCCGGCTGGATGGAATTGGCCGACAAGGGCGCTGAACTCGCGGAATAACTTTTGCGCAGGCAAAAAAAACCCCGGACTTCGTATGGGGAGGGGAAGTTCGGGGTTCAAGTTCCGGACCGCTAGGGCGGGGTCCGGATATCTGCCAACACTTAACACAACATAGGAGCATTGAAGGGCTTCACCACCCATTCAGTACCTCTGAGTCGCAGTTCACAGGTTAAGTTCCAGCACGCTCGAAAACTATTGGAAATAACTGACGGCGCCTTCCGAGCTAAAGCACTTCGCTACCACGCGGGATGCACAACCCCCTGTAGGAGCGAGCTTGCTCGCGAAAAACGTCAACGATAACGCGTAGTTCCTGAGTGAACGCGGCACCTGTGAGTTCTTCGCGAGCAA
>JAFHKH010000282.1 GCA_016937595.1 Pseudomonas cedrina subsp. fulgida | reverse complement strand
GCCGATACGGTGCACGTAGTCTTCATCGACGTTTGGCAGCTCGAAGTTGACCACGTGTGGCAATTGGTCGATATCCAGGCCGCGCGCCGCGATATCGGTGGCGACCAGGATGCGCACGGATCCGGCCTTGAAGTCGGCCAGGGCCTTGGTGCGCGCGTTCTGGCTCTTGTTGCCGTGGATGGCGACGGCGGTGAGGCCGTGCTTGTCCAGGTACTCGGCCAGGCGGTTGGCGCCGTGCTTGGTACGGGTGAACACCAGGACCTGTTCCCACGCGCCGTGGGTGATCAGGTGCGCCAGCAGCGAACGTTTGTGGCTGGCGGCCAGGCGGAACACGCGTTGCTCGATCCGCTCGACCGTGGTGTTCGGCGGCGTGACTTCGATGCGTTCCGGGTTGTGCAGCAGCTTGCCGGCCAGGGCGGTGATGTCCTGGGAGAACGTCGCCGAGAACAGCAGGTTCTGGCGTTTGGCCGGCAGGCGGGCGAGGACCTTTTTCACGTCATGGACAAAGCCCATGTCGAGCATGCGGTCGGCTTCGTCCAGTACGAGGATTTCCACGTGGGACAAATCGACGCTGCCCTGGCCGCACAGGTCGAGCAAACGACCCGGGCATGCCACCAGCACGTCCACGCCACGGGACATGGCCTGAACCTGTGGGTTCATGCCAACGCCGCCAAAGATGCAGGCGCTGACGAACTTCAGGTCGCGGGCATACAGCTTGAAGCTGTCGTGCACTTGGGCGGCGAGTTCGCGGGTTGGGGTCAGGACCAGTACGCGCGGTTGGCGCGGGCCGTGACGCTGGGATTTGTCCGGGTGACCGTTGGGAAACAACCGCTCCAGGATCGGGAGGGCGAAACCACCGGTTTTACCAGTACCTGTCTGAGCCGCGACCATCAGGTCGCGACCTTGCAACACGGCGGGAATGGCCCGCTGTTGCACCGGAGTAGGCTCGGTATAGCCCGCTGCCTCGATGGCGCGGACTAAAGCCTCGGAGAGACCGAGGGAAGCAAAGGACATGAGTAATCCTGTTTTAGTTAGGGCTTGGCCCAAAGGGATAATCTTGCCGGGCGTGAATGGCGCTTAGGGGAGCGCAATCCCGTCCGGTCCTGCTGCGTCTGGCGGGCACTCCACCGGCTCGCGCGGGCTGAAAGCTGCGCTGTAGCGGGGTTGGGTGCCTTTTTCAAGACCCGAGCGGCCGGGCGTAAGCCTGGCGGAAAGGCCGCAGTATAACAGAGCAATCACAGCGTGCCGCTTTCCTGCTGCTCAACGGTGTGTTTGGACCCTGTAATGGCTTGGGTTCCACCGTATTTGGCGCTCAAGGTGGCGTAGGCAGGCTCCTGTTTGAAGCGTTTAAGTTCGGCGGCGAAGCGTTGCACCAGCAAGTCCATGCCCGCACCACGGCGCACGGCGAGGAACTGCCGCTGGCGGCTGAGCACCGCCGGCGCCTGGCTGACCTTGCCTTCCAGGCCCAATGCCTTGATCACATGCTGGCCTACCCGGCGGTCGGTAATCACCAGATCGATGCGCCCGCGCATCAATTTGCCGAAATTGGCTTCATGGCTGGGGGCCGCTTCGCGGTTGAACAGGCTTGAGTCGCTGAATGCCGCACCGTACAGGTAGCCCGGCGAGGTGCCGACGGTAAGGCCGTGCAGGTCTTCGAGGCCTTGCACAAGGTGGGGGCGCTTATTGGCGTAGAACAGCACGAACTCCACTTCCGACAGCGGTTCGCTGGGGTAGAGCAGCAAGGCGTCGCGCTCATGGCTGTGGAAAATATCCAGCGCCCCGTCGGCCTGGCCTTGTTCGAGCATCGCCAGGCAGCGCTTCCAGGGCAGGAACTGCCATTGCACCTCCACCCCCAGGCGCTGGAACACGATCACGGTGGTTTCGTAGTCCAGGCCTCGCATGGCGCCCTGTTCCTCATACACATAGGGCGCCCAGGGCTCGGTGACAATGCGCAATTTCTCGCCGTGGGCGCTCAGGCTCAGGCAAGTAAAAAGGGCGGCGGTCGCGAATTTCAGGATGACGGGCATGCCCTGAGGTTACGACGCTCCAGCGCTAAATAGAAGCGCTGGCACAGGCATTGGCGAGGGGCGCTAATTTGTCTTGGAGCTCATCAGGTGTTCGTAGATGGCTGGGCGACGCTCGCCGAGGATCAGGCGCACCAGCGGGTTGGCGAACCAGTGCTCAAGCTGGTGCGCATCGATCGGGCATTTCTGGCGCTCTTCCTGGTTCTGCAGGGCTTTGTCCCACCAGACCGGGCCGCATGCCTGGTCGAACTCGTTTTCGTGCTCGTAGCAACCGTAGAGAATTTCGCGGATAAATTGCTGCTGGTGCTTGGGCAGGGCCAGGGTGATCAGCTTGTACATCAGGCGCTGCGGGCGCGGTGGACGCGGCAGGTGAGCGGACACCTTGCGGGTGTCGGCCAATGCCTGGGCACTGATCGGGTTGCTGGCGTGCTTGGCGATCCACGCCTTGACCTTGGCACGAAACAGCTGTTTGCGGCTCCAGTAGTGGTGAATCAGGTCCGGGCACTGGCGCACGCTGACCTTGCGGTAGGCGGCGACCGACAGGCAGAACTCTTCCAGGGTGTAGGCGCCGTTGGCCATCGGGAACAGTTCGTCCATCAGCTCGATCGATTGATCCAGCAGGTACGCGTCTTGCCGGGCCAGGCCCATGACGCCGGAGTTGAGCAACCACATGGTGTCGTCGGCCAGGTCTCTGTCGGCCAGGTGCCTGGCGAGGGTCAGGTACAGCACGCTTTCGCGGATCTCGCCGTACCTGGCCTGGAAGGCATTGCACAGCAAGGTGCCGGGGGCGACGCGTGCGAACAACTCCATGGGTGATTCATGGAAAAAAGTGTCGGTGTCGATCAGCAGCGCCTGTTCCGCCGTTTCGAGCACTTGGCGCAACAACACATGTTTGGTCCGAAAATGGTAACCGTGAGGCTCGCTCCAGCGTTTGCGCGTGGCTTCGTCCAGTGTATGGACCTGCACCGGCAAACCACGGTAGGGCGCCGGGTTGTCGCTGAACACCTGGATGTCCAGTGGCAGGTCCTGCGCGCCGCCCAGCTGCGTCAGGGCGCTGGCAATGCTGAATACCGCTTCCTGATGGTAGGTCTCGGCGCCGAATACCAGGTAAACCAGCTGCGGGCGTGGAGTCGGGGAGGCTGTATTCATGTACTACTGGTTTCCATGCCGGAATGTATGAATAAAAAAAGCCCCCGTATTAACGAGGGCCTGGATGTTATTGAACGACCTCAGCGCGGCAGCTTGAGATTGTTCCAGATGGCCAGGCTCGGTTCGGCCTGGTTCAGGGTATAGAAATGCAAGCCTGGCGCGCCACCTTGCAACAATTTTTCACACATCGTGCTGATGACCTGTTCGCCGAACGCCTGGATGCTCTTGACGTCGTCGCCGTAGGCTTCCAGTTGCTTGCGCACCCAGCGTGGGATTTCGGCACCGCAGGCGTCGGAGAAGCGCGCCAGCTTGCTGTAGTTGGTAATCGGCATGATGCCCGGCACGATCGGAATGTTCACACCCATGGCCTGTACACGCTCGACGAAATAGAAGTAGCTGTCGGCGTTGAAGAAGTATTGGGTGATCGCGCTGTCGGCGCCGGCGTTGGCCTTGCGCACGAAGTTCTGCAGGTCGTGTTCGAAATTGCGCGCCTGGGGGTGCATCTCCGGGTAGGCCGCCACTTCGATATGGAAGTGATCGCCAGTCTCTTCACGGATGAAACTCACCAGCTCATTGGCGTAGCGCAGCTCACCGCTGGCCATGCCCATGCCGGACGGCAAGTCGCCACGCAGGGCAACGATGCGCTGGATGCCGGCGGCCTTGTATTGGGTGAGCAGGCCGCGCAGGTCGGCCTTGCTGTCGCCCACGCACGATAAGTGCGGCGCGGCGGGCACTTTTACCTGGCTTTCCAGTTGCAGCACGGTGTTGATCGTACGATCACGGGTCGAACCACCGGCACCATAGGTGCAGGAGAAAAAATCGGGGTTGTAACTGGCCAACTGCGTGGCGGTCGCCATCAGTTTTTCATGCCCAGCATCGGTCTTGGTCGGGAAGAACTCGAAGCTGTAGCGACGGTCTTGGGACATGGTCGTATCCTTGGAAACTCAAACTGGAGGCTTACACCGTCAATGTGGGAGCGGGCTTGCAGGCAAATCAGTAGCGGTAAGCGTGCGGCTTGAACGGACCTTCAACGGTCACGCCGATGTAGTCGGCCTGGGTCTTGGTCAGTTGAGTCACGACGCCGCCGAAGCCGCGGACCATTTCCAGGGCCACTTCTTCGTCGAGCTTCTTGGGCAGTACTTCCACGGTCAGGCGCTCGGCTTTCTGGGCGGGCGACAGGTCGGCGTACTTCTGGCCGAACAGGAAGATCTGCGCCAGTACCTGGTTGGCGAACGAGCCGTCCATGATACGGCTAGGGTGACCAGTGGCGTTGCCCAGGTTAACCAGGCGGCCTTCGGCCAGCAGGATCAGGTAGTCGTCGTTCTGTGGATCGAAAGCGCCGCTACCGGTACGGTGAACCTTGTGTACCTGTGGCTTCACTTCTTCCCATGCCCAGTGCTTGCGCATGAAAGCGGTGTCGATTTCATTGTCGAAGTGACCGATGTTGCAGACCACGGCACGCTTTTTCAGGGCCTTGAGCATGTTGGCGTCGCAGACATTCACGTTACCGGTGGTGGTCACGATCAGGTCGATCTTGCCCAGCAGGGCCTTGTCGATGCTGGCTTCGGTGCCGTCGTTGACGCCGTCGATGAACGGCGAAACCACTTCGAAACCGTCCATGCAGGCTTGCATGGCGCAGATCGGGTCGACTTCGGAAACCTTGACGATCATGCCTTCCTGGCGCAGGGACTGGGACGAACCCTTGCCCACGTCACCGTAGCCGATCACCAGGGCTTGCTTGCCCGACAGCAGGTGGTCGGTACCACGCTTGATCGCATCGTTGAGGCTGTGACGGCAGCCGTACTTGTTGTCGTTCTTGCTCTTGGTCACCGAGTCGTTGACGTTGATGGCCGGGATTTTCAGCTCGCCCTTGGCCAGCATGTCCAGCAGGCGGTGTACGCCGGTGGTGGTTTCTTCGGTCACGCCGTGGACGCGGTCGAGGATCTGCGGGTATTTCTTGTGCAGCAGCTCGGTCAGGTCACCGCCGTCGTCGAGGATCATGTTGGCGTCCCATGGCGCGCCATCCTTGAGGATGGTTTGCTCCAGGCACCACTCGTACTCTTCTTCGGTCTCGCCTTTCCAGGCGAATACCGGGATACCGGCGGCAGCAATCGCGGCGGCGGCCTGGTCTTGAGTGGAGAAAATGTTGCAGGACGACCAACGCACTTCGGCACCCAGGGCCACCAGGGTTTCGATCAGCACGGCCGTCTGGATGGTCATGTGGATGCAGCCGAGGATCTTCGCGCCCTTGAGCGGTTGCTCGGCGGCGTACTTGCGGCGCAGGCCCATCAGGGCAGGCATTTCGGATTCGGCGATAAAGGTTTCGCGACGGCCCCAGGCGGCGAGGGACATATCGGCGACTTTGTAGTCGTTGAATTCTGCAGGCGTAATTACAGCGCTCATGAAGAGCCTCCATTCGTAGTGTGCGAATGGGCGCCGTTGTGCGTTTAGTATCAGGCCAGGGCAACCAGGCCGGACAACGCCCCATCCGAGCCTGACAGGCCAGGCCTGCTGCAGCGCCCCTCGGACAGGTGGCGGGAGAACGGTATCAATTGAAGATGACCGTTTTGAAACGGGGGCGATTATAGCCGTGTGCGCCAGACTTCCCAAGCCTTTCCGTCGGCCACATGAACAACGCTCATGGCCTTGATAGGCAAAGGCTCATAGAGCTTGGCGCCGGGCTCTGCCATGATGTTGCCCATCATTTGGCAAGACGCTTTGGAGTGACCATGAACTTTCACACCCGCAAATGGGTAAAACCCGAAGACCTCAACCCCAACGGCACCCTGTTCGGCGGCAGCCTGCTGCGCTGGATCGATGAAGAAGCGGCGATCTACGCCATCGTCCAGTTGGGCAACCAGCGCGTGGTGACCAAGTACATCTCCGAAATCAACTTCGTCAGCGCGTCGCGCCAGGGCGACATCATCGAACTGGGCATCACCGCCACCGAGTTCGGCCGCACCTCGATCACCCTGACCTGTGAAGTGCGCAACAAAATCACCCGCAAGAGCATCCTCACGGTCGAGAAAATGGTTTTCGTCAACCTCGGCGAAGACGGTTTGCCGGCGCCCCACGGCCGCACCGAGATCAAGTATGTAAAGGACCAGTTCCAGGACGATAGCCTCAGCGAATAACAACTTCGCGGCTCGATTTTCTTTACCAAATCATTCCGTGTGGATCGTTGCCAGGCGCTCTCAACACTCAGGATTACACCCTGAAGAGAGAGCCCGAACATGAAAGTGTTTAATTCGATCGACAAGCTCGCACCCGCCTTGAATGACGATGATCATTCTCCAGCCAATCACACTGTGAAGACGCCTCTGGTGGAGGGGGTGGGCCAGCGCAATGTGACGCTTCTGCGCGATAACCAGGGCAGGGTGGAGGTGATTTTGTCGGCGCCGCCGGTGACCAGCCTGGTGCTGAGCGGCGGCGGGGCCAAGGGCATCGCCTTTTCGGGTGTGGTGCAGGCGCTTGAGGACGCCGCAAAGCTGCAGGGCATCCAATTGGTGTGCGGCTCCTCCGCCGGCGCGATATCGGCGGCGCTGTTGGCCAGTGGCATGGGCGCGGCAGTGTTCGATAAGTTGTCCGACAACATTGATTTGCCAAGCCTGCTCAATAGCAAAGATGCCGTGACGGCCTGGATGCAGGATGCCAGTACCACGCTTGGCAAACTCGTCGGCCACTTGCCCGGGTCCGTCGGCACTATTTCGCAGATGTTGATGACTCTGCTGCCGCGCCTGCAGACCGAAGCCGTGCCCCTTGAAGAAATGATCCGCAATGAGTCGCGTCAGTCGATTCTTGCGCATATCGCGCAAACCCCTCGAGAAACCCGGCCGGCCGAAGTCATGCGCATCGCTGACAAGCTGAGTGCCGGTGGCGCACCGACGTTTGGCGATCTTGAGGTATTGAGCCGGCATATTCCCGCGATCAAGCAACTGAGTATCACCGGTACCGGCATGTTTGAGGGCCGTCCGCAGTTGGTGGTGTTTAACGCCAGCCTGACGCCGGAAATGGACATCGCACGGGCGGCGCATATTTCGGGCTCCTTGCCGATGGTCTTCCAAAGCCCTGTGGAGCAAGGCCATGGCTTCCAGGCGGCGGCTCAAGCCACTGCGTTCAAGGACGGTGGCTTGTTGCTCAATACTCCGGCACCGGGCGTGGTGCAGAGGGCATTTCCCGATAGCCCCCTGAACAAGCCTGAATCGTTGATCGTCAGGTTCGAGTCCGACTTCACTGATGCGCCAGCGCGCAGTGGCAGTTTTTTCAGCGATGTGCTCGACCGCGTCACGGGCGTTGCGCATGCGGCCGCTAACGCCTTCCAGGGCAAACAGCTCGAAGCATTCGCCGATCAGATGGTGACATTGCCCCTGAGGACCGAGAAGGGCGACTTTCGCGGTCTGCTCGGCGGCACGGTCAACTTCACGATGCCGGATGAGGAGAAGCAGCTCCTGCAGGCAAAGGCCTGTCATGCCGTAGAGGCGCATTTGGAGCGCCGCACCAAGGCGCTTGAGCATCACGCGTTTCGTTCATTGGATGAGGCGGTGCTGGCCATGGACGATGAAATGCTCGACAGCGTGCAACCGGCGCTGCAAAAAGACCCGGCTGCCGCGGGCGTGTTGATGTTTCGCGAGAATGCGCAACAGGCGTTGCAGACCCTCGACCGCGCCATTACCCAGGCCAATCAGTCACCGGGTGCACTGGCGTTCACGGCGAGCATTTCATCCGCACTGCGCAACCTGGACGCTCTCGCTCAACGGCCGGAACAGGTCGATTGGTTGGGGCGGCGCCTCAATGTTGCAGGCCAGCGCAACTTCCAGCAGTTGCTGCAAGTGGCGGCCAGGCAGATAGCGGACAAGGCCTTGCCGGTATCCAAAGTCCTCGGCAGTGGCGTCGCCGAGATGCAACTGCGCGATATTGCGACGAAGGCGGAAAACTTCACTCGGGAGGTGATCTACCCCTCGTTGTTTCGACCTGGTCAACCCGAGTCAAACGTTGAGCTGTTGCACCGTGCGGCTCAGGATTTGGCCTGGGCAACCACGCCCCAAGCGTTCAACCGAGTGCTCGATACCCTCAGCGCCCACTACCGAGCGCGTCAAAAACCCTGGGACAACGCCTCCAGCGCCACCACGGTGGAGATGGCCAAGGCCTGGAAGCTGCAGGTTTAGTTGCCGGGCCACTGAACAGCCACTGTGGCCGCGTGTCGTAGCTACAGGCACCCCTTGGACTCTGGATCATCATGGCCACCGACGAAGCAGGCAAAACCCCGAATCTGTCGCAGGAAGAACAGCAGGACGTCGACGATAACCAGCCGCCCCGCGCGGCTGTACTGCACGAAATTATCCGTACCCAGGGTGATCAGGAGCTGGAGCGCAGTGTCGCTGCCTTATGGTGGTCGGCATTGGCGGCCGGCTTGACCATGGGCCTGTCGTTGATGGCGATGGGGCTGCTCAACTCGCGCCTGCCGGATGGCGAAGGCTTCAAGGTGATCGCCAGCTTCGGTTATTGCGCGGGCTTCCTCGCGGTGATCCTGGCGCGCCAGCAATTGTTCACCGAAAACACCCTGACCGCCGTGCTGCCGGTGATGAGCAAGCCCACCCTGAGCAACGCCGGCCGGCTACTGCGGCTATGGACAGTGGTGCTGGTGGGCAACCTGTGCGGTACCTTGCTGGTGGCTTATGTGATGTTGCACCTGCCGATCTTCGATACCAAGACCGACCTGGCCTTCCTCGAAATCGGGCGCAAGATCATGGAGAACGACGCTGGCCAGATGTTCGCCAAGGGCATTATTTCCGGGTGGATGATCGCCACCATGGTGTGGATGATCCCGTCCATGGAAAGCGCCAAGATGTTCATCATCATCCTGATTACTTACCTGATGGCACTGGGGGATTTCACCCACATCGTCGTCGGCTCGGCGGAAGTGTCTTACCTGGTGTTTGCCGGTGAACTGCCGTGGGAAGACTTCTGGCTGGTGTTCGCCGGGCCGACCCTGGCGGGCAATATCATTGGCGGCAGCTTTATCTTTGCGCTGATCAGCCATGCGCAGATTCGCAGTGAAAGCAGCCTGCCGGGCAAGAAAGCTGCGGACCCGAGGCATCCGCAGCCCATCAACAAGGATCAGTGAGCGTCTGGCGCGGCCTGGGGCTCGTCCCGGGTCACGCGCTTGACCAGCTTGCCGATGCTCAAGCCCTGCAGCAGGATCGATGACAGCACCACGATATAGGTGATGCTCAGCAGCAAGTCACGCTCCGGGCCCAAGGGCAGAGCCAGCGCCAGTGCGACCGACACGCCACCGCGCAAACCGCCCCAGGTCAGGATGCGAATGGTGCCGCGCGGCACGTGCGCCAGCGCCGCAGCAACAGGATTGCCGGGGCTACCGTCAGCAGGCGCGACAGCAGGATCGCCACGGCCAGCAGGCTGGCGGCGAATATGTGCAGCCAGTTGAAGGGCAACAGCAGCAACTCCATGCCGATCAGCGCAAACAGCAGGGCGTTGAGCAT
>JAFHKH010000281.1 GCA_016937595.1 Pseudomonas cedrina subsp. fulgida | reverse complement strand
AAGCCCGCTCCCACACTGATCGCGGCCATTTCTGGTTGCCGGTTAACCGGTATTCCGACAAGGAATGCCCCCATAAAAACAGCGCATTGTCTTTCTCGTCGCACATCTCGTAGCGTGGTGGTTCACTCAAGGAGAATCGCTATGAACCCGCGTCCGTTGCGTCTGTATGTCGACCATCTATATGTCAGCCCCTACGCCCTGTCGGTGTTTGTCACCCTGCGGGAAAAAGGCCTGGCTTTTGACATGCTCACCCTGGACCTGGACGCCGCGCAGCAGCAGGCGGCTGACTTCGCCCACCTGTCCCTGACCCGGCGCGTGCCGACGTTGGTGGACGGCGACTTTGCGCTGTCGGAGTCGTCAGCGATCACCGAATACCTGGACGATGTACACCCGCAGACGACGGTGTACCCGGCCGATCCCAGGCAGCGGGCGAGGGCGCGGCAGGTGCAGGCGTGGCTGCGCAGCGACTTGCTGCCGATCCGTCAGGAGCGCTCGACGCTGGTGGTGTTCTACGGGCAGAAGATGCCGCCGTTGTCGCCCGTGGCCGAAGCGGCAGCCGCCAAGTTGATCAGTGCGGCGCAGACGCTGTTGGCGGGTAATGCGGCGCACCTGTTCGGCGAATGGTCGATTGCCGATGTGGACCTGGCGTTGATGCTCAATCGCCTGATTCTCAACGGCGACAAGGTGCCGGCTGAACTGGTGACTTACGCGCAACGCCAATGGCAGCGACCGTCCGTGCAGGCGTGGGTCAACCTGCAACGCCCTGGGTTATAAACCTGCCATTCATCCTCCTCACGCGGTGACGCCCTTGACAGGCGTCATCGTACGGGCAAATACTCTCGGCCTATTCATATATATGACTAAATAACAAAGTGAATGTGGCCCATGAATACACTCTCCAGTGATGCCCGCCTGCCGCTTTATCAACGTCTGCGCGATCATTTGGTCGAACAGATCGCCAATAATCGCTGGCGTCCCGGCGAAGCCATCCCCACCGAAGCGGTGCTGTCCGCCGAGTACGAACTGTCTACCGGTACCGTGCGCAAAGCGGTGGATGCGCTGGTGAACGAGGGCATCCTGGAGCGTCAGCAGGGCCGAGGCACCTTCGTGCGGCGCCCGCAATTTCAGTCTTCCCTGTTTCGTTTCTTCCGTTTTCAAGGCCCGTCGGGCGAGCGCCAGGTGCCGCAAAGCCGCATCCTGACGGTCGAGTCCGTGGCCGCGCCTTCTGCCGTTAGTGAAGCGCTGGGCCTGGCGCCTGCGGCTCAGGTGATTCGCATCATGCGGACCCGTCTATTGGACGTACAGCCGTTGCTGGCCGAAGAAATCTGGCTGCCGCATACACGTTTCCAGGCCTTGCTCGACATCGACCTGTCCCGGCAGGGCCCGCTGCTTTACCCGGTGTATGAAAGTGTCTGCGGGCAAGTGGTGGCTTCGGCCGAGGAAACCCTTACTGCCGAATCGGTCAATGAGGTCTACGCGCGTCTGCTGCAGGTGCCGGTCAACAGCCCGGTGGTGGTGATCGAGCGGTTGGCCCGCGATTACGCCGGCCAGCCCTTGGAGTGGCGGCGCTCGCGTGGGCACGCCGAGCATTTCCGCTACCGCGTGGATATTCGCTGACCCCACACCGGCAGCCCTGTCTGTTTACCCAACACTGGCCGGCTTTGGCGCGGTTCGCGCCCGGCTGCCTCGCGTTTGACCTATAAGGATAAAAATCATGTTCAGTTGGTATCGCCAAGTCACTCCTCGGGAGCGCAAAACGTTCTGGGCCTGCTTCGGCGGGTGGTCCCTCGACGCACTGGAAGTGCAAATGTTCGGCCTGGCGATTCCGGCACTGATTGCCGCGTTTGCCCTGAGCAAGGGCGACGCCGGGCTGATCAGCGCAGTCACGCTGATCACTTCGGCCATTGGCGGTTGGGTCGGAGGGACCTTGTCCGACCGTTACGGCCGGGTGCGCACCTTGCAATGGATGATCCTGTGGTTTTCGTTTTTCACTTTTCTGTCGGCGTTTGTGACCGGTTTCCATCAATTGTTGATCGTCAAGGCGCTGCAAGGCTTCGGCATCGGCGGTGAATGGGCGGCAGGCGCGGTGTTGATGGCCGAGACCATCAACCCAACATATCGCGGTAAAGTCATGGGCACGGTGCAAAGCGCCTGGGCCGTGGGTTGGGGCATGGCGGTCGGGGTGTTTGCGCTGATCTATTCGTGGGTCCCGCAGGACATGGCCTGGCGCGTGATGTTTGTGGTCGGCCTGTTGCCGTCGTTCCTGATCATCTGGGTACGGCGCAATGTCGAAGAGCCCGACAGCTTCCAGCGCCTGCAAAAAGAACAGGCAATCCCGCAGAGTTTCTTCAAATCATTGTCGGGTATATTCCGCCCCGAACTGATCCGCGTCACCTTGTTCGGCGGCTTGCTGGGCCTGGGGGCCCATGGCGGTTACCACGCGGTGATGACCTGGTTGCCGACCTTCCTCAAGACCGAACGCAACCTCTCGGTGCTCAACTCCGGGGGGTACCTGGCGGTGATCATTTTTGCGTTCTGGTGCGGCTGCGTGGTCAGCGGAATGCTGATTGACCGCATCGGCCGGCGCAAGAATATCGTGCTGTTCGCCCTGTGCTGCGTGGTCACCGTCCAGGCGTATGTGTTCCTGCCGTTGAGCAATACCCAGATGCTGTTCCTGGGCTTCCCGCTGGGCTTTTTCGCCGCGGGGATTCCGGCCAGCCTGGGGGCGCTGTTCAATGAGCTGTACCCGGCGGATGTGCGCGGCGCGGGCGTGGGTTTTTGCTACAACTTCGGGCGCGTGCTGTCGGCGGTGTTTCCGTTCCTGGTGGGGCATATGAGTGATTCGATGTCCCTGGGCACGGCTATCGGTATCGATGCCGGGATTGCCTACGGCGTCGCGGTGATCGCCGCGCTGTGCCTGCCGGAAACCCGCGGCCGCACGCTGCAGGCTGCGCCGGCCGACAGCGCACCCGCGGGCCAGCGTGCCCAGGCTTGATCTTCCTTACTTTCAACAGACGAACGCCATGCTTGATAACCGCTTCACGCCCATCACCGGCATCGATGCCCACGCCCATGTATTCAGTCAGGCGCTGACCCTGGCCGGTGAACGTCGCTACACCCCGGGCTACGACGCCACGCTGGCGGACTACCTCGGTCACTTGCACGCCAACGGCCTGAGCCATGGCGTGCTGGTGCAGCCGAGCTTTTTGGGCACCGACAACCGCTACCTGCTGGCCGCCTTGCAGCACGCACCCGATCAGTTACGCGGCGTGGTGGTGGTGTCGCGCGATATTTCGCGCGATGCTTTACAGGCCATGGCCCGCGCTGGTGTGGTAGGGGTGCGCTTGAATCTGGTGGGGCGGGAACTGCCGGATTTTGCCGAGCACGGTTGGAAGGCGTTCTTCGAACACCTCGTTGCGCTGGACTGGCATGTGGAAGTGCATCGCGAGGTAGACGACTTGCCGCGCCTGGTGCGGCAACTGCTGCCGTTCGGGGTGAAGCTGGTCATCGATCATTTCGGACGGCCCGATGCGCGACTGGGCGTCGAGCAGCGTGGCTTTGCCCAATTGCTGGAATGGGGCCTCAGCGGCCAGTTATGGCTGAAAGTCTCGGGTATCTACCGCTTGGCGGGCACGCCGGCGCAGAACCTGGCGTTTGCTTGCCAGGCCATGCCTTTGCTGCGGCAGAGCTTCGGTTTGCAGCGCCTGGTGTGGGGCAGTGATTGGCCGCATACCCAGCACGAAGCGACTACCCGCTACGCCAGCGTGGTGGAGCAACGTCAGGCGCTGGGCCTTTCCGAGGACGTCCGGCAGGCCTTGCTGATCGACACCCCGAGGCGCTTATTCGGCTTCCATCACGGCTAGACATGCCTGTTCCACACGCCGGTCCAGGTCTTCCCAATCCGCCATGCCCAGCACCCGCGTGGTGTTCAAGCCGCGCAGGTAACCGCGCAGTTGCTGGGCGCTGGCGTAAGCCTGGCGCACATCCGCGGTCTCGTCCTGCAGGACATTTTCATACTCGACCAGGTAATCGGCGATCCGCTCGCGAAATTCCGGCAGGACGGCTTCGCGGATGCGGTCGAAGGTTTTCTGGTGAGGCTTCATGGCGGGGGTCCTTATAGGTTTTATGGGAGGGCACTATCGGTTCAGATAATAGTCACCATCACGCAACGCAAGTTCTGTTTTTGCTGCAAAAGCGCAAAATCGCCCCATCGAGACGCTGTTCAAGGAAATGCGCGATGAGGACGTTTATTCAGCTGGTTTCAATCCTGGTGATGCTGGGCGCTGCGGTGCTCAACAACGCGGCAATCGCCGATGATTTGCGTGATGGCCACTTGCTACCTATTGTTGGTAGCGTAAACTCCCTGCAGCACGCGCAATCGGTGGGTGTGTTGTTGAGCGATAATACCCGCGATAACCTCAGCTACCTTGAACGCTACCACGACATGGCCTTGAATGGCGCCAAGGATGCCCTTGACGGGCGTATCCGCCAGGCATTCGTCAACAGCTCCGACCCGGAACTGGCCATCGATTGGTTGATGAGCTCGCTGCAAGGCACGTTTTTGTCGGTCACCGTGTACGACAACCTGGATGCCCTGGTGCAGGCTCGCCCCGACGTGGTGGTGATGCTCGATACCCATAACCAACTGCTGACCCAGCGTAACGATCAGGTCGAGGCGCGGTTTATTGCGCGGTTCTATGACGCGAACCTGCAATACATCGCCAAGGCTGAAGGCGCGGTGCACAAGCAGGTGCCGTCGGTATGGGTGCATGACAAGGCGGCGCCGGAAGTCGCTGCGCAGATCGAGCAGCAGCGGGATGTGCAGCTCGACGCCTTGAAGCAGTTCGATGCGTCGCTCAAGGCACTGCTTCGTGCCGGGCAACGTGCGGGTTGATGTGAACTTTTATTTTTATACTCAGGAATTTTTCATGCGCGCTTTTTTCGCCCCGGGCTTGGCCTTTGGTTCTCTGTTGCTGGCGGGGTGTGTTTCCGCCCCCAACGCGCCGACGCTGACCCTGCAAACTACCAAGGACCCCGAGACCTATGTGCAATGTGTGCTGCCCAAGCTGGAAAAGCATGGCATCACCTCCACCGTGACGCAGAACTCGCGCCACGCCAAAGTGCTGTTGACCAGCAAGTTTGCCGCCGATGATGTACTGGAGGCCTACAAGTCCCAGGATGGCGGCAAGGTGTTCCTGTATGAGCGCAAGCCGCTGGCCTCGGCGATCAAGCCGTCGCGGCTTGAGCTTGCTGCGCAGGAATGCAAATAACCTCAACTCAAACGTGTGGGAGCTGGCGTGATCGTTCCCACGCT
>JAFHKH010000280.1 GCA_016937595.1 Pseudomonas cedrina subsp. fulgida | reverse complement strand
CCAGCACCACCGGCAGCAGGATCGGCGTAAGGATCAGGATCAGCGGCGCCATGTCCATCACCGTGCCGAGCAACAGCAGCATGACGTTGATGCACATCAGGATCACGTAGCGGTTGTCCGACAGGGTCAGGAACATCGTGGTGATCTTCGCCGGGATCTGCATCAGGGTCATGATGTAGCCGAAGCTGGCGGCGAAGGCGATCAGGATCATCACGATGGAAATGGTGCGCACCGTGCGGTGCATCAGCTTGGGCAGCTCGTTCCATTTGTAGTCGCGGTAGATGAACATGGTCACGAAGAACGCCCACAGCACGGCAATCGCGGCGGATTCGGTGGCGGTGAAAATACCCGAGAGGATGCCGCCGAGGATGATCACCATGGCCATCAGGCCCCAGAGCGCGTCGGCGGCGATTTTCAGCGCCTGCTTCAACGGAATCACTTCACCCTTGGGGTAGTCGCGCTTTTTCGCGAAGATCAGGCACAGCACCATCAGGCACGCGCTCATCAGCAAGCCCGGCACGACGCCGGCCATGAACAGCGAAGCGATCGAGACCGTACCGCCGGCTGCCAGGGAGTAGAGCACCGAGTTATGGCTGGGCGGGGTCAGCAGCGCTTGCACCGAACCACTGACGGTCACCGCCGTGGCGAATTCGCGCGGGTAGCCACGCCTTTCCATTTCCGGGATCAGCACCGAACCGACCGAGGCGGTGTCGGCCACCGACGAGCCGGAAATCGCGCCGAAAAACGTCGAGGCCATGATGTTCACCAACGACAGGCCGCCGCGCACGAAGCCCACCAGCACACCGGCGAACGCCACCAGCCGCCGCGACATGCCGCCCTCGGCCATGATCGCCCCGGCCAGCACGAAGAACGGAATGGCCATCAGCGAAAACTTGTTCACTCCGCCGGCGACCTGAATCATCAGGGCCTGGAACGGGATGTCGATCCACCACGCGCCGATCAGCGCCGACAAGCCCAGGGCATAGGCCACAGGCATGCCGATCAGGATCAAGGCGATAAAACTGCCCAACAGAATCAATGCGTCCATTTCAGGCGGCCCCTTCGCTTTCTTCAACCAGATCAAAACGCACGACCCGACGGTTGCTCTGGTCACCGAACAGGAGTTTTTCCACGACAAAAATCAGGGTCAGCAGCCCGCCAATCGGGATCGGCATATAGGTGATGCCCACGCGCAAGGTGGGAATGGCGCTCATGAACTGGTTCCAGGTGGACAGGCACAGCTTGCTGCCCCAAATGGTCATGAACAGGCAGATGGTGCCCATCAGCAATTGCGAGACGATGCCGACGAGCTGGCGCTGGCGCGGTGGCAGGCGGTCAGTGACCATGGCCACCGACATATGCGCCCCGGCGCGGTAGCTGGCGGCGGCGCCGATGAAGGTGAACACCAGCATCAGCAGGATGGCGGTGGGTTCCGGCCAACTGGAGCCGGTGCCGAGGACGTAGCGGGCAAAGATGCCCCAGGGAATGATCAGTGCCACCCCCAATACCGCGAGGCCGGCGACCCAGATGCAGGTCATGTAGATGCGGTCGTTGATGCGCAGCAGTAAATTCTTCATGGCGTTCACCGTAACCGGGCGCGTCGGTGTCGACCGCGCCGGGCCTAGCTAGGGGGGAGGGTGCTTACTGGACTGCGTCGATACGCTTGAAGATGTCAGCGTAAGGCGCGCCGTACTTGGCGCGAACCGCAGCGGTGGCGTCATAGAAGGGCTTTTTGTCCACGGTGATGAACTCGACACCGGCGGCCTTGAGCTTGGCTTCACTGCTGGCGGACTTGGCGTCCCACAACACGCGCTCGTCAGCCTGGGCGGCCTTGGCGGCTTTTTTCAGCATGTCTTGCTGCGCGGGGGTGAGTTTGTTCCAAGTGATTTTCGACATCACGATGGGTTCGGGCAGGATCAGGTGCTCGGTGAGGGTGTAGTACTTGGCGTTCTGGAAGTGGTTGTGCTCCAGCATCGTCGGCGGGTTGTTTTCCGCGCCGTCGATCACGCCGGTCTGCAGGGCGCTGAAAATCTCGCCGGTGTCCATGGCAATGCCGTTGGCGCCCATGGCATTGAAGGTATCGATGAACAGCGGGTTGCCTTGCACGCGGATCTTCATGCCCTTGAGGTCTTCGATCTTGCGCACCGGTTTCTTGGTGTAAAGGTTGCGCGTGCCACCGTCCATCCAGGCCAGGGCCACCAGGCCGAACTCGGAGTTGGTGATCTTGGCGAGGATCTCATCGCCGATCTCGCCGTCGATGACCTTGCGCATATGCGCCTGGTCGCGGAACACGAACGGCAGGTTGAACACGTTCACGTCCGGCACCACCGGGCCGACGATGCCGAGGCTGACGCGAGTCATCTGGATGGCGCCGACCTGGGCCTGTTCGACCACTTCCTTCTCGGAACCCAGGACACCGCCCGGGAAGTACTTGAAGGTCAGTTCGCCGTTGCTTTCCTTGGTCAGGGCCTTGCCCATATTCTCTTCGGCGACGACCGTGGGGTAGCCGGCGGGGTGGATGTCGGCGAATTTGATTTCCAGCGCGTGGGCGGCGCTGCTGAGGGTAAAGAATGCAGCGGCGAGCAAGGTGCGTTTGAAGTCCATGGGGGTTTATTCCTGTCTTGTTATTGTTGTATTCAAGGCACAACGATGCAGCTAGAGGGTGAACGTGGGCTCCGGCAAACCGGTGGTGCCGGGGTTGAGGGCAAACACGCCGCCGGACAGCGACTGCTCACTCTGGTCGTCACGGATCGAGGTGACGAACAGGGTGTCCAGGCGACTGCCGCCGAAGGCGCACATGGTGGGTTTTTTCACCGGTACGGCGAGGGAACGGTCGAGGCGACCGTCGGGGGTGAAGCGGTGGACCAGCCCGGCGTCGTTGGCGCAGATCCAGTAGCAGCCCTCGGCATCCACGGCGGCGCCGTCGGGGCGGCCGAGGTGCTGGTGCATGTCCACGAACACGCGGCGATTGGACGGCGTGCCGGTGTCGATGTCGTAATCGAACGCCCAGACCTGCTGCACCAGTGGGTGCGAATCCGAGGCGTACATCGTGCGGCCATCGGGGCTGAAGGCCAGGCCGTTGAGGGTGATGAAACCGTCCAGTTGGGCATGCGGCGCCGAACCGGCTGCGTAGCGATACAAGATGCCTTCGGCCGCGTTCAGGCCCATGTTCAGCACCATGCTGCCGGCCCAGAAACGCCCTGGCGATCACAGCGTCCGTCGTTCAGGCGCATGCCGGGCGTGGGTGCACGCACTCGCCGAGGGCGTGTGTCGAGGCTGCCGTCGTTGTGCGCGGTGAGCTGGAAGAAGCCGGTTTCCATGCCGGCGAC
>JAFHKH010000028.1 GCA_016937595.1 Pseudomonas cedrina subsp. fulgida | reverse complement strand
CGCGTCCCGCTGTCAGGGAGTGACGCAGAGCGTCACGGGATGCATTCCCACGCGGATAGTGGAACGATCAGTTACACCACCGCCGCCCGCCGCTGGACAAACCGATCCACATACTCATCCGCCGGCGAATGCAGGATCTCGCGCGGGGTGCCGACCTGGATCAGCTTGCCGTCCTTGAGGATCGCGATGCGGTTACCGATGCGCACGGCCTCGTCGAGGTCGTGGGTGATGAACACGATGGTTTTGTGCAGGGTCTTTTGCAACTCCAGCAACTGGTCCTGCATCTCGGCGCGAATCAACGGGTCGAGGGCGCTGAAGGCTTCGTCCATCAGGATAATGTCGGTGTCCGCCGCCAACGCACGGGCCAGGCCGACGCGCTGGCGCATGCCGCCGGAGAGCTGGTGCGGGTATTTGTTTTCGTAGCCCTTGAGGCCCACGGTTTCGATCCAGTGCAACGCGCGTTCGGCGCACACCTGCTTGGTCTCGCCACGCACCTTGAGGCCGTAGGCGACGTTGTCGAGCACGCTCTTGTGGGGCAGCAGGCCGAAGCTCTGGAACACCATGCTGATCTTGTGCCGGCGGAATTGGCGCAGGGCCTCCATGTCCAGTTGCAGGATGTCTTCGCCGTCCACCAGGATCGCGCCGCTGGTGGGGTCGATGAGCCGGTTGAAGTGGCGCACCAGGGTCGACTTGCCAGAGCCCGACAGGCCCATGATCACGAAGATCTCACCGGTGGCGATGCTCAGCGACAGGTCGTTCACGCCGACCACGCAGCCGGTCTCGGCCAGCACCTGGTCCTTGGTCTTGCCCTGGCCAATCAGGGCCAGCGCATCCTTGCAGCGATTGCCGAAGATCTTGAAGACGTTCTTGACTTCGATTTTGCTGACACTGGTCATTTGTTCGCCTCATGCCGTGGACGACCATAGGCCTGGGTAATGCGGTCGATGACCACGGCAAGAATCACAATCGCCAGCCCGGCTTCGAGGCCACGGCCAACGTTGAGGGTCTGGATGCCGACGAGCACGTCTTCACCCAGGCCACGGGCGCCGATCATCGAAGCGATCACCACCATCGACAAGGCCATCATGGTGGTCTGGTTAATCCCGGCCATGATGCTGGGCAGCGCCAGCGGCAGTTGTACGCCGAACAGTTGTTGCCAGCGGTTGGCGCCAAACGCATTGATGGCCTCCATGACTTCGCCGTCGACCTGGCGAATGCCCAGGTCGGTGAGGCGGATCAGCGGCGGCGCGGCATAGATCACCGTGGCGAAAATCGCCGGGACCTTGCCGAGGCCGAACAGCATCAGCACCGGAATCAGGTACACGAAGCTGGGCATGGTTTGCATGATGTCCAGCAGCGGCATGAGCACCGAACGCAGGCGGTTGCTGCGCGCCGACAGGATGCCCAGCGGAATGCCGATCAGCACCGAGATCACCGTGGCGACCAGCATCAAGGCCAGGGTCTGCATCAGCTTGTCCCACAGGCCGACCGCGCCGACCAGGAACAGCAGACCGACAATGACCGCCGTGGTCACGACCTTGCGCGTGGCATGCCAGGCCACGGCGCCGACGATGGCGAGCATCAGCCACCAGGGCGCTGCGCGCAGCAGGCCTTCCAGGTTGACGATGGCCCATAGCAGGGTGTCGGAGATATGCCGGAACACATCGCCGTAGTTGGTGACCAACGCGTCCACCCAACCGTTGACCCAGTCGGCGATGGAAAACGTAAAACTCTCAGGAAACATAGCGTGCTCTCGATCCAATGGGTTGCGGCCAGTCGCCCGGCCACCCCTCAGGGTAGCCGGACACACTCGACCTACAAGGCCGCGTCGATTTTCTTGGCTGCGTCTTCACTGACCCAGGCGTGCCAGACTTCAGGGTGTTCCTTGAGGAAGATCTTCGCCAGTTTCGGCGATTCGATGCGCTCTTTGGCCATGCGCCCCAGGTTCTGGTTGAGCAGGTCGATCGGCAGGTTGACCTTTTCCAGCACGGCCACCAGTTCCGGGGCCTGCTCGTGGAAGGTCTTGGACAGGCCGACCTTGATGCTCACGGTTTTATCCACGCCAGGTTTTTCTTCCAGCTTGACCAGGTCGACCTGGCCCATCAGCGGAGTGGGCGACCAGTAGTAGAACAGGATCGGCTCGCCACGCTTGTAGCTTGAGAGCACCGCCGCATCCAGCGCCGGGCCGGTGCCTGGGCGGAAGTTGGTGTAGGTGCTTTCCAGGCCGTAGCTTTTGAGCATTTCGCTGTTGTCCAGCTCGCAGGTCCAGCCGGCCGGGCAGTTATAGAAGCGGCCTTTGGACGGCTCTTCCTGGTCTTTGAACACCGAGGCGTACTTGGCCAGGTCGGCGATGTTTTTCAGGCCCGGGGCCTTGGCTTCCAGCTTGCGCTTGGCGTCGCCTTCGATGACATAACGCGGCACATACCAGCCTTCGATGGCGCCAACGACCGGTGCACCGACGCCGACGACTTTGCCGGCCTTCTCGGCCTTGTTCCAGACTTCGCTGCGGCCGACCCATTCTTCGGCAAACACTTGGATGTCGTTACTGCTCAGGGCGTTTTCCATGGTGATGGAGTTGCCCGGCAGGCTGTCGGTTTTGCAGCCGTAGCCTTTTTCCAGCACGGTTTGCAGGATGTCGGTGAGCAACATGCCGCTTTCCCAGTTCAGGCCGGCGAATTTCACCGGCTTGCCGGATTCGCACCAACCGGCCGCCTGGGCGCCTGCAGAGGCCAGCAAGCCTGTAGCAAACAGTGTGGCCAACAGAGTCTTAGTCATTTTCATTGTTGTGACGCTCCCAATCTTGAAATGGATTACGGCAGTCAGTAGGCATCCTGCCCTGTCCACGTCCCATCAGGCCTGTGCAACCAGCCCGGCCTTAGTGGGTGTAGCGCCCTGCTCTGGCGGCAGGATCAGATGATCAGGTACAGCGCTGTGCCATTTTTTTGCGCACAGGTAATAGACGGCGGCGGGAAGCACCAGGCCGATGATCCAGGAGATATCCACATCACCCAGCGCAGCCACCAGGGGGCCGGTGTAGAATTTGGTGGAGATGAACGGCAGTTGCACCAGCACACCGAACACATAAACACCGATACCCAGCAGGTTCCAGCGGCCATAGCGACCGTTCGGGTCGGCCAGCGCCGGCACGTCATAGCGTTCGCGGGTAATGCAGTAGTAATCCACCAGGTTGATCGCGCTCCATGGCGTGAAGAACGCCAGCAGGAACAGGATGAACGACTTGAACGCACCGAGGAACGAGTGCTGGCCGAGCAGCGCGATCAGGGTTGCGGCACCGACAATCAACAGCACGAACACCAGGCGCTGCAACCGCGTGACCTCCAGCCGTCCGCGAAAGCCACTGATAATGGTCGCGATGCACATGAAGCTGCCGTAGGAATTCAGCGTCGAGATGGTGACCTTGCCGAAGGCAATGCTGAAATACAGCAGCGCAGCGGTTGCCCCCGTGCCACTCAGGCCCACGATATAAGCCACTTCATGACCAGCGAATTGGCCGTTGGACATGGCGGCGGCGAACACGCCGAGCACCATCGCCACCTGCGCGCCAATCACCGAACCGGCACCCGCGGCGAGAAAGGTCTTCACCGAAGAGGTGTTGCTCGGCAAGTAGCGTGAATAGTCCGCCACATAAGGGCCGAAGGCGATTTGCCAGGAGGCCGCGAGCGACACCGCCAGCAAAAAGCTGCTCCAACTGAAGTGGCGGATCTGCAGGAGTGCGCCAACGTCGGTCTGGCTGATCAGGCGGCTGAACAGGTAGACAAAGGCAATCACGCCAATGACGCTGGCAACACGGCCGATGAAATGGATCACCCGGTAACCCAGCACCGTGACCAGCACAATGACACTGGCGAAGATCAGGATGCCGACGCTGTCGCTGACCCCGAACAACTGGCCCAACGCCTGGCCGGACAGCACGGTGCCCGTGGCGGTGAAGCCGAGGTACATCAGGCACACCAGCACGATCGGAATCGCCGCGCCATACACACCGAACTGCACCCGGCTGGAGATCATCTGCGGCAGGCCAAGCTTGGGCCCTTGCGCCGCATGCAGCGCCATGACGCCGCCGCCGATCAGTTGGCCGATCAACAGACCGATCAACGACCAGAACACATCACCACCCAGCACCACAGCCAGGGCCCCGGTGACAATCGCGGTGATCTGCAGGTTGGCGCCCATCCACAGGGTGAACTGGCTGAACAGACGACCGTGTCTTTCCGCTTCCGGGATGTAATCGATCGAACGCCTTTCGATCAATGGGGTGGTGTCGTTTGCGGCCATGCGTGGTCAACCTCTGGTGGATTGCTTTCTGGTTCACAGCAGATCACATGTGGGAGCGGGCTTGCTCGCGAAAGCGGTGGGTCAGTATCGGATGTGCAAGCTGACACACCGCATTCGCGAGCAAGCCCGCTCCCCCATGGGTTATTTGATCATCGGCAGATTGAGGCCCTGCTCCTTGGCGCAATCGATCGCAATCTGATAGCCAGCATCCGCATGGCGCATCACGCCGGTGGCCGGGTCGTTGTGCAATACGCGGGCAATCCGCTCGGCCGCCTCGTCCGTACCGTCGCAGACAATGACCATGCCCGAGTGCTGGGAGAAGCCCATGCCCACGCCGCCGCCGTGGTGCAGCGACACCCAGGTTGCGCCGCTGGCGGTGTTGAGCAAGGCGTTGAGCAGTGGCCAGTCGGACACGGCGTCGGAACCGTCCTGCATGGACTCGGTTTCGCGGTTGGGGCTGGCGACCGAGCCGGAGTCGAGGTGGTCACGGCCGATCACCACTGGCGCCGACAACTCGCCGCTGCGTACCATTTCGTTGAAGGCCAGGCCCAGCTTGGCGCGCTGGCCCAGGCCTACCCAGCAAATGCGCGCCGGCAGGCCCTGGAAGCTGATGCGCTCGCGGGCCATGTCCAGCCAGTTGTGCAGGTGGGCGTCGTCCGGGATCAGTTCTTTGACTTTGGCGTCGGTCTTGTAGATGTCTTGCGGGTCGCCGGACAGCGCCGCCCAACGGAACGGGCCGATGCCACGGCAGAACAAGGGACGGATGTAGGCCGGTACGAAGCCTGGGAAGTCGAAGGCGTTCTGCACGCCCTCTTCCTGGGCCATCTGACGGATGTTGTTGCCGTAGTCGAAGGTCGGGATGCCTTGTTTCTGGAATTCCAGCATCGCTTTGACGTGCACGGCCATCGACTGTTTGGCGGCCTTGATCACGGCTGCCGGTTCGGTCTTGGCGCGGGCGCGGTACTCGTCCCAGGTCCAGCCGGCCGGCAGGTAACCGTTGAGCGGGTCGTGGGCGCTGGTCTGGTCGGTGACCATGTCCGGGCGCACGCCGCGCTTGACCAGTTCCGGCAGGATTTCCGCCGCGTTACCCAGCAGGGCGATGGAGATGGCCTTGCCTTCCTGGGTGTACTTGGCGATGCGCGCCAGGGCGTCGTCGAGGTCGGCGGCTTGCTCGTCGACATAGCGGCTGTTCAAGCGGAAATCGATGCTGACCTGTTGGCACTCGATGTTCAGCGAGCACGCGCCAGCCAGGGTGGCGGCCAATGGCTGTGCGCCGCCCATGCCGCCCAGGCCCGCCGTCAATACCCAACGGCCTTTGAGGTTGCTGTCGTAATGCTGGCGGCCGGCTTCGACAAAGGTTTCGTAGGTGCCTTGGACGATGCCCTGGCTGCCGATGTAGATCCAGCTGCCAGCGGTCATCTGGCCGTACATGGCCAGGCCCTTGGCATCCAGTTCGTTGAAGTGTTCCCAACTGGCCCAGTGCGGCACCAGGTTGGAGTTGGCGATCAGCACACGCGGGGCGTTGCTGTGGGTCTTGAACACGCCGACCGGTTTGCCGGATTGCACCAGCAGGGTTTCGTCGTCGTTCAGGTTCGTGAGGCTCTCGACGATCTGGTCGTAGCACTCCCAGTTGCGCGCGGCCCGGCCGATACCGCCGTAGACCACCAGCTCCTTGGGGTTCTCGGCCACCTGCGGGTCAAGGTTGTTCATCAGCATGCGCAGCGGCGCTTCGGTCAGCCAGCTTTTGGCGGTGAGCTTGTTACCGTGGGCGGCGCGGATTTCAACATCACGGAACTGGGTAGGCTTGGTCACAACAAAAACTCCTCAGCGATCAATGCGCAGGCGTGGGTGCGAAGACAGCTCTTACGCACACACCTTTACTTGTACATACAAGCATATGCAATCAAGCGGCCAACTTTTACTGGGAGTGATCGGGATTTTTTTGGAAAGTGCGTGTGAGCCTTGAAATCCAGGGCATTGAGGCTTGATGAAATTTCTTACGGAGCGGTTTTGCTGGGAGGGAAGCTTGCTACGCCAGCGCGGCTTTGCGCCACGCTGGGGCATTCGGTAACAAAATGGTGC
Organism: Pseudomonas cedrina subsp. fulgida; assembly: GCA_016937595.1. Taxonomy (GTDB): domain Bacteria; phylum Pseudomonadota; class Gammaproteobacteria; order Pseudomonadales; family Pseudomonadaceae; genus Aquipseudomonas; species Aquipseudomonas fulgida. Next base: position 3,010 of record JAFHKH010000028.1, on the reverse strand, counting down.
GATGGATGAGAAGCATTTTTTGTGAACAGCACAAATTAAATGTGGGAGCGGGCTTGCTCGCGAATGCGGTGGGTCAGCCAGCTCATCGGCTACTGATACACTGCATTCGCGAGCAAGCCCGCTCCCACATTTTTAACCGCGTGCGGTCAGTTCGATCAGGCAACTGCGACCGGCTACGGAAATATCCAGTAAGCCGGTGTTACCGTCGATTTGCAGGCAATCGTGATGACCCAACGTTTGGTCCAGCACCTTCACCTCATCCGCCACGCTGAACACCAGCACAGTCTGCGCCGTACTGAAAAACCGTTGCACACCGTCGATCCATTGCAGCCGTGCGTGGTAATGCTGTGGCGAATAGATCAGGTTGAAGTCGCGGATCGGCCCGGTGATCAGGCGGCAGGACACCTGGCTGTCACCCTTGAACGCGAAAGGCTGCAGCGGCAGCAAGCCGCGCTGCTCTTCGCCATCCACGGTCAGGACCATGCCCGCCCCCTGGATCACGGTGATGACGCGCTGGTAACCGACGAAGGCGGAGAAACCGCCCGATTCGGCGATGTCGGCAATCGACAGACGCCAGCCAAAACCCTCAAGGCCCTCGCCGGCATCCCGGGTAATTTCTTCGGTACTGCCGCCGCCGTTTTTCCACGGCATGCGCACGTAATCGGCTGCCCGCCAGATGTTTAGCGTGCTCATTTACTGAAGCGTCCTTCCAGGCTGTGGCGGGAACCGGGGTGGATCAAACGCGCGGCGGTGACCGGCTGGCGGCCCGACCAGGTGCGTCGGCGAATCAACAGGCATGGCTCGCTGGGCTCGATCTGCAGCAGCTTGCATTCGGCTGCATCGGCGAGGATGGCTTCGACCACGTGCTCGCCTTCGGTCAGCGGCGCGACCTGGTTGAGATAGGCGTAAGGGGTTTGCTGGGTGAAATCCTGTTGCAGGTAGTCCGGCGCGACCAGGGCGTTGACGAAGCGGTCTTCGATTTGCACGGGAATATCGTTCTCGAAGTGCACGATCAACGAGTGGAACACTCGCCCGCCTTCGCGCATTTCCAGGGCGACGGCGCGCTCGGAACCGGCGGCCTCTTCGCACAGGTGGATAACCTGACAGGTATGCCGATGACCGCGCGAAGCGATTTCATCGGCAATGTTGTGCACTTCGAACAGTGCCGACTGGCTCTTGGGCTCGGCGACGAAGGTGCCCACGCCCTGCATGCGCACCAACAGACCTTCGGCGGTGAGCTCGCGCAGGGCGCGGTTGATGGTCATGCGGCTGAAACCCAACTGGCTGACCAGTTCACTCTCGGACGGTACACGATAATGGGGCGGCCAATTGCCGCTGAGAATCTGCTGGCTGATCATCTGTTTAACGCGGGCATACAAGGGCGCCGGACTTTCGTCCATGTGGGCAGCCAGCGAAGACTTGGCAGGCGGAGTCGGCACAGGGAATCCTTGCAAGGGGAAAAAGATGCATAGATTGCCGGAGTTTACCGAGCAGGCAAACGTCTGTATATGTATATACAAATAAACACACGACCGGAGTGTTCTGATCATGTCCGCTTTTTTCGCCGAACGCGCGCTGCTGCCTACCGGCTGGGCCAATGATGTACGTCTTGAAGTCAGTGCCGAAGGCCTGCTGAAGAAGGTCGAGGCCAACGCCAGCTCCGAGGTCGCCGAACGGCTCAGAGGCCCGGTGCTGGCGGGCATGCCGAACCTGCATTCCCATGCATTCCAGCGCGCCATGGCCGGTTTGGCCGAAGTGGCCGGTAACCCGAATGACAGTTTCTGGACCTGGCGCGACTTGATGTACCGCATGGTCGGCCAGATCAGTCCGGAGCAATTGCAGGTCATCGCGCGCCAGCTGTATATCGAGATGCTCAAGGCCGGCTATACCTCGGTAGCCGAGTTCCACTATGTGCACCACGATACCGACGGCCAGCCGTATGCCGATCGCACCGAGCTGTCGCGACAGATCAGCCAGGCGGCGTCCGGCAGCGGCATCGGCCTGACGTTGCTGCCTGTGCTCTACACCCACTCGGGGTTCGGCGGCCAGGCGCCGAATGAAGGCCAGCGGCGCTTTATCAACAGCACCGAGCAGTATCTGGAGCTGCAGGCGCGCCTGAAGCCAATCCTCGCCGCGCAGCCGGCCCAGCAACTGGGCCTGTGCTTCCACTCGTTGCGTGCGGTCACGCCGGAGCAAATCAATCACGTGCTGGCCGCCAGCGATAAAGCCTGCCCGGTGCCGGTGCATATCCATATCGCCGAACAGCAGAAAGAAGTTAACGATTGCCTGGCCTGGAGCGGCAAGCGGCCGCTGCAATGGCTGTATGACAATGTCGAGGTGGATGAGCGCTGGTGCCTGGTGCACGCCACTCACGCCGATGCCGATGAAGTCACGCGCATGGCCAGGAGCCGTGCGATTGCCGGTTTGTGCCTGACCACCGAGGCCAATTTGGGCGACGGGATTTTCCCGGCGGTGGATTTTCTCGCACAGGGTGGGCGCATGGGCATCGGGTCCGACAGCCATGTGTCATTGAGTGTGGTGGAAGAACTGCGCTGGCTTGAATATGGCCAGCGTCTGCGCGATCAACGGCGCAATCGCCTGCATCGCAATGATCAGCCGATGGTCGGCCGTACGCTGTTCGATGCCGCGCTGGACGGTGGCGCCCAGGCACTGGGCCAGCCGATCGGCCGATTGGAAGTGGGTAAGCGCGCGGATTGGCTGGTGCTGGATGGCAATGACCCGTACCTGGCGACGGCGACGGAGGATGGGATTCTCAACCGCTGGCTGTTTGCGGGCGGTGATCGCCAGGTGCGTGATGTGCTGGTCAATGGGAAGTGGGTGGTGCGCGATGGGCGACATGCCGGCGAAGAGGAAAGCAGCCGGGCGTTCACCCAAGTCTTGAAGGATTTACTAGCCTGACAGACAACACATAACAAATGTGGGAGCTGGCTTGCCTGCGATGCAGACACCGAGGTGTGTCTGTCACACCAGGGTGATGCTATCGCAGGCA
>JAFHKH010000279.1 GCA_016937595.1 Pseudomonas cedrina subsp. fulgida | reverse complement strand
GCACGGGTGACGAAATGGTCGTAGACAACCGGCTTGGTGACCCCCGCCAACTCCGCCAGGCGGCCAAGGGTCAGGGCTTCGGTGCCTTCATCGCGCACCAGTTGCCAGGCGACGTCCAGCAATTGACGCGAGCGATCTTCACGGGAAAGGCGACGACGCGGGGCAGGGGCGGATGGACTTGACATGCTTATATACCAAAAGTAACTTATCGAGACTAACTTACTAAACGTAACTTAAGCGCCAGCCTAACGCCAAACGGAGTCAATGTCATGCATGCACTGATCGTTGTTGCCCATCACGACCCGCAATCCCTCACTCATAGCGTGGCCGCGCAAGTGGCCGCCGGGCTTGCCGCGGCGGGACACACCTACGAAATGCCGACATTGCCGCCGAAGGTTTTGACCCGCGCTACGGTGCCGCCGACCATCAGGTACACCGCGCCCGCGCCACGCCGCCGGCGACGTGCTCGCCGAACAGGCGCGCATTGACCGCGCCGACGCCTTGGTGCTGGCGTTCCCGATCTACTGGTGGTCGCTGCCGGGCCTGCTCAAAGGTTGGATCGACCGTGTGTTTGTCAACGGCTGGGCCATCGAGTACGGTCCCGATACCCCAATGGTAAAAAAACTCGGGCATTTGCCGGTGCACCTGCTGGCATTGGGCGCAGCCGATGACGATGCGTTTGATCGGCACGGCTATGCCAAGGCGATGCGCACGCAGATTGACTACGGCATCTTCGATTACTGTGGCGCGAAGGTGGTGACGTCGGCGTTGTTGCTGGATTCGGAAAGCGGCGGGGCGCAGGCGCATCTGCAAAAAGCCTGGGCTGTCGGCCAAGGTCTGTTCCAGGCCGAGATGCTCGCCGGTTGATTCAACCTTCGCGAAACAGGTCGTGGGCATCGAGCAAGCGGTAGGCAATCTCCGGCCGTTTCTCCAGGCCTCGACGGATCGCGGCCGGGATGGATTGACGGGTCTTGCGGCACATGCCCGGCAATTCGTCGATCACGATCTGGATCCCGCGCATGCTCTTGACCTCGGTGTGACCCGGTGCAATATGCACGCGGATACCCAGCAGTTCGTACATGCGCTGCTGCATGTGTTGCAGGTCTTGCAGGTTTTTGAGGTCTTCGAGGCGATCAAGCAGCTTCTTCTCTTCCTGGCGCGTCAGGTTGAGGATGCGCAGGTCGGCGCCCGGGGCTTGCAGCAGCTGTTCGCGGTCGCAGACGCAGGCGCCGGGTGGGCAGGGTTGGCGAATTGTCATGTGCATCCCCCCCGACGCCAGTGCTTCAATAGGTCAGATGAACCCCAAGACTGCCCAGGGCTGTCCAATACCCAGGATAGGTCTTGGCCACGCAGTCCGGGTCCTGGATGCGGATACCCGACACCTTCAGCCCGGCCAGGGCAAAGCACATGGCGATGCGGTGGTCGGCATGGGTGTCGATCAGCGCGTTGCACGACGTGCCGGCCAGGGCAGGATCGCTGGCGACCAGCAGGTCGTCGCCTTCGATGGTCGCCAGGCCCGGGCGGATTTCATTCAAGCCGTCATGCAGCGCCTGCACGCGGTCGCATTCCTTGACCCGCAGGTTGGCCAGCTCAGTGAACCGCACCGGCGTGTTGTTGAACGCGGCGAGCACCGCCAACGTCGGGATCGCATCCTGCATTTGCGAGCCGACTACCGTGGCCTGCATGTTGGGGAATTGTGCGATCACGGCCTGGGCCTTGGCGTCCGGCTGGGTAAAGTCCTGCGCAGCCACGCCAATGTCGATGCGCCCGGCGGTGAGCACTTCAGCGGCCCACAGGTAGGTGGCGGCGGAGGCGTCGGGTTCGATCAGGTAATCGTGGGCCGTGTAGCCGCTGGCCGCCACGCGCCAGGTGGTGTCGTCGAGCGCTTCAACCTGGGCGCCAAAGGCACGCATGCAATCCAGGGTCAGCTCCACATAGCCACGGGCGCCGATGTCCTTGCCGGTCAACGCCACTTCAATCGGCGCTTCGCCGCATGCGGCGAGCATCAGCAGGGCGGAAACATATTGGCTGGACAAGCCGCCGTCGATCTCAAAGCGCTTGGCCTTGATCCTGCCCACGCCGTGCACGGTGACCGGTGGGCAACCGCTGGGGCTGTCGACCTGGATGCCGTTCTGGCCAAGGGTCGCGAGCAGCGGGCCGATCGGGCGTTTTTGCATGTAGTCGTCGCCGTCCAGCACCACGGTGCCTTCCACGGTGGCCACGGCTGCGGTCAGAAAGCGCATCGCGGTGCCGGCGTTGCCAAGAAACAATGGCTGCGCCGGCAGTTGCAGTTTGCCTTGGCCTGTCACCACAAAGGTGGTGTCGTCCGGCTCGTCGATGGTCACGCCCATCTGGCGCAGGGCCACCGACATATGCCGGGTGTCATCGCTCTTGAGCGCACCGCTCAGGCGGCTGGTGCCCTTGGCCAGGGCCGCCAGCAACAGGGCGCGGTTGGTGATGGATTTGGAGCCGGGGGGCGCGACCTTGCCATTGAGGGGGAAATTGGGCGGTGTCACGGTCACGGTTTTCTGCGAACTCAAGGTACAGGGCTCCTGATTCAAGGCAAGGTCTGCGGGCGGACCCGAATAATCGGCCAAAGCGGCGGTGCTTGTCGAGGCTTAGCTCAGGCTCAGCCAGTAATCATGCAGGGCCCGCGCCGCCGGTTCGATCTCGCTGACGCGCTGCTGGTGCGCGGCCACATCCAGGTCGGCCGGCAGCTCGAAATTGTCCTGCTCGGCGCACCACGAGATGTTCTCCAGCGCCGCGGCCTGGGCGGCCGGCAGTTCTGGCCAGTTGCCAATGGCGGCGCCACGGATGTAGCCAAAGCACCACTCTTCGGCGAGGGTCACGTTTTGGCCCTGGTGCTCGGTTTCATCGAAGCGAGCCTTGAAGCCCTTGGCATCGATGGCCAGTTGCTCGGCCAACGTGTTGATATGGCGCACGCACAGTTCGAGCAAGCGTTGCGCTTCGTCCAGGTTGTCCCACTCCGGGTTCTGCCCACCCCAGATGGCCGGGAACCAATCCGCGACATCCACCGGCGCCGGGCCGGACACCAGTGCGGTGAAGTAGCCGTCGAGTTCGGCCAGGTTCAGCACCGAATGGTCGTCGCCGTAGGTGAGCAGGGCGTTTTCGATGAATTCGAATTCGGCGGCGGTGAGGGGCTGGGCGTGCATGGGGCATATCCTTAAACGTCGAACGCCGCTGAGGGGCGGCTTAAAGCGCGAAGGATGGCGCGTGCGCGGGGTTTTATCCAGCGGATTTTCCGCCACCGTCACCAGTCCCGCTTTTGGCTGATGCGCCCTCGCGCTCCCTTGTTATAGTTCGGGCCTTATCACTCGCCAGCCAGGGATCACTGCCATGTCCGAATACCACGCTTTCGTCGTCGAACTCACCGGCAACGTTGCCCATGTGCAGATCAACCGCCCGGAAAAGATCAACGCGATGAACGCGGCGTTCTGGACCGAAATCATCGACATCTTCCAATGGATCGACGACACCGACGCCGTGCGCGCGGTGGTGCTCAGCGGCGCGGGCAAGCACTTCTCATCGGGCATCGACCTGATGATGCTGGCCTCGGTGGCCAACGAATTGGGCAAGGACGCAGGTCGCAACGCGCGCCTGCTGCGGCGCAAGATCCTCGACCTGCAAGCCTCATTCAACGCGGTCGACAACTGCCGCAAGCCGGTGCTGGCGGCGATCCATGGCTATTGCATCGGCGGCGCCATCGACCTGATCAGCGCCTGCGACATGCGTTATGCGGCCGAAGATGCCCAGTTCTCGATCAAGGAGATCGATATCGGCATGGCGGCTGACGTCGGCACCCTGCAGCGCCTGCCGCGCATCATGGTGACGGCATGCTGCGCGAGCTGGCGTATACCGGTCGCCAGTTCGGCGCCGAAGAAGCGCGCAGCATCGGCCTGGTCAACCGTGTCTATCCCGATCACGCCAGCCTGTTGGCCGCCGTGATGGACATCGCCCGGGAAATCGCCGCCAAATCGCCGATTGCGCTCACCGGCACCAAGGCGATGATCAGTTACATGCGTGACCATACCATCAATGACGGCCTGGAATACGTTGCCACCTGGAACTCGGCTATGTTGCAATCCCACGACCTGCGTGTGGCCATCGCGGCCCATATGAGCAAGCAAAAACCCGAATTCGTGGATTGACCGACATGACCCCAGGCTGGATTACCACAACGCTGCTGGACAACGACACCCCCGGCGGCTGGGCCGTTGCCCGCAGCCGCGAGGGCTTTTTACATGACCCCAACGGCCCGCTGTTCCCGCGCGAATGGCTCAAGCGCCAGGACCTGCCGGTGTTTGCCGAACACGGCATCGGCCACCTCGACGGTGAGCCGGTGTACCTGCTCGAACTCGACTCGGCGGCGCACGTGCCGGGTTGCAGTTGGCAAGGCTTGCGCGGCTTCATGCTGCAAGGCGATCACACCCTGTACAAGGTGCTGGGTTACGCCGCGCAGATCGGCACTTGGGCGCGGGAGCATCGGTTCTGCGGGAGTTGTGGCCAGGCCATGGTGCAAGTGCCACGCGAGCGCGCGATGTATTGCCAGGCCTGCGACCTGCGCAGCTACCCGCGGATTTCGCCGAGCATGATCGTGCTGGTGACCCGTGGTGACGAGATTCTGCTGGCGCGTTCGCCGCGTTTTGTCACGGGTGTGTACAGCACGCTGGCGGGGTTTGCCGAGCCGGGCGAATCGGCCGAGGAGTGCCTGATCCGCGAGGTGCGCGAAGAGGTCCAGGTGGAGGTGAAGAATATCCAGTACATGGGCAGCCAGTGCTGGCCGTTCCCCCATTCGATGATGCTGGGCTTTCATGCCGAGTACGCCGGGGGCGATATCGTGCCCCAGGCCGATGAGATCGAAGACGCGCAGTGGTTCAGTATCCACGACCTGCCGCCATTGCCAGCGTCACGTTCGATTGCGCGTTACTTGATCGACCTCTACCTGGCTCGCCGCTTAGGCCACGCTGAACCAGTGCTGCCAGGCTAGGCGTACGGTCAGGCCGAGGACCACGGTGATAAACACCGGGCGAATGAATTTGGCGCCGCCGCTGATGGCGCTGCGTGCGCCAAAGAAGGCGCCGCACATCACCGAAATGCCCATGGCCAGGCCGACGATCCAATCCACCGAGCCATTGAAGATAAACACCGACAGCGCCGCCGCGTTGCTGACAAAGTTCATGCTGCGTGCCACGCCGCTGGCTTTGACCAGGTCGATCGGGTGCAGCAGCATCGTGCTGACTGTCCAGAATGCCCCGGTGCCGGGGCCGGCCACGCCATCGTAGAAACCCAGGCCGAACCCCTGGGTGGCTTGCCACTTCTTCTTGATCGGCGCTTCGGCGTCCAGCGGTGCCTTGGGCGTGCCACCGAACAGCAAATACACACCGCAGGCGAACACGATCACCGGCAGCATCTTGTTCAGGGTTTCGGCGGGCAGGTAATGCGCAACCACGGCGCCGGCCAGCGCCCCCACCAACGTACCGACGATGGCGTGCACCCATTGGCGCGGGTGGAACAGCTTGCGCCGGTAGAAGGTAAAGCTGGCGGTGGCCGAGCCGAAGGTGGAGCTGAGTTTGTTGGTGCCCAGCACCAGGTGCGGCGGCATGCCGGCGGTGAGGCAGGGCGGGGGTGGTGAGCAGGCCGCGCGCCGGCGATGGCGTCGATAAAACCGGCGATAAAGGCAACCACCGCCAGGATGGCGAGGGTGGTGA
>JAFHKH010000278.1 GCA_016937595.1 Pseudomonas cedrina subsp. fulgida | reverse complement strand
ATTAGTCGTACACATACGATCCATCGCCTGGCATCTATCCAAATGTGGGAGCGGGCTTGCTCGCGAAAGCGGTCGTTCAGTCGATGCATAAGTTGACTGACACACCGCTCTCGCGAGCACGCTCCCACATTTTGACCGTGCTCATTCAAGGGCTCAGCGGCGGCTGCTGACTTCGGCGGGTACGTCGTCACCTGCCATACGCTTGCGGAACAGCGCGGTGCGCGCCAGTAGCAGCGTCGTCACCGGCACGGTGATCGACAACAGAATCGGAATCAACCAGCCATGCAACACCGGGCCGGACTTGAGCACCGAAAAATACACAATCGACGCCAACGCCACACACCAGGCGCCCAGCGTCGAAGCCAATGCCGGCGGGTGCATGCGCTGGAAAAAATCCTTCATGCGCAACAACCCAAGCGCACCGATCAATGCAAACACACTGCTGAGCACCAGCAGCACCGCGACGACGATTTCCATCCATAACGGCATCATTCAATCACCTCCCCACGCAACAGGAATTTGGCCAGGGCAAACGAACCCACGAAGCCGAACAGCGCGATCAGCAGCGCCGCTTCAAAGTAGGTGTCACTGGCATAGCGAATGCCCAGCACCAGCATCATCAGCATCGCGAGGATGTACAGGTAGTCCAGCGCCAGCACCCGGTCTTGCGCCGATGGGCCTTTGAACAGCCGAATCAGGGTCAGCACCATGGCCAGCGAGAACAGGAACAGGCTGAACAGGATCGCATTGGCGAGCAGGGGGCTCATTCGAAGATCTCCATCAGGGGTCGTTCGTAGGCGGATTTGAAGTGCTCGACAAACTGCGCCTCATCGTCCAGGTCGAACACATGCAGCAGCAGGACGCTGCGGTCCAGCGCCAGTTCCGACCAGATGGTGCCGGGAATCACCGTGGTGATCATCGCCAGCGCCGCGAGGCCGTTGGGGCTGTGCAGGTCGATGGGGATCTTGATAAACCGCGCGCGCGGCGGGCGCGCGCCGCACGTCAGTACGCCCCAGGCCACTTGCAGGTTGGAAACAATCACGTCGCGGCCTACCCGCAGCAGCAGGCGCAGAATCACGCCGGGGCGGCGCAGGCTGATCGGTTGCGGGCGCAGCGGCGCCATCATCAGCGGCGCGGCAACACCCAGCAGTGCGCCCAGCAGCAGGTTGCCGGGGGTGACGGACAGGTTCAGCACCAGCCATAACCCCCACAGGGCCAGCGACAACCAGGGCGCAGGGAGCAGACGCTTCATGGCTGCACCTCCAGCGCGGCGGCCTTGGCTTCGGGGCTGGGCACCGGACGCGTGGCCATCACCGCCATCACATACTGCTCCGGGTTGTTCAGGTTTTGCGCGGTCGTCAGGGTGTAGTGCATCAGCGGTTCAGCCTTGAAGGTGAGCAGGATGCTCAGGCCGACCAGGAAGAAAATCGGCACGCACTCATAACGCCGCAACAAGGGCGATGGGCGCTCCTCCGGGGTCCAGAAGCGCTGGATGCCCAAGCGCGCGAACGCGATCAGCGAGGCCAGACCGGACAGGATCAGCAGCGCCACCAGGCCCCAGGCGGCCGGGCGAATCGGCGCATCCACCGCATTGCCCAGGCCCAGCGGATTGAGCAGCGCACTCAGCAGGCTGAGCTTGCCGATAAACCCGGACAACGGCGGCATCCCGATAATCAGCAGCGCGCAGGCCACAAAGCTCAAGCCAAGGAACGCCATGGTCCAGGGGATCACCTGGCCGATCACGGCTTTCTGTTCGTCATCCAGGTTGACGCCGGCGTGGATGCAGGGATTCCATGGCCTTGGGCAGCGCATCGATTTCCTCGTCCAGCGGCAAGTCGTTGGCCGAGCGCGAGCGTTCGATCAGTTCGGCCAGCAAGAACAGGGCGCTCAATGCCAGGGTCGAACTGACCAGATAAAACAGCGCACCCGCGATCAGGCTGGGCTGGGCAAAACCCACGGCGGACAACAGGATGCCGGCCGAGACCAGGATGCTCAGGCTCGCCATGCGCTCCAGGCGCTGCGCCGCCAGCATCGCCAGCGCCGCGCAGATGATGGTCGCCATGCCGCCGTACACCAGCCAGTCGCCGCCAAACAATGCCGACGCACCGGCCTGGCCGGAGAACAGCAGGGTCCACAGACGCAGCACGGTATACACGCCGACCTTGGTCATGATCGCAAACATCGCCGCCACCGGCGCGCTGGCCGAAGAGTAGGCGGGCGCCAGCCAGAAGTTCAGCGGCCACATGCCGGCCTTGGCCAGGAAGGCCGTCGCCAGGATCGCCGCGCCCGCGTGCAGCAGGCCGCGATCAGCTTCGGGCACCAGGGGGATCTTCAGCGCCAGGTCGGCGAAGTTCAGCGTACCGGTCACGCCATAGATCATCGCCGCGCCAATCAGGAACAGCGATGAGGCCAGCAGGTTGATCGCGATGTAATGCAACCCCGACGACACCCGCGCGCGCCCGGAACCGTGCAGCATCAAGCCATAGGAGGCCGCCAGCAGCACTTCGAAGAACACGAACAGATTGAACAGGTCGGCGGTGAGGAAGGCGCCGTAAAGGCCCATCATCTGGATCTGGAACAGCGCATGGAAACTGGTGCCGGCACGGTCCCAGCGGGCCATGGCGAACAGCAGCGCGCTGACGCCGATGATGCCGGTGAGCACCAGCATCAAGGCCGACAACTGGTCCACCACCAGCACAATGCCGAACGGCACCTGCCAGTTGCCCGGCAGGTACACGCCGATCGAGCCGGGGCCGCCTTTTTGCGTCCAGTACAGCAGCAGGATCGCCACGCCCAGGCCGAGCAGGCTTGAGACCAGGTTGATCTTTGCCTTCAGCGGGCGGCGTTTTTCACCCAGCATCAGCATCAATGCCGCGGTCAGCAACGGCAACAGAATGGGTGCCACGATCAGTTGATTGACCCAATTCATTCCTTGGGCTCCCGGCCGTCCACATGGTCCGTGCCGGTCAGGCCGCGGGAGGCGAGCAATACCACCAGGAACAGGGCGGTCATGGCAAAGCTGATCACGATGGCCGTGAGCACCAGCGCCTGGGGCAGGGGATCGGTGTAGTTGAGCAGGTCTTGCGGCACGCCGTCCTTGATGATCGGTTCCTTGCCGATAAACAGGCTGCCCATGCTGAAAATGAACAGGTTGACCCCATACGACAACAGGCACAGGCCCATCACCACCTGGAACGTCCGTGGCCGCAGGATCAACCAGACGCCGGAGGCCGCCAGGACCCCAATGGCAATTGCGATGACTTCTTCCATCAGGCGGCTCCTTCCGTTGCGGCAATCACTTTGGCCTGGTTGCTCGGTTTATGGGCCCGCACGGACTGGTGACCGAGGGCGGTGAGCATCAGCAGCGTCGAGCCGACGACCATGGCGTACACGCCGACATCGAAGAACAGCGCGCTGGCGATATGAAGGTCGCCGAGCACAGGCAGGCTGAAGTGCCAAGTGTGGGTGGTGAGGAAGGGGTACCCGGCAAACAACGCGCCGATACCGGTCAGCGTCGCGGAGAATAAGCCGAAGCCCATCCAGCGCATCGGCCGCAGGCTCATCTGCGCCTCGACCCACTGCGTACCGGCCACCATGTATTGCAGGATGAACGCCACCGACATCACCAGGCCCGCGACAAACCCGCCGCCCGGTTGGTTGTGGCCGCGCATGAACAGGTAGAACGACACCACCAGCGCAATCGGCAGCAACAGGCGCACCAGCACCGCCGGCACCATCATGTAACCCAGGGCGGTGTCGCTGGCCTGGCGCGGGTTGACCAGGTCGGTGGCCACGTCCGGTGCCAGGTGACGCTGTTGCGCAGGCAGCTGCATGCTTTCCCTGGAGGGGCGGAAGCGCCGCAGCAGCGCGTACACCGTCAGCGCCACGGCACCGAGCACGGTGATCTCGCCCAAGGTATCGAAGCCACGAAAGTCCACCAGCATCACGTTCACCACGTTGCTGCCGCCGCCTTCGGGCAAGGCACGGCTGAGGTAGAACGAAGAAATATCGTTGGGCGTCTGGCGCGTCAGCATCGCGTAGGACAGCAACGCCATGCCGCCGCCCACCACGGTGGACAGCAGAAAGTCGCGCACCCGGCGAATCCGCGCCTTGCGCACGGTGTTCGGCAGTGGCGACACCTCTTCGATCCGCCGTGGCAGCCAGCGCAGGCCCAGCAGGATCAGCACCGTGGTGACCACCTCGACCACCAGTTGCGTCAACGCCAGGTCCGGCGCCGAGAACCACACGAAGGTGACGCAGGTCATCAGCCCGCACACACCTGACCATCGTCAGCGCCGCGAGCCGGTGGTACTTGGCCTGCCAGGCGGCACCCAGGGCACAGGCGATCGCCAGCACCCACAGGGTGACGAACACGACGGAGCCGGGGATCTTCGGCCGGTCGCCCCACGTGAGGCCGCTGTCGAGCATCGGGAGCATGCCGCCAATGACCGCCACCAGCACCAGCAGAAACGAGCTGGGTCGTGCAGGCG
>JAFHKH010000277.1 GCA_016937595.1 Pseudomonas cedrina subsp. fulgida | reverse complement strand
ACAAGGAAGCCCCGCTGATGCAACGCATCAAGGCCGAGGGCGAAAACGCCACCGCCGACCTGCTGCTCACCGTCGACGCCGGCAACCTCTGGCAGGCCGAGCAAATGGGCATCCTGCAGCCGTTCACCTCCGCAGTTATCGACAAGAACATCCCCCTGCAATACCGCTCCTCAACGCATGCCTGGACCGGCCTGAGCCTGCGCGCGCGGACCATCGCCTATTCCACCGACCGGGTCAAACCGGGTGACCTCACCACTTATGAAGCCCTGGCCGACAAACAGTGGGAAGGCCGCCTGTGCCTGCGCACGGCGAAAAAGGTCTACAACCAGTCGCTGACCGCGACCCTGATCGAAACCCATGGCGCGGCCAAGACCGAAGAAATCGTCAAGGGTTGGGTCAACAACCTGTCCACCGATGTGTTCTCCGATGACATCGCTGTTCTCGAAGCCATCAACGCCGGGCAGTGCGACGTGGGCATCGTCAACACTTATTACTACGGTCGCCTGCATAAGCAGAAGCCGGACCTGGCGGTGAAACTGTTCTGGCCCAACCAGGGCGACCGTGGCGTGCACGTGAACCTGTCGGGTATTGGCCTGACCCAGCACGCGCCGCATCCGGAAGCGGCCAAGGCGCTGGTGGAATGGATGACCACGCCTGAGGCACAGAAGGTCTTCGCCGATGTGAACCAGGAATTCCCGGCCAACCCGGCCGTACCGCCGTCGGCGGAAGTGGCGACCTGGGGCAAGTTCGTGGCGGACACCTTGCCAGTGGAAGTGGCGGGCAAGCGCCAGGCTGAGGCGATTCGGTTGATGGATCGGGCTGGCTGGAACTGAGTACAATCTGCAGCACACCGCAGATTTAAATGTGGGAGCGGGCT
>JAFHKH010000276.1 GCA_016937595.1 Pseudomonas cedrina subsp. fulgida | reverse complement strand
CCACGCGGAGCGTGGGGAAGATCAGCGTGGGAATTAAAGCTCGACTTTGACCCAGGCGATCTTCTGGTCCAGCCAATCGGCAAATTCATCGATAAAGCCCTGCTTGAACCCCGCCTCCGCCCAGTTGTTGAAGATAAACCCCAGGTTGGAAAACCCGCATTCCTGCAAGAACAGGAAGCCGTTGATGTCATCTTCATGCCCGCACAACGGGCAGGTGAAGTTGTCGGTGTGGCCGGGCATCCAGTCTTCCAAGCTGTCGAACAGCGCTTCGCCGATCTCTTTCAGGCATTCCGGGCAACCGGCTTCTTCAAGAAAGCCCTTGGCCGGCGTGTAGATGCAGCGCTTGTAGATGATTTCCAGGCCATTGATCGGCTCGTTGAACGGCAACGCCTCGGGGTGCAGCACCACCGCGCGGGCACCGTCGGCCAGGGCATAGCCCATGCGGTTGCCGGTGCGCCCGCACGTGGTCAGTTCTTCCTTGACGATGTTCTTGCGCACCAGCCAACGCACGATCGCCCGGGCGCGGGGTTCGTGGACGGGCAAGGTGGAGATTTTCGGGACAAGGATGCTTTGGGAATTCATGGTACCTGGAGCCCTGCGGTGTGGCGTCTGACGCCTTCGCGAGCAGCCCGCTCCCACAGTGCACAGCATTCCTACAGGAGAAACGCGGTCAGTGTGGGAGCGGGCTTGCTCGCGAAGAGGCCCTGAAGGCTGGCAGCTTAATCCCTGAAAAAATCCGGTCAAGCACTCAAATACCGCCCAATCAACGCAATCCCGCTCGCCAGCACCAACCAGGTCACCAAGCGTACAAACGTCTCACGGGACATGCGCAGCGTCAGCCTGCGCCCGCACCACAACCCCAGTGCCATCGCAGGCAGCAGGCAAACCGCCAACATCAACAAGGGCAGATCCGCATACACCCCGGCGACCAGGAACAGGCTCAAGCGCACCACCGTGCTGCAACTGATCAGCGCACTTTGCGTGGCCCGCGCCGCGTCCTTGGGCAGGCGGCTGTTCAGGTAGATCGCATATAAAAAGCCGCCGCTGCCGAACAACGCACCAAACAAGCCACCGACCGTGCCCATCGGAATCGACCAGCCCGCCGCCAATTGCGTGGGTCGCGCTTTCACCGCGAGGCTGTAGATCGCGTAGACGCTGATAAACAGGCCCATCAACAACAGCAACAGATCCGAATGCAGGTTGAGCAAAAACACCACGCCGAGCGTGCAACCAATGGCCATGCACGGCAGCAAACGCAGCAGTTCCGGCGTGTTCACGTCACGCCGGGTTTGCAGAAGCCCGCCGAACGCCGCGACAAAATCCAGCAGCACCAGCAATGGGATGATTTTTGAAAGAGGCATGAACAGGATCAGCAGCGGCCCCGCCACCAACGCCGTACCGAACCCGGCAATGCCAAACACGATATATGCCACGACAATGCCTAGGCCGATGACCAGCCACTGCACACCGCCAAACGACCACTGACTCATCAGCTCAACCGGGCTCATGGGCACGTCCTTATTCGAGAGAGCTTCACTTTAGCCATTGGCGAGCGATGCGACTAATATCTTCAAAGCTCTCTACCTATCTTGAAAAGGCATGACACGTGATTTCTGCCTTTGTACAGCGAGCCGTTGTGGCTGGCGGTACCGCCCGACCATCCATTGGTGGGCAACAATACGCCGGTGGCGTTGGCGCAGCTCAAGGACGAAGCGTGTATCTCCATTCCTCATCCTCAGCGCGGCGGCCTGAGTTATCTGTCAGCCGAGTTATGCATGCGCGCGGGATTTTTTCCCAAGGCCGCGCGGGTGATGTCACGCAAGACCACCCAGCTACAACTGATCCAGGCTGGCTTCGGTATCGCCTTGTTACCAAAATCCATGCAGGACATCGCCCCGGCCACCCTGCACTTTTTGCCCCTGGCCGACCCGGACTGCCTCAGCACCGTGGCGCTGGCCTGCGCGCAAACACCGAGCGCGCTGGTGGAGCAGTTCTGTCAAACCTTGCACGAATGCCTATAAACTGCCGCCCATGATTAAAGATCCCTTTGCCCGACTGGGCCTGGACCGCGAAGTCCTGACTGTCAGCCAGCTCAACGGCGCGCGCGGGTGTTGCTGGAAGATGTGTTCACCAATATCTGGGTCGAAGGCGAGATCTCCAACCTCGCCGCCCGGCGTCCGGCCACGTGTATTTCACCCTCAAGGACAGCGGCGCCCAGGTACGTTGCGCATTGTTTCGCAACAATGCAGCGCGGGTACGCCAGGCGTTAAAGGACGGCCTGGCAGTAAAAGTGCGTGGCAAGGTCTCGCTGTTCGAAGGCCGTGGCGATTACCAACTGATCCTCGACACCGTGGAGCCGGCCGGTGACGGTGCGTTGCGCCTGGCTTTCGATGCGCTGAAGGAAAAACTCAGCGCCGAAGGCCTGTTCAGCGCCGAGCGCAAGGTGGCGCTGCCGGCGCATCCTCGGCGCATTGGCATTATCAGTTCACCGACCGGCGCGGTGATCCGCGACATCATCAGCGTGTTTCGCCGCCGCGCACCGAACATCGAACTGACGCTGATCCCGACCGCCGTGCAAGGCCGCGAGGCCATCACACAGATCGTCCGTGCGCTGAAACTCGCCGACGCCCGCGGCTTCGACGCACTGATCCTGGCCCGTGGCGGCGGTTCGCTGGAAGACCTCTGGTGCTTCAACGAAGAAGCGGTGGCGCGCGCGGTGGACGCTTGCGTCACGCCCATCGTCAGCGCCGTCGGGCATGAGACCGATGTGTCCATCAGCGACTTCGTGGCGGACGTGCGCGCCCCTACCCCCTCCGCCGCCGCTGAGTTGCTGGCCCCGGACGCCAGCCATTTGGTGCGCCAGGTCGACAACCTGCACCGCCGCCTGCTGATGCTGATGCGCAACCGCCTGCGCCACGACCGACTGCGGCTGGAAGGCATGGCCCGACGCCTGCGCCACCCCGGCGAACGTCTGCGCCAGCAGGCCCAGCGCCTGGACGACCTGGACATGCGCCTGCGCCGCGCTTTCGAGCGTGGCCTCAATACCCGCCGTGAACGCCTGATCCGCCTGGAAACCCGCCTCGCCGGCCAACACCCTGGCCGCCAATTGGCCCTGCTGCGCCAGCGCCTGGACAGCCTCGCCGAACGCCTGCCCCGCGCCATGCGCGAAGGCCTCAAGGCGCGGCGCCTGCAACTGCAAAGCCAGGTGCAGACGCTGCACGTGGTCAGCCCCCTGGCAACCCTGGGCCGTGGTTACAGCATCTTGCTGGACGAGCGTGGCCAGGCGATTCGCACTGCTGCGCAAACCCACACCGGCCAGCGCCTGACCGCGCGCCTCGGTGAAGGCCAACTGCAAGTGCGGGTGGAAGACAACCACCTGACACCTGTCACCCTTTCGTTATTGGATTGATTGATGCCACGTTTTTTTAGTCTATTGATGCTGCTGTGCCTGGCCTTTAACGCCCACGCCGACAGCTATCTCTTGCGCACCTTGAACAAACCGGTGCCGGGCGGCGTCGCCGTGATTGAACTGGGCCCTGCGGCCGCCGCCCCCAAGGCCACCTACCAGGGCAAACCGGTGCTGGTGGTGAAAGAGCAGGACAATTGGCTGGCGATTGTCGGCATTCCCCTGACCGTCAAACCGGGCAACGAGCGCATCAGCAGCGGCGGGCGCACCTTGCCGTTTATCGTCGGTTACAAAAAGTACCCGGAACAGCGCATTACCCTGAAAAACAAAAGCCAGGTGAATCCCGCGCCGGCGCAGCTCAAGCGCATCGAAGCGGAGCTGGCGGTGCAGATCAAGGCCTACCGCAGTTTCAGCCCGAACCTGCCGAGCAACCTGGTGCTGGACAAACCCGTGAACGGGCCGCTGTCGAGCAAGTTTGGCGTGCGACGTTTCTTCAACGGCGAAGAGCGCAACCCCCACTCGGGCCTGGACTTCGCCGTGCCCGCCGGCACACCGATCAAGACCCCGGCGAACGGCAAGGTGATTCTGGTCGGCAACTATTTCTTCAATGGCAACACGGTGTTCGTCGACCACGGCCAGGGCTTTATCAGCATGTTCTGCCATATGTCGACAATCGACGTGAAAGTCGGCCAGCAACTGGTACGCGGCGCGGTGGTGGGCAAGGTCGGCTCGACGGGCCGCGCGACCGGGCCGCACATGCATTGGAATGTCAGCCTGAACGACGCCAGGGTTGATCCGGCAATCTTTATCGGAGCGTTCCAGCCCTGAGCACTGCGCCGCAGGCATTGCATCGACGCCGCTGCAGTGCCTTGTCTTTCCGTACATTTCCCGCAGGAACCAACCCTCGATGAACACTCACCCATCTGACGACTTACAGGGAGCGTAACGACCACAATCGAACCCGCCTTACGAGGTCTTGTCTATGCTCGCTCTTGAACATGCCCCGCTGCACCCGCCCTTGCTTCCTCTCAACACTCCTGCTGCCTCATTCGCTGAAAACCACTCACCCGCCTCACCCCTCGCTCCAGACTCTGCGCCTTTGGTCACCTCATCCGGCATTTCACCGGTCACGGTGCAGTTTCCCGGACTCGCAAAGAGATTCAAGGTTTCCGATCAGCAAGCCTTCATCGTGCAGCACGAAGACCTCAGGCTCGCCATGCAACGCCTGCACAGCCAGCAGCCGAGCTTCAAGACGTTCATGCAGCCCCCTCCCGGCAACGCCTCTCCCGATGTCACAGCGCCGAATCCCGGCCAATATGCTGCGGCCGTGCAAGCGTTCTGGACAACGCCCCGCCCGACAGAACGCAACCCGAACGTGCTGCAGACACCGCTGAACCAACTGCTGGCCCTGCACAAACAACAACTGTCGACCCTCGCCGCTTTGCGCGTCAGCGACGGCACCCTGAGTGCGGCGGGCAAACAATTGATCGATGCCGCGCTGCAATACCCCACCCTCGCCGAACGGGAAACCGCCTTCGCCGACGGCGCTCGCCCCGGCGTGTACCCGCTCACCCTCGATGACGGCACCGAACGCGGCGCACTGCTGGCTGGCACCTTTCTGATCACTAAAACCGATGGTTCCTGGGCAACGAAGCCCACATGGACAGACGCTAGAAACATCGCGCTGAACGATGCCAATGGCCCGGTCGTGCTGTACACCCCCGGTGAAGGCTTCGAGGAATTCGCAACCCCCGCCCAGGCACGCCAGGCCCTGGCAACACGACTCGATGAAGGCGGCGTCAACGCAGAGCTGCTGTTGCAGACCTTGCCGTTATCCCTGCAACACCGCGCCGATCCACCCTCCGGGGACGACTTGATGCTCAGCGTCGCGCCGCTGGAAGGGGATGTCCTGGCCGAGGGCATTCCCTGGATGCTCAAACGTCAGCAAGCGGAGATCGAGGCGAGCCAAGCTCAAAATCCGCTGTCATCAAACGACATTGACGCAGCCGCCGACGGGTCCTACCTGCTGGACGGCAGCAACGCCCTGCTGGCCCGCAACAACAAGCTCGCCGAAAAGCTGCAACCGCAGTGGTTGAAAAACCTGAGCCCCACTCAAGAGACAGTGTTCGCCCATCTGGAGCAAGCGCAAGAAAAAAGCGCCGCCAGACTCGCGCCGCTATTTGAGCAGATTCCGTCCTTGGCGACCTTCGCCCGCGACCGCATGGAACAGGCCATAAAAAAACTGTACCCGACCGCGCAGGTCGATGCCGACCAATTGATGGTTCAGGTGCGCACCCGAACCCATGTAAACAACGGCCGAAAAACCAGCAGCCAGACCCCGTTCGAAAAAAATAGCCGTTTGTCGCTGACCGACCTGGCCCTGAAAAACCCCACCGCTTTCCCCGCCGGCGAAAGTGCCACCTTCACGCAAACCACCCTGACGCTGGCGCTCACCGACAAGCAGGGCAACCCGGTGCTTGGCACAGATGGCAAGCCCGTCGTACTGGACACCGACACACTCAAGACACTGGTCAACACCGCCGACGTCGCGGTGAATACACGCGCCTGCTGAAAAAAGAACTGGCACCAGACGCCGATTCGGGCGCAGCGGCAGAGCGCCGCGAGGCCTGGAAAACCCACCAGCTTAGCCTGATGGAAAAAGAGACTTATCTCGCAGAACTCAACCCGGACGCCTTCAAGGCCGAGGCAAGGGACGACACCACCCGCAAACGCGGCGCGCAATGGGTCACGACCATTATGGATCATCCCGATCCTGCCAGCCGTCCACAGGTAGACGGGCAAACCATTGTCGCCAACACCCTCGTACAGCGCGGTTTGCCGGTTCAGGGGGTGATGGTGATCGGCAACGGCAAAGACCCGGAGCGGGTGCTCTACACACCAAACGCGCCAGATGGCATCACCTTCCGAGAAGTGCCAAGCCAGGCGGCGCTCAATACCCTGCTGAACCAGAAAGAGTGGTTGCTGTACACCGCCAATCGCAAGTCGCCGGTCAGTAAGGATGACGTTAGCAATGCCCAGGACGCACTCAGGCAATACGCATTCGATCTGTCCAGAAACCCGGTCGCCTCCATCGACTTGGCCACCAAGGCCCTCAAGCTGACAGGTGACACCTCCACCCTCGAGCCCATGGCGGGCAACACCTTGGATGCTCTGTATAAACAGCAGGTACAACTGTTGGTCGACAAGGCCGATCATCAATCCGTCAGCAGCGCTGAAGTGGCGGAGCAATCGCGCACCAACAAAATCCACTTCGGCATTGAAGTGGCCTCGATCTTTCTGGACCTGGTGCCGATAGTCGGCAAAGGCGTGTCCACGGGGGTACGCCTCGGCAAGGCGGGTGTAACGGCACTGCGCGCCAACGCCCGGCTTTTGCCCAAACTGATCAAGAACCCGGCACTGGGGCGGGCGATCTATGCGGACTTTGCCACGGCAGGGACGGGCATCCCCTTGGTTCGAACCGCGCCGTTGCGGCCGGTTGCCAAGGCCCCCCTCACCGTCGTCGAGCCTGTGCCGCGCACGACGCCCAGAGCGCTGCACGTGGTTGACGATATCCCGCCAGCGCTACCCTCGACCAGCACAGGTCTTGTCTCGCCTGCCACTTCCACATCGAACGTCGTTGCCACCCCTCTGCGCGACCTGAGCGCTTATGCCGTGCCGAACACGGTGATACAGGGATCTCCCCTGAGGCCGGACGGCACCTACAACGTCGGCGATAACTTTTATGTTCGCTTCACCGACAGCACCAGTGAAAACAAGGTCTACCAGATCGACTCGGCGTTTCATGCACGCAACGGACAGGTCAATATCATTGACCCCAACGCGGCCTCGACCGCACCTAAGAGCAGCAGGATCAAGGCCTCGTTGCAATCGGCAGGAAATGGGGAGTGGCGGTTGAGCCAGCTACCTGGCGCCAAGCGGCACCGGGGGAGGATTGCGCCCCCCGAGAACCAGCACTATATGGATCGAGTTTTATCGGGGGTGGCGGCGAGAGATTTCGACGGTAACCCAGCGACGACCGGGCAAATCAGGCGCTGGTTCAGACGAGACATGGACAATTTTTACAACGATCTGGCAACGAACGGGATGCCGGCGCGGCCGTCAATGCCCGTGATGCCGATCAACAGTACGCCGGAGTCGGCCATTAAAGACGCCCTGGCGCAACCCGGTGTACGCGGTTTGGTAGTCGGCGAAATACATCATGAGCCTGCTGCGTATCAGTTGGTCATCGATCAAATGGAAGAGCTTCATAAAAGCGGTGTTACGACGATTTACGTTGAAGGTGCGCCGTTTGTTCAGGGTTCACCCAATATTGTCGATGCGCGACTACGCGCTTCGCATAAACCTTATTTTGGCCTACATACTTACCACCCGGATTTTACCGGCGGCCCAACATTGATGGATATTATCGACGAAGCAGATCTCTATGGCATCAGGGTGATAGGGCTTGAACACCAGCACCTGACTTGGCGCATGGACAATCACGTCACGGCCAATTTGTACACGAATACTCGAGGCGTGGAGACCCGCCTGAAGGAGTTTAATTACCATGCTGCAAAAACCATCGACCTGACGCCACCAGGAGAAAAGTTCGTGGCCATCGTCGGGAGATCCCATATGAATACTGATTACGGGGTGCCGGGGCTTGCGGAATTGACAGGCGGCGTTGGCGTGTCGGTATCACCGTCTCTCAAGGGCGGCTCAAGTATAGCCAGTCAGCCTCTGCACACGCCGCAGCCACTCAAGCTGATGCGCGGTTCAAGCATTCCGGAGAATTACGGTGATATTCACATTGACTACAATATCGACGCGCTGACCGTCTGATCGCCGTTCTGTGTCGGGCCTCACGCAGCATGAAACACTGCGTGAGGACTAATTGCGAGTGACCGAAATCATTCAGCAATAATTCACCAAACAAACCGACAAACCACAACAATAAATCGATAAAAACCCAAAAACAGAGAATTATCTCAATTTTTTCTGACGACTTGCCATCCACCCCCGCCCCGGTTAGGGTTGATCCCATGAAAACCGCCCACACCCTCATTCAGCTTCGCCAGCACCGCAGCCTGTGCCTCGTCAGCGCACGACTGCCAGGCTGAATCGATCTGCCTCGTCTCTAACAAACATCCCAAAAACAGTTATACGGCAGGCCGCCTTTTTTCGGCCCCTACAGCAAAGGATTTCCCGATGAGCATGCTCAAAGACCCGTCTTCGAAGTACCGCGCGTTTCCGACCATCGATATCCCGGACCGCACCTGGCCGTCGAAAACCATCACTACCGCGCCGATCTGGTGCAGCTCCGACCTGCGTGATGGCAACCAGTCGCTGATCGAGCCGATGGATGCAGCGAAGAAGCTGCGTTTCTGGAAGACCCTGGTCGCCGTCGGCGTGAAGGAAATCGAAGCCTCGTTCCCGGCCGCGTCGCAAACCGATTTCGACTTTGTGCGCACCCTGATCGAAGACAACCACATCCCCGAGGACACCACCATCCAGGTGCTGACCCAGGGCCGTGAAGACCTGATCGCGCGCACCTTCGAATCCCTGCGCGGCGCAAAAAAGGCCATCGTGCACTTGTACAATGCCACCTCGCCGTCGTTCCGTCGCATTGTGTTCAACCAGGACAAGGACGGCATCAAGGCCATCGCGGTCAACGCCGCCAAGCTGTTCGTCAAATATGCCGCGCAGCAGCCGGAAACCCAGTGGACGTTCGAGTATTCCCCGGAAACCTTCAGCGCCACCGAGCTGGAGTTTGCCAAGGAAGTCTGCGACGCGGTGATCGAGGTGTGGAACCCGACGCCCGAGCACAAGATGATCCTCAACCTGCCGGCCACCGTGGAATGCGCCACGCCGAATATCTATGCCGACCAGATCGAGTGGTTCGGTCGCCATATCAACCGTCGTGACAGCGTGATCATCAGCCTGCACACCCACAACGACCGTGGCACCGGTGTGGCTGCCACCGAGCTGGGCCTGATGGCCGGCGCCGACCGTGTCGAAGGCTGCCTGTTCGGCAACGGCGAGCGTACCGGTAACGTCGACCTGGTCACCGTGGCCTTGAACATGTACACCCAGGGCCTCGACCCACAGTTGGACTTCTCCGACATCGACGGCGTGCGCAAAGTCGTCGAGGAGTGCAACCAGATCCAGGTGCACCCACGCCACCCGTACGTTGGCGACCTGGTGCACACCGCGTTTTCCGGCTCTCACCAGGACGCGATCCGCAAGGGCTTCTCCCAGCAGAAAGACGATGCGCTGTGGGAAGTGCCGTACTTGCCGATCGACCCCGCCGACATCGGCCGCAGCTATGAAGCCGTGATCCGCGTGAACAGCCAGTCGGGCAAAGGCGGCATCGCCTACCTGCTGGAGCAGGAATATGACATCAGCTTGCCGCGCCGCATGCAGATCGAATTCAGCCAGGTGGTACAGGCCGAGACCGACCGTGTCGGCCTGGAGATGACCGCGCCGCAGATCTACGCCTTATTGCAACGTGAATACCTGCAGGCCAACACGCCGTACGCGCTGGTCAGCCATCGCCTGCAGGAAGAAAACGGCAACAGCTTTGTCGAGGTGGAAGTCTCGGGCAAGGGCCAGGGCGAAACCAACCTGCACTGGAAGGGCAAAGGCAACGGCGCGCTGGAAGCGCTGGTGGCGGGCTTGCCGATTGGTGTGGAGATCATGGATTACAACGAACATGCGATTGGGGCGGGTACCAATGCCAAGGCTGCGGCCTACATCGAACTGCGCGTGAATGGCGAGCGTCCGGTGCACGGCGTGGGTATTGACGAGAACATCACCACGGCCAGCTTCAAGGCGCTGTTCAGTGCGTTGAACCGCTCGTTGAGCCAGCAGGAAGCAAAGGCAGCGTAACGGGCTGCTGAAATGCGAAAGGCCCCTGGGTGAGCACCCAGGGGCCTTTTTTGTTAACTGGGCGGGCCTCTTCGCG
>JAFHKH010000275.1 GCA_016937595.1 Pseudomonas cedrina subsp. fulgida | reverse complement strand
CTTTAGCGAGGCTGCGAAGGCGGTATATCAGACGCTGGGCATTTGAGGTCTTTTCACGCCCGCAGCGTCCTCCGTAGGTCATACTGGCGCCATGACTATCGACTCGCCCCTCGCGGCCTACCAGCACGCCATCGCTCAACAGGGTTTCGTTGCCGACGACGCCCAGCGACGGGCGGTGGAGGCGTTGCAGCAGTGCCACGCAGCCCTGCATCAAAACCGCGCGCCGATTCGCGGCGTCTACCTGTGGGGCCCGGTTGGCCGTGGCAAGACCTGGCTGATGGATCAGTTTTATCAGAGCGTGCGGGTGCCGGCGCGGCGCCAGCATTTTCATCACTTCATGGGCTGGGTGCATCAGCGCCTGTTCCAATTGACCGGCACCCAGGACCCGTTGCAGGCCCTGGCCAGGGAGCTGGGCCAGACAGTGCGCGTGTTGTGCTTCGACGAGCTGTTTGTGAATGACATCGGTGACGCGATCATTCTTGGGCGCTTGTTCCAAGTGATGTTCGAGGAGGGCGTGGTGATGGTCTGCACGTCCAACCAGCCGCCCGGCCAGTTGTATGCCGATGGATTCAACCGCGAGCGGTTTTTGCCAGGTATTGCGGCGATAACGCAGCACATGCAGGTGGTGGCCGTGAATGGCGCTGAGGATCATCGCCTGCACCCTGGCGCAAGCCTGCAGCGCTATTGGGTCAATCAGCCCGATGCGCTGGGCCGCGTGTTCAAGCCATTGGCCGAAGGGGAGGCCGTCAGCAGCGCACCGGTCACCGTCGGTCATCGGTCTATCCTCGCGGTCCAGTCCAGTGACACCGTGCTGTGGTGCCGCTACGCCGACCTATGCGAACAGCCACTGGCGGCAATGGACTTCATGCTGCTGTGCGATCGCTTCAAGGCCATCCTGCTGGGCGAAGTCCCCAACCTCAGCGCGCAGCACGCCCGGGCCGAATAGCCCGCGGCACCGAAGATGGCGCACGGCGCGTGGAGGCCGGTGACCGCGAACTGCCGCAACTGTCGGTGCACGACGATAGTGTGCGGCGCTTCATCGCATTGGTGGACGAATGCTACGACCGCAGGGTGCCTTTGTTTATCGAGGCCCAGGTGCCCCTCGAACAGCTTTATACCGAGGGTTACCTGGCGTTTCCTTTCCGTCGCACGTTGAGCCGTTTGCAGGCAATGCAGTTGCAGCGTTTTGGCTAAGACCTGTACGAAAAGGCACCTACGGCGCACTGTCCCTGCCTTTTTAGCCACATAGGCTTGGCGATTTCAGGCGCCTATTGGTAGTTAATCTCCTTCATCTGATGGCGGCCGGGCGCTTACAATCGTGACCCTCCAAGGGAGCCGATTCCCTTGTTGCCGTTATCGAGGAAGGAAATGGACACCCCTGATATCCTGGTGCTGCAAGCCAGCTACACCAACGCCGTGCATGCCGAAGCCATCGCCCTGGTGCTCAACCACTACGCCGAAGACCCGATGGGCGGCGGACACAGCCTGGACCCCGACTTGCTGCAACAACTGCCGGCCGAATTGGCCAAGCGCGCGCATGCGTTCAGCGTTTTGGCATTTGTGAATGGCGAGCCGGCCGGGTTAGTGAATTGTTTTGAAGGCTTCTCGACTTTCGCCTGCCGTCCATTGGTCAATGTGCACGATGTGGCGGTCATCGACGCGTTTCGTGGCTTGGGCTTGAGTCAGAAGATGCTGCAGAAGGTCGAGGAAATCGCCCGTCAACGCGGCTGCTGCAAAATCACCCTGGAAGTGCTCGAGGGCAACGAAGTAGCGAAGTCGGCGTACCGCAAGTTCGGGTTTGAGGGCGCCCAGTTTGACCCGGCCTATGGAAAGATGCTGTTTTGGAATAAACCGCTCTAACGGCAATATTAACGCCCAATAAAAAAGGCGCCACTACCGGGCGCCAAGTTAGCCTTTGCCAACGGAGCGGAATGACAAAGGGTATTAGGGTTAATCAACTTTTTGGTTGCTGGGTATCATCGGCTTTTAATTGCTTTACATCGCTGGAGGCGGTCTGCTCGGCTTTTTCCTGCGCCTGTTCCTGGATGAAATTGAAGTTGGCGTAGAACTGCTTCGAGCGCTCGGCACCCCCTTCAGCAAAGGCTGCGGCGGAGGTAAGAGTCATCAGGCCAGCCAATATCAGCGTTGAAGTTTTCATTGTCGGTATTCCCATAAAGTGTGAGTGGGTCTGTTCGGTTAGAGCAGACTCGTGGGGCCGATTATGTGCAGGCTCGATTAAGCGAAGCTTAACTGGGCAGCCTCCAACCTTAACAATTTCGTTAAGATTGGAGTTCGTCTCAAAGCGTGCTTAAAGCTTCCAGTCCAATGCGAGCGTTACAGTGCGCGGATCGCCCCAATAAACACCGTTATAGAAGCCGACACGTTCGTAATATTTTTTATCAAATAGATTATTGACGTTGATGGACGCCGAAACGTGCTCATCGAACTGATAGCGGGACATCAGGTTGACCACGGTATAGGCCTGCTGGGTGATTTTCGCCCGCTCGGTGATCAGCCGGTTGCCCACGCGCTCCCCCGTTGGCCTGTTACCGAACTCATGGATACCGCTCTGCCAATTGACGGCGCCCCCCACGGTCAGGTTGCGCCATGCGCCCGGCAGCCGATAGGCGCTGGACACCTTCAGCAGGTTCAGCGGCTGCCCGGTGTTGTTGCGTTTGTCCGAGCCATTGAGCGAGTGGGTGTAGGTGTAGCCTGCGCTCAGGTTCCAGTCCGGCATCACTTCGCCGGCCAGTTCCAGTTCGAAGCCATTGACCTTGTTACCTTTACCGCCGGACTTGTAGTACTCCTCGCCTGTGATCGGGTTGGGCGGTACTGAGTCATCTCGTTCGGCAACATTGTCCTGTTTGCTCCAGAAATAGGCGGCCGCCACGTTCAAGCGTTCGTTCAGCAGGCTGCCCTTGAGGCCCACTTCATAATTGCTGCCGACCACGGGCTCCAGGTACTTTTGGTTGACGTCCTTGACACTCTGCGGCTTGAAGATGTCGGTGTAGCTGGCATACAGGGTGTATTGCGGGGTGATGTCATAGAGCAGGCCGGCATAGGGCGTCCACATGTCATTGTGGGTCTGGCGGGCCTTGTTGGCCGTGAGCAATTGGTCGTTGTCATCATAGGTGGGCGCCGCGCTTTCCAGTTCCCAACTGCCATAACGACTGCCGAGTACGGCGTGCAGGCGGTCGGTGAGGCTCAGGCGCGTGGCCAGGTAGCCGGCTTTCTGCTGCTTGCTGCTGTGTTCGCCCTTGAGATCGGTGACGGTGTCGGCGAATTTGCCGATCCCGCCCATGTATTTCCAGTCCTGGATGGCGTAGTAACTGTCAGGAATGCTGTTGCGCATCACGGGAGAAACGTCGCGTTGCGTGGCCTCGCCATACCCCATCATCAGTGCATGCTCGCGGCCGAGCAAAGCGTAGTTGCCGGACAGGTTGAGGTCCACCGCCTCCATTCTGGAGGTGCCGCGCATGTGGCTGGCCCAGGCGGTCATGCCGCTGCGGTCGTCATTGGGAAAACCCGCGCCGCCGTAGTACACCTTGCCATCCGTGTCGCTCTGGCGGTGGGTGTAGGCCGCCTTCAAGTGCCAATCGCCGGCCAGCCGGTGATCGAGGGTGGCGAAGGTGGTCTTGTCCGTCAGCGGCCAGGAACTCCAGTGCGCCGCCATGTTGGTGGAGCGCGACAGCCCGGCCTTGCCGCCCTGGCTGTTCCAGTAAGGCACGGTGCCCCAGGAAGTGCCTTGTACTTGCTTGTTCTGGTAATCAAAGCCTACAGCCAGCACGGTATCGTCAGACAGATCGCCTTCAAGGATGCCGTAGCCGACCGCCCGCTGCAGCGCGTAGTTATCACGCCAGGACTGGCTGTCGCGGTACGCCAGCACCGTGCGCCCGCGCAGTTTGCCGTCGAATGCCAGGGGGCCGCCCACGTCCACGTAGCTGTAGTAGTTGTCATAGCTGCCGGCCTTTACGCCGGTTTGCGCCTGCCATTGGGCGGTAGGGCGCTTGCGCACCATATTGACCGTGGCGGAAGGATCGCCGGCACCGGTGGTCAAGCCCGTGGCGCCGCGGACCACCTCGATACGGTCGTAGATGATGGTGTCAGCGTCGGATTTCATGTAGCCGAACGTATTGAGCATGCCATCAACCTGATAGTTGGCGATGCTGTAGCCCCGTGATGAATAGGACACACGGTCGGAATCGTTGTGCTGGACGTTGACGCCCGTGGTCTGGCGCAGCACCTCCGTAAGCGTATTGAGATTGAAATCGTCCATCTGCTGGCGAGTGGTCACGGAAATCGACTGTGGGGTGTCCTTGACGGACAGGTTGAGGCGCGTGGCGGTACTCATCGAACCGGTGGTGTAGGCGCCGGTATGCTCGGTGGTGGCGCCCAGGCTGTCGGCGGTGATGCGCGTGGCGCCCAGCTCGAGGGTCTTGTCTTCGGGGGCGGTCTCGGCCAGCAGCTCGGGGCTTGCGATCACGCTGAACACGCCGAGGGTGAAGGTCATGGAACGGGTAAAAGGGGCAAACATCGCGTAAGACTCCTTGTCGTCTTGGCGCCTGTCCGGTCGGAACAGGCCTTGGTTCAAAGACGAAAGGAGGAGGGGAACTTTAGGTTTAAACGAGAATGATTTTTATCTTTGTGTTACGGCGCCGGGGTTTCCTGGAGCACCACGTCGGTCGCGCCCACCTTTTTCGGCTTGATGAGGCTGAAGTCGATCAGGGCTTTCTGCTGGCGCAGGTATGGGTTGCCGATCAACTGCGGACGCGCTGTGAAGGTGTCGCTCACCAGGCTTTTGGTGCGGTCCAGCTCATTGAAGCTCAGCCCGGCCAAATCGGCCCAGGTGTGGATCAACTGCGAGCTGGTGTAGGGACGCTGCAAGTCACCGGCAAAGCTCCAGTCGTGGCTTTCACGCCATTTCGGCGAGGCATAGGCCATGAACGGAATGGTGTACATCGGCGCGGTCGGCTTGCTTTCGTTGCGCCCCAGGGTGTCGTGGCCGGCTGAGTCGAATACGTCTTCGCCATGGTCCGACAAGTACAGCAGGAAGCCGTTCGGATCGGTCTTGGCGTAGTCCTTGATCAGGCTCGACACCACAAAGTCGTTGTACAGCACGGCATTGTCGTAACTGTTGTAGGTGGGCAGTTGATCATCGCTCACGCCCGCCGGCACGCCCTGGCGGTCGTTGAATTTGTCGAAGGTCGGCGGATAGCGATATTGGTAGCTCATGTGGGTGCCCAACAAATGCACCACGATGAACTTGCGCTCGGCCGGATCGGCCAGGGCCTTGGAAAACGGCGCCAGCACGTCGCCGTCGTATTGACGGGCATTCTGGTTGCGGTTGTTGTTCAGGTACACCTGCTCGTCGGCCTGTTCGGAAAACGTCGTGAGCATGGTGTTGCGCTTGGTCATGGTCTGCTGGTTGGTGATCCAGTAGGTCTTGTAGCCGGCCTGTTTCATCACGCTGACGATCGAGGGCGTCTTGAGGTACAGGTCGGGGTTTTCTTCGTCGGCGAAGGTCAGGACCTGTTGCAGCGCCTCGATGGTGTAGGGGCGCGGGGTGATGACATTGTCGAATACAGCCAATTGATCGCGCAGCTTGTCCAGCTCCGGCGTGGTGTTGCGCGGGTAGCCGTAGAGGCTCATGCGCTGGCGGTTGGTGGACTCGCCGATCACCAGCACCAGGGTCGACGGCTGGCCGGCCATGGTGTCCTTGAGGTGGGTCAGGGGCGGGATCTGGCTGGCGCTGTCGAGCATGCCTTGCATGCTGTCCAGCTGTTCGGTGTAGCGACGGTAGGCGACGATCATCTGCCACGGCACGGCGGGCTCGATGCGTGTTTCAAAGCGGTCCATGGCGCCGGCCAGGGTTTCGCTGCGGGCGATTTGCTTGACCAGCGGGTAGCCAATGACGGCCACGAGGATCGCCGTCGCCGCCAGCATGGCCTGGCCACGCGGCAGATACACCGGGCGCACGCGGGTCCAGAGGAAAATAGCCAGGGCGGTGTGGGCAATGAACGCCAGCACGATCCACCAGGCGAAATACTGAGTGGCATATTCGCCGGCTTCAGAGATGTTCGACTCGAACATGATGAAGATGACGCTTTGCGAGAATTCCTGCTGGTAGATGAAGAAATAGCCGAGGCTGGCCATGGAACACGCCCACAAGACCACGCCGATCACGGCGGCGAGCAAGCGCGTACGACGGGGAAAGACCAGCAGCGGTGCCAGCCAGATCGCACTCATGAAGAACGCTTGGCGAAAACCACTGAAGCCGGAGGTGCCGCTGAGCTGGATCAGCAGTTGGGTAATACCCGAGAAGTACCAGAAAAACAGGAACAGCCAGCCGAGACCGGCCCAGTCAAAGCTTTTCGCAGACTTCGTGCTGCGTTCGAACATCGCCATCCAGCGCTCCAACCCGGTAATTTTTCAGTCGACGCGCAGGGCTGCGCGCAACAGAGGCCACCCTTGCATGGGGTGGCCCTTGGGGGCGGGAGTATCGGGAGGTGCATGTGAAAACTTTGTGAGATTTTTGTAGGGTTTATCTTACAAAGCGATGACGCGGTTCAGCAGAGCGCGGGTTGCACACCGGTGGAGTGGTCCAACTGGGCCTGGATGATATGAGCACGCAGGCGCAGGACTTCCTGCTGCAGCAATTCGCGCTCGTCTTTCAACTGGCGCAGCTCATCGCGTCGGATAGACACATAGAGCGTCTGTGGAGGACGGGACATTTGGTGTGCAGTGCTCATTGCTTACCTCGCAAATAGCCGGTGTGTCGCGGGTGTGCCAGAACGCTTGAGTCGAGGTTCTCGGCATCAGTCAGGGCAATTCTGAATTCTTTTTGCGAGCAATGGAACTTTTTTATTTTTGATTGTCGTGTGACTTTTTGATGGCTGATGCTGAAATGATGGCATCTTTTTATCATGAAACTAGATGGATCCGCTCTGGACTAACCCTCATTAGCCTCATTGCGCTATAAACTATGTCACACATTTTTTAGAAGTTAGGAGCATCAGCACATGCAACTGGGGATTATCGGACTAGGCCGCATGGGCGGGAATATTGCACGGCGCCTGATGCTCAATGGGCATACCACCGTTGTCTACGACCGTAACGAGGCGTTCGTCAAAGGCCTGAGCGAAGAGGGCGCCACGGGCGTTGCCGACCTCAAGGGCCTGGTGGCCGGGCTGCAAAAGCCCCGCACCGTTTGGGTCATGCTGCCCGCTGGCGCGCCGACCGAAGACACCATCCATGAATTGAGCACGCTGCTGGAAGACGGTGATGCCATCATCGACGGCGGCAACAGCCACTATAAGGATGACGTTCGCCGGGCCAAGGCCCTGGCGGAAAAAGGCCTGCATTACGTCGACGTCGGGACGTCCGGCGGCGTCTGGGGCCTGGAGCGTGGCTACTGCATGATGATCGGCGGCGACGCCGAGACCGTCCAGCGCCTTGATCCGATCTTCGCCAGCCTGGCGCCAGGCCTGGGTAACATCCCGCGGACCAAGGACCGTCCCGCCAGCGCCGATCCTCGCGCCGAACAGGGTTACATTCATGCCGGTCCTGCCGGTTCCGGGCATTTCGTCAAGATGATCCACAACGGCATCGAGTACGGGATGATGCAGGCGTTTGCCGAAGGTTTTGACATCCTCAAGACCAAGAACTCGGAAAACCTGCCGGAAGACCAGCGTTTCGAGCTCAACGTCGCCGATATCGCCGAAGTCTGGCGCCGTGGCAGCGTGGTCTCGTCCTGGCTGCTGGACCTGACCGCCGACGCCCTGGCCACCGACCCCAAACTCGACGGTTACTCCGGTTCCGTCGCCGACAGTGGCGAAGGCCGCTGGACCATCGAGGCCGCCATGGAGCAAGCCGTGCCGGTGCCGGTATTGTCCACCTCGCTGTTTGCACGCTTCCGCTCGCGCCAGCAGAGCACTTACGGTGACAAGATGCTCTCCGCCATGCGCTTCGGCTTTGGTGGCCACGTGGAGACTTCCAAGAAATGACCGCCAACGGCAAGAAACCCAAGGCCGAACCCGCACCGCCGACCACCTTGTTCCTGTTCGGCGCCCACGGTGACCTGGTCAAGCGCCTGCTGATGCCGGCGCTATACAACCTGAGCCGCGACGGGCTGTTGGCCGATGGCTTGCGCATCGTCGGCGTTGATCACAACGCCATCAGCGATGCCGACTTTGCCAAGAAACTCGAAGATTTCATTCGTACCGAGGCCGCGAGCAAGGTCAAGGGCAATGCCGATAACGCGCTTGATCCGGCGTTGTGGGCGCAGTTGGCCAAGGGCATCAGCTACGTCGAGGGCGATTTCCTCGACGACAGCACCTACGCCGATATCGGCAGGAAAATCGCCGACAGCGGCACCGGCAACGCGGTGTTCTACCTGGCCACCGCACCGCGCTTTTTCAGCGACGTGGTGCAGCGCCTGGGCAGTGCCGGTTTGCTGACCGAGACCGACGACAGCTTCCGTCGCGTGGTCATCGAGAAGCCCTTCGGCTCCGACCTGGCCACCGCCGAGGCGCTGAATGCCTGCCTGCTCAAAGTGATGAGCGAAAAGCAGATCTATCGCATCGACCATTACCTGGGCAAGGAAACGGTGCAGAACATTCTGATCAGCCGTTTCTCCAACGTGCTGTTCGAAGCGTTCTGGAACAATCACTACATTGATCACGTGCAAATCACCGCCGCCGAAACCGTCGGCGTGGAGACCCGGGGCAATTTCTTCGAGAAGACCGGCACCCTGCGCGACATGGTGCCCAACCACCTGTTCCAGTTGCTGGCCATGGTCGCCATGGAACCGCCCGCTGCCTTTGGCGCAGACGCCGTGCGCGGCGAAAAAGCCAAGGTGATCGGTGCGGTGCGCCCCTGGTCCCTGGAAGAGGCACGGGCCAATTCGGTACGCGGGCAATACACCGCCGGTGAAATCGCCGGCAAACCCCTGCCGGGTTATCGCGAAGAAGCCAACGTCGCGCCTGACAGCAGCACCGAGACCTTCGTCGCGCTCAAGGTGATGATCGACAACTGGCGCTGGGTCGGCGTGCCGTTCTACCTGCGCACCGGCAAGCGCATGAGCGTGCGCGACACCGAAATCGTGATCTGCTTCAAACCGGCGCCCTATGCGCAGTTTCGCGACACCGAGGTGGATGAGCTCAAGCCTACCTACCTGAAAATCCAGATCCAGCCCAATGAAGGCATGTGGTTCGACCTGCTGGCGAAAAAGCCCGGGCCGACCTTGGACATGGCCAATATCCAGTTGGGCTTCGCCTACAAGGACTTCTTCGAAATGCAGCCGTCGACCGGGTATGAAACGCTGATCTACGACTGCATGACCGGCGACCAGACCCTGTTCCAGCGTGCCGACAACATCGAAAACGGCTGGCGCGCGGTGCAGCCGTTCCTCGATGCGTGGAAGGAAGACGACGGTATCCAGGCCTACAAGGCGGGTGAGGATGGCCCGGCCGCCTCCGATGCATTACTGGCCCGCGACGGCCGCACCTGGCACCACCTCGGATGAGTGACGCAGCGATTCATCCCATCCGTTTTATCCTCAGTGATGTGGACGGCACCTTGTTGCATCCGGATCACAGCCTCAGCCAGCGCACCGCCGACGCGGTGCATGCATTACGTGAGGCCGGGGTGTTTTTCAGCCTGGCCAGCGGGCGACCGCCCAAGGCCATGCTGCACCTGATCGAAACCTTTGGCATCGACGTACCGGTGGCGGGCTTTAACGGCGGTACGTTGATCAACCCGGATGGCAGCATCCTGGTTGCCCACCATCTGCCGGCGGAAGCGGCGCTGGTGACCCTGGCGCTGTTCTCGGCGGAGCCGGAGGTGGAAGTCTGGGTGTTTGCCGATGGCGACTGGCTGCGCCGTGGCCCGCCAGGGCCGATGGAGCCGCGCGAAGCGCACGGCCTGGGCTACGGGCCGGTGGTGGTGGACAGTTTCGAGCCGTACCTGGACCGGGTCGACAAGATCGTCGCGGCCAGCCACAACACACAGTTGCTGGTGGAGCTGGAGGCGCAATTGCAGCCCAAGGTGCAGGGACTGGCCCAGGTTTCACGTTCGCAACCGGTGTACCTGGACGTAACGGCGATGCTGGCCAACAAGGGCGAGGCGTTGAAGACCCTGGCGGCGCATTTGGGCGTGCCCATCGAGCAGACCGCGGCGATCGGCGATGGCGGCAATGACCCGGCGATGTTTCACGTGGCCGGGTTGTCGATTGCCATGGGGCAGGCCGAAGAAACCGTCAAGCGCCAGGCCAACGTGGTGACCGGTAGTCATATCGAGGACGGCGCGGCGGAAGCAATCGAGCGGTTTATTCTGGCGGCTCAATAAGCGTTGCGTGTTCTAACGCTGAACTAGCGCTCATATAAACCCATGAGCGCTAGTTACCCTGCCCATTACTTCGGCATGGCCCAGGACTGCAACTGGTAGCCATCTTTATCGAGCTCGGCACGGGCTTGCAACAGCAAGTTTTCCAACTGCGCCGGGTCGGTGTAGGTCGTCGACGACAATTGTTTGCTGCCGATACGCGTATTGGTGCGGTCGATCACGCTCAGGCTCAGGGCGCCGTTGCCATCGTGCCAGGCCACGCACTGAAAGGGTTGGAAGGCACGGTCTGCGATCAAAAGAGCTTCGTTGATGCGGAGCGGGGCGTTCATGTGGATTCTCTCTCATTGCCCATTCAAGTGAGTGCCGGCGGTTGGGCTGACCGTGCGGCGGGTTACTTGTACTGATGCGCGATGGCGGGGTGCGGGTCACATGTTAGAGCAACTATTTTCAACTTTTACTGATTGACGTCATGTAAGCGACTGTTTTGGAAGCTGAATGAAAGTTTGTTCGCGCGCGGACTTTTTTGGCTTGGCGCAGGCAAGTGGCTTTTTGCCCCGACTTATAGCGAAACGGTACAAGGCGCGCGTCAAGATCTTGCTAGGGTGAGCATCAGACGTTACAAACTGTTGTTTATAAATAAATTTAACAATTTTGGCGCCAAGGAACAGTCATGGGTGGACCCCCCGTTCAACGCCGCTTGCTAGTGGTCGATCCCTGTGATGACTGCCACGCGCTGCTGCCCGGTTTGCGCACGGCGGGCTGGGAAGTCGACAGTTGCACACTGGCAGCGGTCGGTGATCGGTCCTGTGATGTCGGCTTGTTGCGCCTGCAGCCTTATCATCTGGAGCGCCCGGAGGCGGTCAAGGAACTGATCGGCCGCAGCGGCACCACCGAATGGATCGCCGTGCTCAGCCAGGACGTGCTGCGCCTGCAAAACGTCGGCGATTTTGTGTGCGAGTGGTTTTTCGACTTCCATACCTTGCCCTTTGACGTTGCCCGCGTGCAGGTCACGTTGGGCCGTGCCTTCGGCATGGCGCGCCTGCGGGGCAAGGGCCATGCCCCGGTGGATGAGCCCGAGCATGAACTGCTGGGCGACAGCCGGCCCATTCGCGAGCTGCGCAAACTGCTTTCCAAATTGGCGCCCACCGAATCCCCGGTGTTGATCCGTGGCGACAGCGGGACCGGCAAGGAGCTGGTGGCCAAGACACTGCACCGCCAATCCCAGCGCCACGCCAAACCGTTCGTGGCGATCAACTGCGGCGCAATCCCGGAGCATTTGATCCAGTCCGAACTGTTCGGGCATGAAAAGGGCGCTTTTACCGGCGCCCACCAGCGCAAGATCGGACGCATCGAAGCGGCCAATGGCGGCACCTTGTTTCTGGATGAGATCGGCGATCTGCCGATGGAGCTGCAGGCCAATCTGTTGCGCTTTCTTCAGGAAAAACACATCGAGCGCGTGGGTGGCAGCCAGCCGATTGCGGTGGATGTGCGGGTTTTGGCCGCCACTCACGTCGATCTGGAAGCCGCCGTGGAAAAGGGTACCTTTCGCGAAGACTTGTACTACCGCCTCAATGTGCTGCAAGTGGTCACCGCCCCCTTGCGCGAACGCCATGGCGACGTCGCGATGTTGGCCAACCACTTTTCGCGCTTCTACAGCCAGGAAACCGGCCGTCGCCCGCGCAGTTTCAGTGACGATGCCCTGGTCGCCATGGGCCAGCACCCCTGGCCGGGAAACGTGCGCGAGCTGGCGAACCGCGTACGCCGTGGCCTCGTGCTCGCCGAAGGGCGGCAGATCGAGGCGGCCGACCTGGGATTGCACGGCCAACAGGCTATGGCCAAGCCGATGGCGACACTGGAAGACTATAAGCACCGCGCCGAACGCCAGGCGCTGTGCGATGTGCTCGACCGGCACAGCGACAACCTGAGTGTCGCGGCCCGGGTCCTGGGGGTTTCCCGACCCACGTTCTACCGGTTGTTGCACAAACACCAGATCCGCTAGGGCAGGTAGATCGCTCCCACGCTTGGCGATGATCGTTCCCACGCTCCGCGTGGGAATGCCTCACAGGACGCTCCGCGTCCAATACGGTTAGAAGTAATACGGAAACTTCAGGCTGAACGTAAAGTCCGGCGCATCGTCTGTCATCCCGATTGCCAGGTTCGGCACGATCGTCAGGTTTTCCGACGCGGCAATCGTCATCCCCACGTTGAAATAACCCGCATTGGCATCACTGGACACCACCGACTGCCAATCCCCGCCATTGGGCTTGAGCTTGCTCTTGCGCTGTATCAGGTCGGACACCGAGAACGACATGCTCATCTTCTCGTTCAGTGCGAAGGCGACGCCCATTCCGACCTGGAAACTGTCGCCGAGGCTGACCTTGCCGCCGACCTTCTGATTCTGTTCGCTGCTGATATCGTCGAACGACTCTTCGAAGTTGTGGGTATAGGACAGCGAGCCGAACAGCACCGCCGGGTCGAAGGTCTTGACCAGCGAGATACCCGGTGTGATCGACCAGACACCGTTACCCGTCGGCAGGTTTTCCGGCACGTACAGGTTGTCGTTGGCGGTCGACCGTACCAGCTTGATGCCAAACGGTTCCTTGCCCGTGGGCGCCTTGACGCGCAACGACACCACCGCATCCGGCAGGGTCGGGGTTTCGTCGAGGAACTTGTAGGCCACGCCGAAGTTGACGTCGCCGATGGTCGGGTCGCGGGTCACCGATTGTTCCGAGGTGGCGTTACCATTGTTACCCGCGCCGCCGGACTGGTAAGTCGATTCGCGATACACCACCGGCACGTTCACGTCGAACTGCCAACGGTTGTCCAGGTTGTAGCGCCCGGTCATATCGACGGTCCAGTTATCCGACTTGATCCGGTCCAGGTTGATATTGCCGAGAAAGATCGAATCCAGTGCCAGGAAACCATTAAGTGTCAACTGGCGCGCATCATAGCGAGCGTAAGTGACGCCGGTTTCAAAGCTGAACTTGCCATTGCCGAAAAAGCCACTGGCTTCGTTGTACAAGTTACTCACACTTTGTGCCGGCGCCGAGTCGTCCTTGAGCGACTGTCCATACGAACTGCCACCGCCGCCCGCACCGCCGGAGGCGCCGCCGCGCCCGTACCGGCGACGCGGGTGCCGTTGGCCTTCTGAAAATCCGCCGGGGATTTGGCCAGGCGCTTGGGCGGCGCCGCCTGCGGTTGATCTTCAACCTGACGCACGCGTTGTTCCAATACCGCCAAGGCTTTTTGTTGCACTTCGTAGCGCTGTTTGAGTTCCAGAAGTTCCTGTTTGAGCGTTTCGATATCGGCGTCTGGCGCTGCATACAACACGGATGCGGGCAAGAGCGTACTTAAACAGATCACCGCGCGTAGCGATAACGATCGATGCATGAAATAAGCCGTCCTTTTTCTAATGCGTAAGTGTCGAGGGTCAGCGTAGTTCAATAACCGAGCGTGCGTAGGCCTTTGAGTTGATCCAAGTTGCAGTTCAACGCAGCGTTGCCAAGTCCGTTATTCATCACCACATTGAGCTGCGTCATATTAGTCACGAAGTTTCTGTCGCCGGTCAGCACCGTGCCTTGCAGCACCTGGCCACCGCCAATCTGCTGGAGGCTGTTGCCTTGGTTATGATTGCCCTGGATCGCCATCTGCAGGCCGCCATTGCTGGCCGACACACTGACGCGGCCTGCCGCGCTGTCGCCGGTGACGGTGCCGCCGGCCACCAGTACCTGGCCTGACTGCACGATGTTGGCAGGGGCGAAGCCGTTCTCGGTGACGTTGATGCCGACATTGTTGTAGGCGGTGTTGCCATCGCCGGCGGTGCGTACGCTTTGGGTCACGCCCGTGCCGGTGCCCAAGCCGCACCGCCGACCACGTTGCCGGTGCCGGTGTTCTGCTGGCTGCCGGTGCCGGCCGCGCCGGTGGTCTGCACATAAAACTGCGGGGTGATGGTTGATGCGTCGACCTGCATGCTGGCCTTGCCGGTGATGCTGTCACCCACGGCATTGGTCCAGGTGCTGCTCATGACAATGCCGAAGCTGATGATCCGCCCCGGCATCACATAGCGGCCGCGCAGTTCGGCCATCTCCGAATCCTTGAGTTCAATGGGCTTGAACCCCGACGAAGCATAAACGGGCATTGAGGCTGCCAGACACATGACCGTCAGCCAACGGGAAGTGTTCATCTGCTGCTCCTGGAGCGTCCTGCCCCTTATTGCGCTTCTTAGAAGAAGTCGCTCTGGATGAAACCGAAATCCATCAGCTCGGCATCGCCTACGGGCCGGAACAAGTTCAACTGGTTTTTGGCCGTCAACGGCGTGGGCGGATCGAGCAAGGCGTTGGCCTTGTCGTAACCTTCACCCAGCACGGCGAAGACAATGCCATTCCAGCCCTTGACGAAGTCGTCGCGTGAGTAGCGCTTGTGGCCCAGCACCGGGTCGCCGATATAGACCCAGTCCTTGTCCGCGCGCTGCAGCACCACAAAGTGCTTGTAGCCACGAATTTCCAGCAGCACCACCACGGGAATCTTCACGGTCACCAGCGTGTCCGCTGCGATCTTGTAGCCCCGGGCACGCATGCCGATGCTTTCGAGGTAGCGCTTCATGTCCAGCATGGAAAAGCCTTGGGTGCGAACCAGGTCCTGGTCTGCATTGACCAGCATGCCTTTGATGACGTGGTCTTCGTCTACGTCGAGCCAATAGCCCTGGCGCAAAATGGTGGCAAGCGCCGCGGCACCGCAGCTGAAATCGGTTTTCTGTTCCACCAGGTTGGCGAACCGGCGCTCACGGATGCTCTCGACCTTCTTGTAGATGACGGCACCGCCAGGCATGGCGGAGATCGCCATGGTGCCTGCCCAGGTCGGGCCGGTGAGCAGCAGCAAGAGGCTGAGGGTCGCGAGGCGCATGATCGTGTGACCTGATGGACACTGGAATAAAAAAGGGCCTTGTTGCAAGGCCCCATTGGATCAGAAGCGCACGCCGCTGGCGCAGACGCTGCAGCCCTGGCCGATCGACAGGCTGTTGCTGCCTTGGTTGCCCGAGCCCGATTGCAGGTTCACACCCAAGTTGCCGGAGTTGCGGTTAGCCGAGTTGTCGAGGCTGGAGTTGTTCGACACGTACTGGGCTTTGCTGCCATGGCCATAGCCGTAGCTGGTAGCGGCAGCGTTGAGGTAGCTGTTGCCGAGCGAGTTTTGCTCGGTGTTGGCGGCCGCTGCGATGTTTTTGCCGTCCGAGGTGGTAATTGCCAGGTTGTTTTTGCCTTGGTTGCCTTGCCCGGCCTGGCCGTTGTAGCCCACGTTGCCGGAGTTGCCGTTAACCGAGTTATCCAGGGAGGCGTTGTTTTGCGTGCCTTTGTTGACGAAGTTGTTCTGCGCGCTGGTCTGGGTCAACTCGACCACGGCAAATACGCTGGCGAAGTCACCTTTGGCGCTGGAGATGGCGCCGGCGTTATCTGCCTGGTTGCCGCTGCCAGCTTGAACGTTGACGCCGGTGTTACCG
The DNA here is from genome assembly GCA_016937595.1 of Pseudomonas cedrina subsp. fulgida. Lineage (GTDB taxonomy): Bacteria > Pseudomonadota > Gammaproteobacteria > Pseudomonadales > Pseudomonadaceae > Aquipseudomonas > Aquipseudomonas fulgida. The sequence goes on along the minus strand of JAFHKH010000275.1, from coordinate 9,112 downwards.
CTGTTGCCGGTCACTGAGCCATCGGCGGAGGCGTTGTTTTCGGTCTTGGTGTCGTCGAACTTGTTGCCCACGCTGTTTTGTACATCGGTCACCACGGAGGCAACCACCCCGGTTGGTTGAGGCGCAGGGTGCCAGCCGCCCCCTGCTTGAGCGGCGGCAGCCATGAGTGCGGCGAGCGCGAAAACCAGTGGTTTCAGGGCCATTTGAGGTTTCATGGTGTTTCTCCTTGCTTCTAATTAGTTGGTTAAGTGTTGGTACGGTCTAACGTGTGCTACCAAGCGGTTACTTGATAGTGATGCCCAGGGTGTTAGCCACTCGGTTCCCCACCCCTGCACTCTGGTTCACCTGAATCACTCCTCGGCTGCCGGTGAAGGCCTGGTCGCTTGTCACGACCTGGCGGCTGCCAGTGGTGGAGGTGAGCCCTGAGTCGGTTGCCAGCGTCGTCGTGTTCTGTTGCAACAGGACGCTGTCGTCGATGCTTTGCGGGCCAGGGTTGATGCTGATCCGCACGGCATTGATGGATTGGTTATGGGCGCCGGCCGACTGGTTGACGCCCAGCATGCCGTTGCCGTTGGTAAAAGAAGCGCCCTCGATCGCCGCCTTGGCGTTCAAGGACGGGTCGACCTTGCCGTTCATGTTCTGGACGGAGCGGGTGGTGGCCTGGCCCCCGAGCGCGACGGCGCGGTTGTTGATCATCTGTAGCTGATCGCCCGCCGCCTGGTTGATCATCAGGTTGCCGTTGTAGTCCTTGCCGCTGTTGTTGATCACGGCGGTGTTGTCGCCATGGCCGAGGCGCTGCCCAGCAGGGCCAGAATGAGCAAGGCGCGGTTCATTATCGGCCCCCCAGCAGGTTGCCAATGTTGTTCAAGGGCGCCATGCCGCGCTGGATCGAGTCGCTGATCTGCCCACCCATCGCGGCGCCTGCGCCATGGCGGCGGCTGCGCCGGAACCGAGTGTCGACACGCTGCCTTGGGCGTTATTCAAACCAGGGAGGTTGCCGTTGGGCATGATGGCGCGGGTAATGCTCGAGCCGCTGCTGATGCCACCGATGTCCAGGTCGCTGAGTTCGCCGGTGGCGCCCAGGATCTCGCGGCTTGGGTTGGCATTGGCGGTGCTGGGGTAGGGGTCTTTTGCCGTAAGGCCGCCCGTACATGTGCCCCTGGACGTCGCGGCCGGTCACGATGAGGCCGTCCCCGGCAAAGCTCGGAGCACTGATGCAGGCACTGAGTGCACAACTGACCAGCAGTACGTTCATCGAGCCTTGAGTGAGTGTATTCACGGCGCCATTCCTTATGCTTCGCGCTGACCCTAAACAGCGCTGTCAGGAAGAGAGCAGAAGGCGTGCCGCTTTTTATTTAGTCTTTGAATTCAAGGTGTTGTCAGGCTTAGTGGGCAAAATGATGGCAGCGCTGTTTCAGTCATGAAACAGCCTGCGGCCTGCGCGCAACGACCCAGCCACTGCGCAAACGCTTCACCCGCTGTCTCAGCGCTGTAACACCGCCCGAGAACAAACACTGAACCCGCGCCACACGGGCGATCCACGGCATCGCGGTGTTAAAAAAGTGGACAGTCCAGGCGTGACGGCGCCCGTGCAGGCAGGCAGAGGCTCAGCCCTTGGGGGCTTTACGCGGGATTGAATTGAGTACGGGGTTGCCGTCCTGGTTCTGGGTCAGGTAGACCGGCAGAACCTTGGGCAGGGAAGGGACGAGGTTGTTGACCTCACTGAGGTTGTAGATGCCACCGATGCGAATGGCCCCGGTGCTGGCGTCGGCCAGCATCACCGGTTTGCTCAGGTAGCGGTTGATCAACGGCAACGCGTCGGCCAGGGCCAGGTTGTCGAGGATCAGCTTGCCCTGGCGCCAGGCCAGCGCGGTGTCGTTCGGGTCGATCGCCCGCACGCTTGGCGTGGCATCGCCGCGCTGATAGCTGGCTTGCATGCCGGGCGTCAGGGGCACGCTGCCGTGGACCTGGTCGCTGGCAATCTGCACCGAGCCTTCGAGCAGCGTCACCCGCACCTGGTCATCGTACTTCCAGACGTTGAACTGGGTGCCCGTCACCCGCACCTGGCCCGTGCCGGCCCGCACGATAAAAGGATGGGCGTTGTCATGACTGACATTGAAGAACGCTTCGCCCTTTTTCAGCGTGACGCGCCGCTGATCCTTGTAATGGCTGTAGACCAACTCGGTGCCGAGGTTGAGTTCCACCTGGCTGCCATCGCCCAGAGTGACCTTGCGCAGGCCATCGGCGGCCTCGAAGTGTTCGTAGGAACTGGGCAACCACCCCGCCTCCCAACCGGTAAAGGCCGCGAGGGGCAGGGCAGCCAGGCAAATTGCCGCCGCCACCGCGTAGGTGCGCAAGCGGCTGCGGGATTTGAACGGCGCCAACGGCGGTGCGGTTTCGGCGCGTGGAAGGTGATCGGCGACGTCCCAGATTTCCAGCATGGCCGCATATTCAAAGGCATGCAGCGGGTCGGCATCGTGCCATTGCGCAAAAGCCTGACGTTCATGGGCCGTGCAATCACCTGCGTGCAGGCGCATGCACCAATGCGCGGCGCATCGGTGATCGCGTCATATTCGGCTTCTGAAACGGACTTTTCGCTCATTAATACATCCTGATTTCCCACATTCTAACCTCCAGGGTAGATGGCGAGAACAGCCATCATGGCGATTGCATATCAATTGGAACTTATTCTCGTTTGAATGCACCTAAAAAGCTCAGGACATTCTCACAATGGAGTCAGAAAAATGCTGAAGAAAACCCTGGTTGCTGTATGTGCAACCACCGCCTTGCTCACCGCAGGCGCAGCCATGGCCGACAAGCCGGGCGCGGGCTGGATCACCATCGAGAAGGCGATTGAAGTGGCCAAGACCAAGGCCGGTTACATCGAGGTCTACGCGGCCGAAGCGGATGACAATGGCTACTGGGAAGTCAAAGGCCGCAAGGCCGATGGCACTGTGTATGAGGCGCGCATCGATGGCGCGTCGGGTAACATCCTGCGGGACCAGAAAGACTGATGTGCGCCTCCAGGGGGCCTGTTCAGGCCCCCTGATCCAACTCCCGTCCCAATTGTGTAATCAAGTAGGTCACCGAATCGGCGTTGGCCAGGATCGTGTCGATACGCTTGTCCACGTTACTCATGAAAATTTGCCGGGCGTCGTCCAGGGTCCTGGCGCCGGTCATTTTCAGGATCCTGTCGCGGATGGAGGCGGTGGACCGATGTTGGCCGACTTCCTCCCAGCGTCTGGAAAACACGTCAAAGGTCAGAAACAACAGGCTCGCCGGCGTCTGCACGGACAATGCGGTTGCGCGCAGATTCGACAGGTCGGTGTGCATGTCTCGCCGGCCGGGGTGCTGACGTCAATCAGGTCATGAAACGGACGCATGCTGTCCAGGTAGGCGACATCTTCGGTGTGGCTCATCAGGTGCGTCAATTCGTGGATCAGGATCGAAGCCCTGGCATGGGCGGTGATACTGAACGGTGTGGTCAGGCGGTTTTGATACATGTCCATTTGCGGGTCAAAGAAACGATCCAGCAGGTAAATCTTCTGTTCAATGTCGTCTGGCAAGGTGAACGCGAAGGTATCAATCGGGCTCCAGCGACTGGTGCCGCTGACAAAGCGTTGCGAGTCGAGTTTGCACAGGCTGGGGTTGACCAGCTCGTGCAGCACCTCATCGACGCGCTGCTCAACCCGTCCCAACTGCGCGGCGGTAAGGCTGAGCACGCCGAACAGCTCGGTAAAGAACCGCCCAAGGCGGCTGTGTGGGTCAAGGGCGCGAGCAAAATGTACGACGTTGCGTTTGCAGTTCACGGCGTAATAGGTCGCCACGTTGAGCGCCTCGTTGATGCATTGGGCTTTCCAGCTCGACAAGGCGGTGATCTGCTCCATGCCGACGGCCTCGATATTGATCGACTCTCGCTCGGCGGTGCGCGTATGCGCACGCCCGACATAGCGTGACAAGGTTTTACCAAATCGGGGGTCGTGCCGGCGCAGGTCCAGTACCCAACGGCCCTCAGTGTCGCGCTGCACGAAGGGTCCAATCGCTTCACCCAGGCTCACGCACCAGCCTTCACCGGTGTTGCGCACCGGATACACCTTGCCCGCCACCGGCACGAAGTAACGCGAGGTGCCGGGCTGCCGGTACACATGGCTCAGCCGGCTTTGCGTCAGGTCGGCCAGGGCCACGTCGTATTGTTCGAAGCATTGCATGCGGGTGCGCAGCGGTTCGGTCATATCCAGCGTGGCGAGGGTCGTGGCGGTTGGCGGCCTGTCGTGCGGCCAGGAGGCCGGGGGCGCAGGCGCGGTGTCGGCTGGCAGGAGCGTATCCAGTGCTTTGCGCAGCGACGCGAGGGTGGCCATGCCCCGGATGAAGTATTTCAGCGCCGAATTCCAGCGATGTTGCTGCAAGTCCTCGGCCGAGGCCATGAACAGCTTGAAACTGCGCCAGACCACCAGCGGGTAATTGAGCTTGCCCGCAATGAACTGCAGGGCGGTGGCAATACCTTTGCGCAACAGGCGGGTGACCCCATCCCATTCGGCCTTGCCGTCGGGGTCGAACTGGCAGGCCAGCATCTTGATCAACAGGCGTGTGTTGTCATCGAACAGCAGCGCCAGGTGATTGCCCGCGATCGGCGTCGAGCCCAACTGCAGGTCGGCACCGCCCGTCGGCAGGCGTGGCTGCAGCAGGTTGCGGTAAGTGTCTTGGTGGGTCACGTCCAGGCGGCGGATCACCCAATCCTGCAAAGGCCCGGGACGCTCCAGCTCATCGAGCAAGTCCTGTTCGCAGGCGTACTCCTTGAGTACCGGCAGCGGGCTGTAGGGCGCATACAACACCAGCGGCCCGGTCGCGCCCGCGCGTGGTCCGATCAGGTACAGACCCAGGGGGTTGACCACTACCGCGCCAGGGGTGGCGATCAATTCCAGCGGGCGAATCATCGCGGTGGTGCCGCTGACTGCCTCCCGGGCGAGCGCGTCCGGCATGTCAAACACTTGCTGTACAAAGCTCCAGGCGGTGGCGCTGAGGCGTTCCTCGAGTTTTTCTTCATGGGCATGGCGCAGCAACTGCCAGGGCAGTTGTCGACAAAACAGCGCTCGACGCTGCCGCGTATCGTCGCTTTGCCCGCTGAGGTGGGTATTGAACAGCGCAGTGAAATGCGTCGCCAGGTCCAGTTGACGCACCAGTTGCACCACGGCGGCGCCATCCAACGCCGCCGGCAGTGGCGTTGCGTTGCGCGAATAAGGACGGATGGCGTCCCCTTGCAGGTCTGGCAAATGACCCAGGGCGAAATCGATCAGGCTCTGGGAGTGGCCGTTGAGGGACGCCCGCCCGGGAATCAGCACATCGTTCGGGTCAATGAGGGGGCCGTAAAGCGTTTGCCCAGGAGCGCCGCGAGCGCTTGGGCGACATGCTCGCGCAGCCCGTCCAGGCCGTGCAGGTAGTCGCGTTCGTCGCGGGTATTGATGCGGTATTGCTCCAGCAACTCAGCGTGCAGGATTTGCTCCTGGGGCGCGGCCATGCCCAGCCAGACCGGCAGCGCTTGTTGGTGGATCATCGCATTGGCCACGGCCAGGGCGTTGTTCAGGTTGTTCGGTGGGGGGCGTTGCATGAGATTGTCCACGCAGTCCTGCAGCCGACGGGCGCTCATCGGGACCGACAGCAGGTAATCAATGCCGTCGAGGGCAACGTCGCGCCAGCTCGCCTGGCGATTGTTCAACAGGTGCCCATCAATGCGCTGCAAGGGCCCGAGACGATAGCGTTGATGCGGTGCGCGGCGGGTGACAGGCAGGTTTTCCAGCAACGCAAAACGTTCATCCGACTGCGCCAGGCGTTGCTCCAGGACCTGGCGGGCCACCTGGATCGAGGCAAAGGCTTCATGCCCACGCCGCGGCGTCCATAGGACGGCCTGGCCGGAATGCACGGGGTCGGTGCCACCGCGCTCGGTCAGCACAAAGCAATTGGCCAGGGCGTATGGCTGCTCGTCTTCCCCTATCAGCACCGTCAAGCCGAAGGCGTCCGGCAGGAACCCGTCGAGGCCGTGGCGCGTGAGACGGGTCAGGCTGTCGGGGCGCAGTACGGTGTCGAGGATGTCGTGGCCGCGGCGCGCCAGGGTTTTGTGCAACAGACGCAGTTCGGCTTCGCTGCGCAGGCCCAGCAACAAGGCATCGCCGAGTTGCTGCTGGTATTGCTGCAGAAATTGCCGGGGCAGGGTGCGGATATCGTGGTTGACGAACGGCCCCATGGCGGCTTCAACGAGGGTGTTGAAGGTTTGGCTGTCCAGGTTATTCAAGCGCAGGGCCGAACCTGCGCGCCGTGCGCTGTAGAAACCACGGCGGGGTGAGTCATCCAACGGTCCTGCCGTCCCGGCGAGGCGCTCGATAAAGTGTTCGACCATGTTCAGCGAGTGTTCGGGCGTGCGCTCCTCGACTTGCTGTGCCTGGCTGGCATAGGTGTTGATAAACACCTCGCTGGCTTCAAGTGCCCGCTGGTGTTTTTCCAGTTCCGCATTCAACGCATGCGCCACCAGTTTGCGCAGCGTTGGGTGATTGGCGTGCAAGGCACGCAGCGCGGCTTCAGCCGCCAGCAGCGGGCGCCGTTGCACCTTGGCGCGCTCCGCCTGCACCGTCGAAGGACGCCCATTGCCACTGGTGACCGGATGCAGGCTCCAGCGCCCGCCAGCGTCAAGCGCCAACAGGCGCTGATCCATCATCTGCCGCACGTCCAGGGCGCAGTCGAGCAGGGCCGTCAGATTGACCTTGCCGTCACTGCGCCGGAACAACCCCAAGGCGTACGCCATGTTGCTTTGTTGTTTGCTGCATACGCCATCGATCATTGAAGAAAATACATCGCCTTTTATATCCAAGCCTATGATTTGTATTTCATTCATGCCTACGTATGCACTGCGTTCATCCAGCGATAGAACGTTGAGCAATTCATCCTCGTGGCCTGCCGTCTTGAGCATTTGCAGCAGGGTGTCGTGAAGGTCATCCAAGTCCTTGAGCACCTGCAGGCCGCGTGTCTGGGTATACAGGTAGGCGTGGGTCTCGCTGATCAGTAAGGTGCCGGCCAGTTCCACGTAATGTTGGTACGGTGCCTGGAGGCGCACTGTCTGGACGCGCAACGATGGGAAGTCAGTCTTGCGCGTGGTTTCATCCGGTAGAAATACACCCTGCAGTGCCTGGCTTTCCTGCGCGGAAACAATGCCGTTCTGGCGCTTGAGCAGCAGGTCGGTGCGGAATTTATCGCTAAGTACCTGGGCAAAAAAGCCAATGCGTGACTGGCCGTCGGCAAAATCTTCATGCCAGTACGTTTGCAGCAGGCTGCCCAGGAGCTTGGAGAGGATCGCGGCGCACTGTTCCACCAGGCTTTGCCAGCGATCCAGGTCTTCGGCCCGTTGCGCGTCGGTGAAGCCCTGGGTGACGTGGCGCGGGTTGACAAAGCGCCGGGTTTGCCCGGCCGGCCAGGCCTGTGTGAGATAGAACTGCAGCAGCGCCTCGCTCAAGGACAGCGAGTTGATCCATTGCGGCTCGCGACCGTGCGCAGCCGGGACAAAACTGTTGACCCGAGTGTCTTGATGATCAAGGCCTGGAAAATACGAACGGCCCATGATGCCCAGCAGCGTATCGAGCATCCACGGCAGGGTGGGGGTCTTGCGCAGTTGCTCGAGCATCTCCCGCACATTGTGTTGCTGACATTCGGCGAGGGTCGTTTCCTGGTCTTGCAGCACCGCGCCCTTGATGATTTCCGGGACCAGGGTCAGGTCACTGGCATCGGCCAGGAAAATGCGTTGGCGTATGGACATAAATCTAGTTAATTCAACGGATTGCTCTTTATTGTTGAGGTTGTTTGTGAGCTCTTCAAGCAGGTGTTTGCGGCTGTCGAACACCTCCAGTCCTGCGTAGGGGGTGTACAACACTGCCTTACCGTCCTCGGGCCCCGGACTCATCATGAAGGCCCCGGCGAGGGGGATCGGGGTTTTGCCGGTGACAGGGACCATCAGTTTTTCCACGGCCATCGGCGCCTCGCGCAACGTGGGATTCTGCCGCGCTTCGTCAGTGGCGTAGTACAGCGTGTGCAACCAGTCGAGGTCGCGCAGGCTCAAGCCCAGCGCACGTTCGCGCTCACTGGGGTACTTGCGCCGGACCGGTTGCAGGAACTCGTCAAAAAAATAGGGCGGCGTCAGCCGGGTCATGGTGAGGTTTCCGTCATAGCCAGGGAGCGGCACAGGCTAAGGGCGCGCAATCAGGGCCTGACGGTAGATAGCTGCCGCCATTTCGGCGACAGCGGTGCAAACGTGGATTGACAGCAGGCGCGCAGTGCGTTGTTTAATCCAAGGCCTGGGTTTCCAGTCTTGTTGCCCCTCCAATCATAAAATCGGAGCTTCAGATGTCTGCGCAGTCCTTGGTAGTTGAAGGTTCCACGACCCGCATGACCTTCACGGCGCTGGTGGCCTTGCTCCAGCGCATATTCGAGTGCCATGGCACGTCCGCGCAGGTGGCGGCGATCCTGGCGCGCAACTGCGCGAGCGCCGAGCGCGATGGCGCCCACAGCCACGGGGTGTTTCGCATGCCCGGTTACCTGTCGACCCTCGCCAGTGGCTGGGTCGATGGCAAGGCTGCGCCGCAGGTCACGGATGTGGCCTCAGGCTACGTGCGGGTGGATGCGTGCAATGGCTTTGCCCAGCCGGCGCTGGAAGCGGCGCGCGGGTTGCTGGTGGAAAAAGCCCGCAGCGCCGGGATTGCCTTGCTGGCGATTCATAACTCCCACCATTTCGCGGCCTTGTGGCCCGACGTAGAGCCGTTCGCCGAAGAGGGCCTGGTGGCGCTCAGCGTGGTCAACAGCATGACCTGCGTGGTGCCCCACGGCGCTGATCGGCCCTTGTTCGGCACCAACCCCATCGCCTTCGCCGCACCGCGCGCCGATGGCGCACCGATTGTGTTCGACCTGGCCACCAGCGCGATCGCCCATGGCGATGTGCAGATCGCCGCGCGCAAGGGCGAGCGCTTGCCGCCTGGCATGGGCGTGGATGGGCTGGGCCAGCGACCCAGGACCCCAAGGCGATCCTCGAAGGTGGCGCACTGTTGCCATTTGGCGGGCACAAGGGCTCGGCGCTGTC
>JAFHKH010000274.1 GCA_016937595.1 Pseudomonas cedrina subsp. fulgida | reverse complement strand
GCGCCGAACTGGCCGGCGCCGTCTCCGAAGAGCTGGTGGTCGAACGCATCCGCGAAGGCGGCGAGCGCCAGCGCATTCCGCTGCAAAACCGCCTGGGCTCCAGCCATCCCAAGCTGACCCAGGCGGTGTTGCTGATGGAAGCCAATATCGAAGAACCGCTGACCACCGACGAAATCGCCCAGCACGTCTGCGTATCGCGACGACAACTGGAGCGCATCTTCAAGCAGTACCTCAACCGTGTGCCCAGCCAGTACTACCTGGAGCTGCGCCTGAACAAGGCGCGCCAGATGCTCATGCAAACCAGCAAGTCGATCATCCAGATCGGCCTGTCGTGCGGCTTCTCCTCGGGGCCGCATTTCTCCAGCGCCTACCGCAACTTCTTCGGCGCCACGCCCCGTGAAGACCGTAACCAGCGGCGCAGCAGCAGCCCGTTCGAATTGTCTTCGGTGCCGTCCGAGCGCGGCTGAGGTTATTCCTCCATCGGCTCCGGCAGCGGCGGCTGCAGCGCTTCACCCTCGGCCCCCACCGTCGCTTCCGGCACCTGGAAATCCACGCCGGTGCGTTGGTAGTACTGGCGCAGATAACCCAGGCTGCTCACGGACCAGGGGTTGCCGCTCAGGTCTGAATCGTCCTGGTAGGTCGTGTGGCGGTCCAGCAGGTCGGCGGGGATCTCACTCAGTTGGTTGTTGCTCAGGTCCAGTGTGTACAGCTCCGGCAGTTGGAACAGCCCGTTCGGCAGGTCGCGCAGCTCACAGTTGTGCAGGTGCAGCGACGCCAGCAGGGTCAGGCCACTGACATCGGGCGCGTTGCCCAATGGGTTATGGCTCAACTCCAGGAACTCCAGCGTCGGCACGTCGCTGAAGCTGCGCGCGCTGGCGCTGGTGAGGCGGAGCTCGCACTGCGACAGGTCCAGGTTGGCCAGCCTTGGCATGCTGAATATCGCGTGGGGCAGGTCGGGCAGCACGCACTGGTTGATGATCAGGGTTTGCAGTTTGGGAAAACACCGCAAGGTGCCGTCGACCGCCGTCACGGTGCCGCCGCCGCGCAGTTCGAACGAGGTGACGTGGTCGAGCCGTGCGCTCAGTTCGGGCAGTGCGCCCAGGATCGGTACGTCAAGGGTCAGCGCATGGGTTGGCCGGTCATCCAGGCTTTCCTCGTCCACGGGGCTTTCACGGCGCCAGGCTTGTTCCAGCAGGCTTTTGAACTGGTCGCGTGCCAGTTGTTCGCGGGCCCGCATGGGTTCGTCCAGGGGCACGTCGAGTACCGGATGGCGCTCGGGAACATTGAGTGCCCACTGCTGCAGGTCGGTGCTCAGTTGCTGATATTCGGCCTCCAGGCGTGCCAGGGTCGGCGCGACGGCAGCCAGATCGCCGGGCAGGCTGAACACGAAACGGTCGGCTTCGTGATCCGTCAGGCTGGGGTACAAGGCCTGTGCGCGGAGGCGGTCGGGCTGCGGGGCCTCGACGTTGAAGTGCTGAAGGGTCTGGCCGTAGTGGCTCTTGATCTGTTCCAGGCTGGCCCGCGACAAGGGGTTGCCGGCCAGATTCAGCGCATCAGTACTGGCTGGCGGGAGGCTGAACAGCGCAGGGGGCAGGGTGTGCAGTGCGTTGTCGCTGAGGTCGACTTCGCGCCGAGGGAAGTGGCCGAGCAGGCCGGCGGGCAGTTCGCTCAGGCCGGTGTCCTTAAGCAGCACGGTGGCCAGGCCCGGCACTTGGCTGAAGTCAGGCAGTTGGCCGAGCGGGTTATGGTTGAGGTTCAGGTATTGCAAAGAGGCCATGCGTTCCAGGCCGTTGCGGCTGGCGGCGCTCAGGGTGATCGAGCAGCGCGGCAGGGCCATGAAGGTCAACCGCGGCAGGGTGAGCAGGGTCGGCGGGATATCGCCGAGCGGGGTGTAACTCACCTCCAGAACCTCCAGCGCCGGAAAACTGCGCAGGAACCCGTCCAGGGCCACGGCTGTTGCGTCACCCTCCACGCGCAATGAGGTGATGTGATTGAACCGCGCACTCAGGCTCGGCAGCTCACCGATCAGCGAGCGGGGAATAGTGAGCGCGTGGAAGTAATGGGTGTTTGGCTGCGGGTAGCGCCGCCAACTGGCCTCCAGCCAGCGCCGCAGGGCCAGCCTGCGACCGCGCTCGTTGCCGGTCAGGGATTCGCCCTGCGCCCATTGGTCCAGTTCCTGTTGCAGGGTGTCCAGTTCCATCGCCAGGCGCGCCAGTTCGCGCCGGCCCGCCTCCAAGTCACCGGGCAGGGCATACACCTGCCGATTCAGTTCATCGCGGTCCAGGGCCGGGAACAGCAGGTTGGCGTCGCGCACGTCAGCGGCCGGGGCATCGATTTCCCAGTACGTGTCATGCTGCTGGAAATAGCGCTTGACGTGTTCAAGGGTCGCCGACGACAGCGGGTTGCCACTGAGGTCGAACTTTTTACTGGTCTCTGCGGGCAGTTCGAACACCGCATCGGGCAGCTCGGTCATCTGGTTGTCCCCCAGCAATGCCGCCAGCAGTTGCGGCCGGTCGAGGATGCCGGCGGGCAATTGGCTGATGCCGGTTTCGGACAGGTCCAGGGCATTCAAGTGCGGCATGCCTTGCACGCTGGGCGCACGGCCCAACGGGTTGCGATGCAGCACCAGCGTCTGCAGCCGGCTCATGGCGGCCAGCCGGGCGTGGCTGGCCTCGGTGAGGCGTAGCTGGCAGTTGCTCAAGATCAGATGGGTCAAGGCGCTCTGGCTGTTGACCGACGGCGGGATATCGTCCAAGGCAATACCTTTGACTTCCAGATGGCGCAACCGCGTGAAGTGCGCGAGGAACGCCTGGGCGCCTTGGGTATCGACATTGCCGCTAAGCGACAGGAAGGTCACATGCTCGAAATTCGCCGCCAAGGGCGGCAGCGCGCCGGTGACCGGGTAATCCAGCCGCAGCCTGTGGCCGTCGCGATTGGGGTCCTCGTAATAGTCGTCGATGTCGGTTTCGCGACGCCAGCAGCGCTTGAGTTGATCGCTGAGCAGGCGACGGTTCTGCTGCTCGTAACGGCGCTGGCGAATGGTCAGCAGCGCGCCGGTGCGGGGGTGGCGTGTCTGCATTTCGTTTTGCCAGATGCTGAGCTGGCTCTCCAGGCGTTGATACTCGGCGGCCAGCGCGGCCAGTTGGTTGGCAGCGCGCCGGGCTGGGTGTGCAGGTGTGACAGCAGGTCGTTGAGTTGCGGTTCGCCGAGGCTGGGAAACAACTGCTGCGCCCGCTCCAGGAGTATCTGCCCCGGCGGCTGAGCATCAAACCCCGCGTCCTGGCCCAGCAGCCGCAAGGTTTCCCGCACCGGTTCGAGCGGCGTGCCGGCATCGAGCAGTTGGCGCAGTTCGGCGCGCGGCAGCGCCTGTTGGCGCAGGCGCCGCCGCAGCTCGACGCTCTGGTGAATCTGAATATCCAGTGCTTCGCGCTGGGCATCGGGCAGGGCGCCAAGAATGGCGCTGTACAGGTCGGTCTCGCCGGACAGCGCGCCCTTGGCGTCGTGGGGCACATAGCGGCCCGCCTCGGTGCGCACCAGGCTACGCCGCAGCGGCGCATCTTCGGGGCCGATGCGGTGCCAGCTCGGGCCGTCGGGCGAGTGATGTTTGAGTTCCAGCTGGATCTGGTCCGACCAGCCCGGCTGGATTCTCAGGCTGTTGAGCGCCAGGCGGTCGCTGTCCAGGCTCTGCACCGCGTCCATGTGCAGGCCTTCATAGGCGCGATTAAGGCGCAACGCCTCCAGCGCCGCTTCGGCTTGTTCCACCAGGCGCCTGGGCGTGCGGCGCTCCTCCAGGGCTTGCAGCTCTTCGCCGCTGGCGTGGTCGATCAGGCGCTCGGCACAGCGCGCGGGCAGGCTGGGAACGCTGTCCAGCAGTTGCTGCACGGCCGGCGCTTGGCTCTGTTGCAGCAGACCATAGCGGGAATGGAACAGTGGCTCTCGATTGCGTTCGGCGATCCGCGCCAGGCGTTTGCGCAAGTGTTTGACGCGGGTTTCGAGGCTCAACTGCGGGTCGCTGGCGCGCTCGCCGAAATGGCTGCGGATTTCCTCTTCGGTGAGGCTTTGAAGCACGGTCTTGAGCAGCTCGCCGTTGGTCAACTGGGCTTATGAATCTGCACGACCGGGGCGCTCTGATCGCCAAAGGCCCAGGTGGTGTCACCGGCGGCGTTCAGAAACCGCAAGCCACGGGCGTGGGGCCAATCGCCAAAACCGGTGAGCAACTGCAACTGGTCCTGGGGATCGACCTGGCCGTATTGCGCCGGCTCGTCGCTGTTGAGGCGCTCAATCAGGGTCTGGATCGAGCGGTCGATGCGCAGGCGCGCCAGGCTGTCGTCCAATAGCGGCGGCACCGGTTCGCTGTGGTGGTGCATCTTGCGCAGCGCGCCTTCGGGTACGTCGCTGAGGCTCAGTGCCAGTTCGCGGTCGGCCGGGCTGAGGCCCTCTGCTCGATGGCCTATGCGCTGCAACAACGTGCGGCGATCCCACTGCAGCGGGCGTTCCAGTTCGGTGTGCCAACTGCCCGCGCCGTTATGCCGCAACCTGGGCGTATAGGCGTCGGTGCGGGTGGGGTGCTTGATCGCGTAGCCTGCGCCCTCCGCCTGGCGCTGCACCGCGTAGAGATGCCCGTCCAGTGGCAGGATCGATTCGCCGCGAACCTGGTGCAGGCCCAGGTGATCGATCCCCAGGTTCGCCGGCAGGTCGATGGTTTGCCGGTAGGGGGCGAGGTCCGGTTTCCAGTAGCGGCGGCCACCCTTGGCAAGCGTCACCGGTGTGTGGCGGTCGATGAAATCCAGCACTGGCTGTGGCAATACCTTGCGCAGTTCGGCCGCGCCAATCGTGCCGCCCGCCGCGAAGGCGCCCACCTGCACCAGCGCCTGCAGCACACTCATCAAGTGGCCGAACGCTTCCTGGGGCAAGCCTTCGGCCCAGTCGACGATGCCTTCGAATACGTCGTCGAGCAGTTGATAGGCCATGTAGCCCAGCATCAGCTCGCCCAGGCCGGGGATGAATGGTGCAACCACAAACAGCGCCGCATTGAGAATGGACGACGCCACATCGACGAAGGAATCCCACAGCGCCCAGCGGGCTTTCAGGTCCACGGCGGCGGTGGGCACGGCGGTGGTGCGGGCGTCGTTGAGGATCTTGTTGATCTGCTGTTGATAGAGCGTCTGCCACACATCACCCGACAGTGGCGTGGCGGCAAATTGCAGCTTGGGGTCGTCGGTCGGCGTCTTGCGCCAAGGCGCCAGGCCGCTGCCGCGCTGTGGCGGGTGCCATTGGATGCGCGCCAGGCGCTGGCCCAG
>JAFHKH010000273.1 GCA_016937595.1 Pseudomonas cedrina subsp. fulgida | reverse complement strand
CCTGACCCTGATCATCGACGACCTCGGGCAAAACCTGCCCAGGGACCGTCGCGTGCTGGCCCTGCCGGGGCCGGTGACCACGGCGATCATGCCCGACACCCCGCACGCCGCCGAGTTTGCCCGCGAAGCGCACAAGGCCGGCAAGATCGTGATCCTGCACATGCCCATGGACCCGGCCACCGGCCCGTTCGCCTGGCACCCCGAGCTGTCCATCGAAGAGCTCGGCAAGCGCCTCGACGCGGCATTCCAGGCCGTGCCCTTCACTGCCGGCATCAACAACCACATGGGCAGCCGCATGACCGCGCAACCGCAAGCCATGGCCTGGTTGATGGGCGAGCTGCAACGACGCAACAAGTTCTTTGTCGACAGCCGCACCAGCGCGCAAACCGTCGCGGCGGCCGAGGCACAGAAGATTGGTTTGGCCCATGTCTCGCGGGATGTATTCCTGGATGACGAACGCACCGAAGCGGCGATTACTGCCCAACTGCAGACCGCAATCAAGCTGGCCCACAAACAGGGCTCGGCAGTGATGATCGGCCACCCTTACCCACAAACCCTGGCGGTCCTGGAACGCGAGTTGCCCAAACTCAAGGCCCAGGGCGTGGAGTGGATCGATATCAGGTTGATGATCAGTGTGCGCAGTAACCAGGCGATGGCGGGTCACGGCAAAAACGGCACCTACCGTCCTGCGCATAGATAGATACAGCCCGCCCAAGTGCTCACTGCTCGACAGTTGATGTTCCAATCAACTGGAGCGATTTCCATGAAACCTCTGCAATTCAACGACCTGCTCATCAACTTCACCAGCGAGTTCCTGCCGCTGTGGAACGACAAGGGATCCAACGCACAAAAGGCCGTCGGCTTCTGGCGGCCGAGCACAACGTCCGATGCGCTGAGTTCGTTTTACGCCTTGGGTGATATTGCGGTCGGTCACTACCGCAATATCAACCAAAGCAAGATCGTCGCCGTCGTGAGCGACGCGAACAAGGCGACGGCACAGCGCTGCGCCCGCCCGTTGACTATGAACGGGTGTGGCACGATGAAGGGACTGGGGCGCATGCCAACGCGTCCATCTGGCGCCCGCTTGCCCCGCAGGGCTACGTCACCATGGGCCTGGTGTGTGGCGTCGGCTACGACAAACCCTCGCGCCATGCCGTGCGCTGCGTGCGGGAAGACCTGGTCGTGACGGCGCAAGTGGGCGAGCTGATCTGGAATGATAAAGGCAGCGGCTGCACCAACGATTTAAGCATCTGGTCGGTCACGCCTCCCGATGCGCCCGCCGGCGAAGCTTACCTGGCGCCCGGCAGCTTCCTTGGCCATGACAGCTATGCCAAGCCAGGTATCGAGACCTACTCGCTGCGCATGGCGTTGACCGCGCAACTGAGCGACCTGCCGCCACCTCCCGCTCTCAGCGGGCATGAAAGCCCATCTTCTGATGAAAGCACCACTACGCTGCAAGTTTGCGAACTGCCGTGGTTTTGCGTAAAAGACCCGGATCTGAGCGCGGCCGAACAGCTTCAGTCGTCGCCCACCTACCGACTGGAACGCACGGACCGTCATCGCCTCGGCGGCTTCGGGCACAACACCGGGGCGACCTCTCAGCCGTTCATGTGGACGGCCGCCAAGGGCGAACTGGACGGCAATGCCAGGGCCTTGGCATTCAACACCAGTGTCGATTTGAGCAAAGAGTGGCCTGCGCATCCACAGCTGTTTGAGTTGAATTTCTCGGCGCAGTTGGAGCGTGAATTCACGCATACCCAACGCTCCGCGAAAGGCTGGAGTCATTCCTCGCCTCTGGAAATCATCACTTATGTCCCGCCCAGGAAAGCCGTCGCTGCCTACCTGTTGCACAGTGAATACCGCTTGCTGCGTGAGGATGGTAGTCAGGTTTCGGCAACCGTCAGCTACACCAATGGCGATCACGTGTACATGAGCGAGTCTTCCGACACCGAGCCGCTGCCGGATGAGGCAATTGCGAAGCAAGAAGCCCCGCAAACAGAACCGGATCTACAGGTAACGGGCCATGATTTGATCGACGACACCCTCACTCCGTAACTGATCAAGGGCCGCTTGCAGCCTGGCCACCACGTCATCCGGTACCGCTTTGTTCAGCGCCAGATAAAGCTGCGCGCTGTTGAAACGCAGCACGGTTCTGAGCTCGGTCACCCCAACCTGGCGGGCCAGGTAACGGCCCGCCGGATCACCCGTGGCCCAGAGGTCTATCTGGCCATCCACCAGCTTTCGCGCGTTGTCCTGGTCGCGCAGCGCAACGATCGGGTTGAGCCCCTGTTTTTCCAGGGTCTCGGCAATGGCATCGCCCTTGTAGGCGCCGATTTTGTAACGGCGGGCGTGCTCAAGATCGGCCAGTTGGATCTTGCTGTCTGCCTTGGCCAGCAACACCCAGTCATCCGGGCCGAGGGGACCGACCCATTTGAACAGCGCTTCGCGATCCGGCAGGCGGGCCATCACGAACACACCATAGCCGGGCTTTTCCAAGCCGAGTTTGTAGATTCGCTCCCAAGGGAAACGCAGGGTCAGGTTGTAGGAGATGCCCGCACGCTTGAAGGTCTCGCGCACGATGTCCACGGCGATGCCTTCGATGTTCTCGTCCTTGGCGAAGTTCTTGCCGTTTTTCGCCATGTTGTAGGGCGGGAAGTTTTCCGTCAGCAGTACCAGGGAGGCGTCGGACGGTTCATCGGCATGGGACGGGCCAGCCAGAAGGACAGATGTACTGACGAGGGCGAGCAGAAGGTGCTTGAACATGAAAGTTACCGGAATCCATGGCAAGCGCAGAGAGTGCCGCGCACTTGCCATGCTGTCCAGCCCTTCAGCGCACGACGATACCGCGCGCCGCCATGTACGCTTTGGCCTCGGGAACGGTGTATTCGCCGAAATGGAAAATACTCGCCGCCAGCACCGCGCTGGCGTGGCCTTCGATCACGCCGTCGGCCAAGTGCTGCAGGTTGCCGACCCCGCCGGACGCAATCACCGGAATGCCCAGCGCATCGCTGATGGCGCGGGTTACGCCGAGGTCGAAGCGTTTTTCATGCCGTCCTGGTCCATGCTGGTCAGCAGGATTTCGCCGGCGCCCAGGCCTTCCATCTTCATCGCCCACTCCACCGCGTCCAGGCCGGTCGGCTTGCGACCGCCGTGGGTGAAGATTTCCCAGCGCGGGGTTTCGCCGGGGCCGGAGACTTTCTTGGCGTCGATGGCGACCACGATGCATTGCGAACCGAAGTGCTGCGCGGCTTCGCCGACGAACTCCGGGTTGAACACCGCCGCCGTGTTGATCGAAACCTTGTCCGCGCCGGCATTGAGCAGGTTGCGGATGTCTTGCACGGTGCGCACGCCACCGCCCACGGTCAGCGGGATGAACACCTGGCTGGCCATGCGCTCGACGGTATGCAAGGTGGTATCGCGGCCGTCGACGCTGGCGGTGATGTCGAGAAAGGTAATCTCGTCGGCACCCTGCTCATCGTAGCGACGGGCGATTTCCACCGGGTCGCCGGCATCACGGATGTTCTCGAACTTGACGCCCTTGACCACGCGACCGTTGTCGACGTCCAGGCAAGGGATGATGCGTTTGGCCAGCGCCATGGTCAGTCCTCAGCCGTTGTAGGCATCGCAGTAAGCCTGGGCTTCGGCGACGTCCAGGGTACCTTCGTAGATCGCGCGGCCGGTGATGGCGCCGATGATGCCGGGGGCCTTGGCGTCCAGCAGCGACTTGATGTCGCCCAGGTTGTGAATGCCGCCGGAGGCGATCACCGGGATCTTCGTCGCCGCGGCCAGCGCGGCGGTGAACGGTACATTGCAGCCCTGCATCATGCCGTCTTTGGCGATGTCGGTATAAACGATGGCGGACACGCCGTCGGCTTCGAACTGCTTGGCCAGGTCGATCACCTGCACGGTGCTGATCTCGGCCCAGCCGTCGGTAGCGACGAAACCGTCCTTGGCGTCCAGGCCGACAATCACTTTGCCGGGGAACGCGCGGCAGGCTTCGGCGACGAAGGCCGGGTCTTTCACGGCCTTGGTGCCGATAATGACGTAGCTCACGCCTGCCTTGACGTAGTGCTCGATGGTTTCCAGGGAGCGGATACCGCCACCGATCTGGATCGGCAGGTGCGGGTAGCGCTTGGCGATGGCCGTGACCACTTCGCCATTGACCGGCTGGCCTTCGAAGGCACCGTTCAAGTCCACCAGATGCAGACGACGGCAGCCCCCTTCCACCCATTTGGCAGCCATGCTCACCGGGTCATCGGAGAACACAGTGGAATCTTCCATGCGGCCTTGGCGCAGACGGACGCAGGCGCCGTCCTTGAGATCGATAGCGGGGATAATCAGCATCTGGCAAACCTTATTCGATATTCAGCAATGCTTGGGAAATCAGGGTTTCTCAAGCGACCACAGGTCGCTTTCGATGCTTTCGAACCGTTCTTTGAGGAGCGTCTGCGTGTCGAAAATCGCCCTGTTGTAATAGTGCGGCGCCACTTCGGTGGTGAACAGCTCGAGAATCTCGGCCACCTCGAACGAGCCCAGCTTGAGCTCGAAGCGGTCTTCCATGAAGCGTTTGATCTTGTCGGTAGCCTCGCGCTCCTGCTCGGGCGCAAGGTTCAGGATCGGCGGCTTAGGCTTCTTGGCCATTTACCAGCGACCATCCCACGCGGCGAAGTTCTGCAGCAGTTGCAGGCCATGGGTATGGCTCTTCTCCGGGTGGAACTGCACGGCAAACCGCGAACCGTCGGCCAACGCCGCGGCGAAATCGACGCCATAGTGACCGCCGCCCACCACCTGCTCCGGTTTACCGGCGGCGATGTAGTAGCTGTGCACGAAGTAGAAGCGCGCCATGTCCGGCACTGCGTGCCACAGCGGGTGATCCACGCGCTGATGCACTTCGTTCCAGCCCATGTGCGGGACTTTCAGGTGCGCGCCGTCTTCATGCAGGTCCTTGCCGAAGAACTTCACCTGGCCCGGAAACAAGCCGATGCAGTCCACGCCGTTGTTCTCTTCACTGCTGTCGAGCAAGGCTTGCATGCCCACGCAGATACCGAGGAACGGGCGGTCCTGGCTGACTTCGCGCACCAGGCTGTCAAAGCCCAGGCGGCGGATCTCGGCCATGCAGTCGCGAATCGCGCCCACGCCGGGAAATACTACCCGGTCGGCTTCGCGAATCACGTTGGCATCGCTGGTGATCAGCACCTTGCCGGCACCGACGTGCTCGAGGGCCTTGGCCACCGAGTGCAGGTTACCCATGCCGTAATCGATAACCGCGACCGTCTGCATTACAGGACGCCCTTGGTCGACGGCATTTGCCCGGCCATGCGCTCGTCCAGTTCGACGGCCATGCGCAGCGCGCGGCCGAAAGCCTTGAACACGGTTTCGATCTGGTGGTGGGTGTTGGTGCCGCGCAGGTTGTCGATGTGCAGGCTGACGAGTGCGTGGTTGACGAAGCCCTGGAAGAATTCCTGGAACAGGTCGACATCGAAGCCGCCCACGGTGGCGCGGGTGTAGGGCACATGCATCTGCAGGCCCGGGCGGCCGGAGAAGTCGATGACGACGCGCGACAGCGCTTCGTCCAGCGGGACATAGGCGTGACCGTAGCGACGGATGCCTTTTTTGTCGCCGATGGCCTTGGCAAATGCCTGGCCGAGGGTGATGCCTACGTCTTCCACCGTGTGGTGGTCGTCGATATGCAGGTCGCCCTTGCTGACGATATCCAGGTCGATCAGCCCGTGACGGGCGATCTGGTCCAGCATGTGCTCAAGAAAAGGTACACCGATATCGAATCGGGCCTTTCCGGTGCCATCCAGGTTGATCGAGGCTTTGATCTGGGTTTCCAGAGTGTCGCGCTCGACGGACGCCATACGTTCGACCATCACCAGCTCCGCAAATCATTGGGCGAAAAAGGCAGCCATTATAGGGGCGCGGAGGCCAAACAGAAACATCGGAAGGGATAAGACTGATGGAGTGTCGGGGATAGACATGTGCATACAAGCCAAAGCCGGCTGGCTCCCGTAACGCTCTGCCAGGCGAAAAGTATTTAACTGGCTTAATTGCGATTAATTGTGGGAGCGGGCTTGCTCGCGAAAGCGGTGTTTCAGTTGGTGCATTCGAAGACTGATACACCGCTTTCGCGAGCAAGCCCGCTCCCACATTTGGCCTACGTTTCGCCAGTTCTATACCTGTCGACTGTAAGGCCGTCCGGAGCAAGCTCCTGCGCCACGGTGGGCACAGGAGCTAACTGCGGTGTTAGTGGAACAGCACGCCGTCTTCTGCAGGGTCACCCACACACCCCACGCCAACGGAATACCCACCACCAGCCAGGCTGCGATCGCCAACGGCACGGTGCCGGAGGCTGCTTTCCACTCCAGGGAAGTGGTCGCATCCGCACCTTTGTCATGGCCCAGCGCCTGTTCGGCGGCCAATTCGGCATCGGTCATGAAGTATTTGTCGGCCACTGGGCGAACCAGCAGGTTGCAGATGAAACCCAGCACCAGCAAGCCGGCGAGGATGTACAAGGTGATGTCGTAGGCCGCGGCACGTTCAACGCCGATGCTCAGTTGATACTCACGCAGGTAGTTCACCAGCACCGGGCCCAATACGCCCGCGGCAGCCCAGGCCGTCAGCAGGCGACCGTGAATCGCGCCGACCATCTGCGTACCGAACAGGTCGGCCAGGTAGGCTGGAACAGTCGCAAACCCACCGCCGTACATCGACAGGATCACGCAGAATGCCGCGACGAACAGCGCCACGTTGCCCAGATGGCCGAGGTTCGGGATCAGCGCATACAGCACAAAGCCCAGCGCGAAGAACACGAAGTAAGTGTTTTTACGCCCCAGGTAGTCGGAGAACGAGGCCCAGAAGAACCGCCCACCGATGTTGAACAGGCTCAACAGGCCGGTGAAACCTGCCGCGATGGCAGCGATTGACGCAAGCTGACCGGCGTCCAACTGGCCGAACGGCACATCCACACCCAACAGCTTGCCGCCGAACACTTCCTGCAACAGGGGCGACGCCATGCCGAGGATGCCGATACCGGCGGACACGTTCAGGCACAGCACCAGCCACACCAGGCGAAATTGCGGGGTTTTCCACGCCACGTTCACATGCACGTGCCGGTGGGTGATCATCGCGTTGCTGGCTTTCTTCGCCGGTGCGGTCCAGCCTTCAGGCTTCCAGCCGGTCGGCGGAACGCGGTAGGACAGCGCGCCGCCGATCATGAACACGAAGTAAATCGCGGCCATCACCAGGAAGCTCTGCCAGACGCCCACGCTGTCAGGCGTTGCAAAGTGGCCCATCAGCGCAGCGGCCAAGGGAGCACCCACCATCGCGCCGCCGCCGAAGCCCATGATCGCCATGCCGGTCGCCATGCCGCGCTTGTCCGGGAACCATTTGATCAGGGTCGACACGGGCGAGATATAGCCCAGGCCCAGGCCGATACCGCCGATGACCCCGGAGCCGATCCACATCAGCCAGATCTGGTGGGTATAGATACCCAACGCCGAAATCAGCAGGCCGCCACACCAGCACAGCGCCGATACAACGCCGGCCTTGCGTGGCCCGGCATGTTCCAGCCAGCCGCCCCAGATCGCTGCCGAGCAGCCCAGGAAGATGAAGAACAGGGTGTAGATCCAGCCCAGCATGGAGATGGGCCAATCGCATTGGGACGAGAAGACTTGAGCGATAAAGCTCATGTCCGGCGCGCAGGCGAGCGGTTTGGTGACGCCCAGCGCCTTGGACAGTGGCAACCAGAACACCGAGAAGCCGTAGGCCATGCCGATGCACAAATGGATGGCCAGCGCGGCCGGTGGAACCAGCCAGCGGTTGAAACCGGGCTTGGCGATAATGCGCTCCTTGGAAAGGAACGCAGGCTTTGCAGCAGTTGAAGCTGCCGCCGTGCTAGTGCTCATTGGTGTTTCCCCCAGTTGTTAGTGTGTGTCCGTCAGACGCGCTCTCCCTCGGCCTTGCACGCAGAGCGTGGCCGTTTTTTTGAGTAAAGCTCCATTTAAACGCGACGATAGGTCGCAGCAGGCGAACGAACGGCGCGAAGATTAGCATCAGTGAGCGCCAGAAATACCAAAGTGACATCATTTTTTCTTTATTTTGACGCCAGAAACCCGTTCCCCTGCCGGCGGATACAATGTAACGATCGATGAACTGACGCAGGCCGTCGGGCGTTATACTCTGCGGCTGAATTTTTAAATCGACATACAAGGACTCGCCCATGAAAGCGTTCGGCAAAATCCTGGGTCTGGTACTCCTCGGGCTGTTGCTGATCATTGTGGCTCTAGGCTTTGCCCTGACCCATCTCTTCGATCCCAACGACTATAAAGACGAGATTCGCCAGATTGCCCGCGACAAGGCCCACATCGAGCTGACGCTCAATGGCGACATCGGCTGGAGCCTGTTCCCCTGGCTCGGCCTGGAGCTGCACGAAGCCAGCGTGGCGACCCTGACCAACCCGACTCAACCCTTCGCTGACCTGCAGATGCTCGGCTTGTCAGTGCGCGTACTGCCGCTGCTGCGCCGCGAAGTGCAGATGAGTGACGTGCGGGTCGAGGGCCTGAACCTGCGCCTCAACCGCGACAAGCAAGGCCATGGCAACTGGGAAGACATCGGCAAGAATGCACCGGTGGCTGGCGCCGACACCCCTGCCCCGTCTACGCCTGCACCCGAGGCCAAACCGGAGAAGCCGACCCAGCCGATCCGCCTGGACATCGACAGCCTGACGGTCAACAACGCCCGCATCGAATACAACGATGAGCAGACCGGCAAGCAGTTCAGCGCCGAGAGTATCCAGCTCAGCGCCGGCGCGGTGCACGAAGGCGCCAGCATTCCGGTGAAACTCACCGCGTTCTTCGGCAGCAACCAGCCGGTAATGCGGGTCAAGACCGAACTCAACGGCAGCCTGCGTATCCAGCGTGCGCTCAAGCGCTACCAGCTTGAAGACCTGAAAGTCACCGGCGAAGCCACTGGCGAGCCGCTGCAAGGCAAGACCGTGACTTTTTCGACCCAGGGCCAACTGCTGGTCGACCAAGCGGCCAATATCGCCGAATGGACCAACATCAAGCTGTCGGCCAACCAACTGCGCGCCTTGGGCGAACTGAAGGTCAACGACCTGGACAAGACCCCGCAACTGAGCGGCGCCCTGTCCATCGCCCAATTTGACCTGGCCAAGTTCCTCGACAGTGTCGGCCACCCGCTGCCGCCTATGGCCGAGGGCAGCCTGAGCAAGGTCGAACTGGTCAGCCGCCTCCAAGGCACACCGAGCAGCGTGGCGCTGGAAGACTTGAACCTGAAACTCGACGGCAGCACCTTCACCGGTCGCGTGGCCGTCGACGACTTCGCCAAGCAATCGCTGCGGGTTCAGCTCAAGGGCGATACCTTCAACGCCGACAATTACCTGCCGGCCAAGTCTGAATCGGCCAAGGGCGCGACCGCCGTGCGCCAGGCCGAAGTGCAGAACAGCGAAGCCGGGGCCATGGCCGCCGGCGGCACCACACCGCTGCCCGATGCACCGACCAAGGGTGCCTGGAGCACCGACAAGTTGCTGCCATTGACGCGCCTGCGCACGCTGGATGTAGACGCCGACCTCGCGTTCGGCCAACTGACCCTGAGCAAATTGCCGATCCAGAATGCCGCGCTCAAGGCGTCCGGCCTCGATGGCCAGCTCAAGCTCGACAGCCTGAGCGGTGGCCTCTACGACGGCACCTTCCAGGCCAACGGCAGTCTCGACGTGCGCCAGGACATTCCGGTGCTGGCGCTGCAAAGTCGCATCAAGCAGGTACCCGTCGAACGCATCCTGCAGGCCCAGGGGCAAAACCCGCCGGTAAAAGGCCAGGTCACCCTCGACAGCAACCTCACCGGCCGCGGCAATAGCCAGAAAGCCCTGATCGACAGCCTTAACGGCACCGCCAGCTTCGTGATCAATAACGGCGTGTTGCTCAACGCCAACCTTGAACAGCAACTGTGCACCGGCATTGCCCTGCTCAACCGCAAGACCCTGGCCAGCGAGCCACGGGGCAAGGACACCCCGTTCCAGGAGCTCAAGGGCAACCTGACCTTCCGTAACGGCGTGGCCAACAACCCGGACCTGAAAGTGCGCATTCCGGGCCTCGCGGTCAATGGCAACGGCGACATCGACCTGCGTGTGCTGGGCATGGACTATCGCGTCGGCATCATCGTCGAAGGCGACCAGCGCGAAGTGCCGGACCCGGCCTGTGAAGTAGGCTCCAATTTCCAGGGCATCGAAGTGCCGCTGCGCTGCCGTGGCCCGCTGGAACTGGGCGCCAAGGCCTGCCGCCTGGACAAGGACGGCCTGGGCCAGGTTGCGATCAAGGCGGCGGGCAACCGCCTCAACGAGAAGCTGGAAGAGAAACTCGACAAGGTCAATCCGAAGCTCAAAGACGCACTGAAAGGTCTTTTCAATCGATGAGAAACGAGCAGTTTTCAGAGGCGGTCCTCAATTGGTACGACCGCCACGGTCGCCATGACCTGCCCTGGCAACAGGGCATCACGCCTTACCGGGTGTGGGTCTCGGAGATCATGCTGCAACAGACCCAGGTGAGCACCGTGCTCAATTACTTCGACCGTTTCATGGCCTCGCTGCCGACGGTCGAAGCCCTGGCCGCCGCGCCGGAAGATGAAGTGCTGCACTTGTGGACCGGGCTGGGTTACTACACCCGGGCGCGCAACCTGCAAAAAACCGCGAAGATTGTCGTGGCCGAGTACGGCGGCGAGTTTCCCAGGGATGTCGAGAAGCTCACCGAATTGCCCGGCATCGGCTTGTCCACCGCCGGTGCGATCGCCAGCCTGAGCATGGGCCTGCGCGCGCCGATCCTCGACGGCAACGTCAAACGCGTACTGGCCCGCTTTACCGCGCAGGAGGGCTACCCGGGCGAGCCCAAGGTGGCCAAGCAGCTGTGGGCCACCGCAGAACGTTTCACGCCCCATGATCGCGTCAACGCCTACACCCAGGCGATGATGGACATGGGCGCTACCCTCTGCACCCGCAGCAAACCGAGCTGCCTGCTGTGCCCGCTGGAAAAAGGCTGTGAAGCGCACATGCTCGGCCTGGAGACGCGCTACCCGATCCCCAAGCCGCGCAAGACCATCCCGCAGAAGCGTACGCTGATGCCGCTGCTGGCCAATGCCGAGGGTGCGATTCTGCTTTATCGCCGCCCCTCGACGGGCCTGTGGGGCGGCCTGTGGAGCTTGCCGGAACTGGATGACCTGACAGACCTCGAACACTTGGCCCACCAGCACGCGCTGGCACTGGGCAAGCAACAGGCGCTGCCAGGGCTGATCCACACCTTCAGCCACTTTCAGTTGGCCATCGAACCCTGGCTGGTCCAGGTCGAGGAAACCGCCCATCACGTGGCCGAGGCCGACTGGCTCTGGTATAACCTCGCCACCCCGCCGCGCCTGGGCCTTGCCGCCCCGGTCAAGAAACTGCTCAAGCGCGCGGCTGACGTATTGAACGCAGGAGAGTCGTCATGACCCGCACCATCATGTGCCGCAAGTACCACGAAGAATTGCCCGCCCTCGAACGCGCCCCTTTTCCAGGCGCCAAAGGCCAGGATATCTACGATAACGTCTCCGCCCAGGCCTGGGTCGACTGGCAAAAACACCAGACCCTGCTGATCAACGAAAAACGCCTGAACATGATGAACGCCGAAGACCGCAAATACCTGCAGGGCGAGATGGACAAGTTCTTTTCCGGCGAAGATTACGCCAAAGCCGACGGCTACGTGCCGCCTGCTCAATAATTGATCAAAAACCAGGGTCGGCACGTAAGCGACGGTAATAATTAAATATTTTTTGAAAACTTGCTTGACGACCCCCTGAAAAACCCGTTTAATGCGCCCCGTTGCCCAGATAGCTCAGTCGGTAGAGCAGGGGATTGAAAATCCCCGTGTCGGCGGTTCGATTCCGTCTCTGGGCACCAAATACCGAAACCCCTGATTCCGCAAGGTCTCAGGGGTTTTTTCGTTTCCGGGTATTCAAATTGATGATTGAAGGCGTATCAAGGTCCGCCTGGACGCCTCAGGCAGGCGACTCCCCTCGGCCACCCGCAACGATTACCCCGGCGGCATTACGGCCGGTAAAGCGGAAATGCCTCCATCAGTGGCGGTATCTCCTGGCCTATCTCTGCCGCGCTGTCAGACGGGTTGCTTGGTTTCGGAATATTCCTGGCGAAGTGAAAAATGATGGTCTGGCCGGTGGTGCCGTCCTTGTAGTACTTGAAATAGCTGATCTCCGAGAATTGCCCGTCTTTACGCAGTGACTTGGGATAAAACATCATCGCGTAATCGATCCCGGTTCTATTGTCGGTCAGCAGGATGGCCGGCATGTTCGGGTTTTCCTGCTGATGAAGCTGGATGGCGCGCTTGGCGAGGTCGAGGGGTTTGAAGCGGTTCATCTCGCGAGGCACGACGGTAAAGTCCACCATTTCATTCCAGGCATTCATGCTTTCCTCTGCCGGGAAATATTCCCACAAGCCGGGCTTTTGGAATTTCAGGACAAACGTCTTGGCGCCGAACACCACCGTTTTGGTCTCGGCAATTGACGGGCTGGACATGTCGGAGGTTAGCGGCGTGGCGCAGCCACAGAGCAGGACGAAGGCGGATAAGATCAGCAATTTGGCTTTCATTTCAGTCCTTGAAAAAGTGCATCCGTGTATTTTGCGCCAGCAACAGTAGCCCAGGGCATCACTGAATGCTTCCTTTATCGGGATCGAAGGTTCAGCAAAAACACCCTCAGCGGACCATCGTTCAACCGCCCCTCATAGCGTGGAGCCAGATGCTCAAGGGGCGTCCCCTTCAGCAATTGCGCATCCTTACGCGCCACAATCACCCAGGCCGGGCGGGGCAAGGCTTCGAGCCGCTCAAGCTGATCGCTGCCGATAAACACCGGCTGCTCATCATGATCCAGGTTCATCATGTAGCGCACCGCCCAGGTATCCCGGCCCAAATCGACAAACACCAACGGCCCAGGCGTGGCGGCACGCAGCGTTTCCACCTGGCCGACAAACTGCCGCGTATCGAACTGCAGATCCTTGGCCGGCTCCACCACCGCCACCAGCAGCAGCCATTGCGCCAACAAGGCGATCAGGCTGAGCCACACCAACCGCGCCACCTGACGCCAAGCAATCAGCGCCGCCACCTGCAGCACCAGCAGCACGCCCATCAGCAGCGGCAGCGAAACATCAGGCCAGTCACCGTGCTTCTGCCACCCGTGCCGACAGACCAGCAGTGCAACCGCACACAATGCCGGCAGCGCAGCGACAAGCATTGCGTAGCACCGGCGCACGCCCGCGAACCAGCCCTGCGCCTGGAGCAGCCCATAGGCCGCGACAGCCGCAAACATCGGCACCATGGCAGGATGTAATAGGCGCGCTTGAAGTGCGGCACCGACAGCCCAAGCAAAATCATCAAGCCGCAGGCACCCAGCGCGCCACCAGTTGCACATTGCCCTCGAACCGCTCGGCCCAGCGATGACGTAGCGCAACCATCGCGGCCAAGGCCAAGGGCACCACGGGAAAGTAGCGGTACAAGCTCAACTGGAAATAGAAATAGAACGGCTCGCCGGTTTCATCGAGGCGCCCGCCCACCTGCATCTTGAACACCTCATCGGCAAATGCGTCACCGCCACTGACGCGCGCCAGTTTCACCAGCAGCCACCAGCAGGCCGCCAGTAACACCAGGCCGATGACGCCGTGAGTCAACACCTGCTTGACCCGCTCCCCAGGCTTGCCCAGCGCCCAGTACACGCACACCACGCCGCAGACCTCGATCAAGCCCAATGGCCCGCGTATCGCAAAACCCAGGATGAACAGCGGGAACACCGCAAGCTGCCTCCAGCGCCCGCCGCTGTGCAGCAGGTAAAAACTGCCGATACACAGCAACGCCACCATCTGGTCCAGGCACACCGAGCGGGATTTTTCGAGCAGTTGCGTGGTGAGCAAGGTCAGCAGCACGCTGAGCAGCGCCCATTGGCGATTCACCGGAACCAGCAAGCGATAAAGCACGGCAACGACCCCTGCGGATGCCAGGGCGGTGGGCAGTACATTCGCCAAATGGTTGGGCGCGCCGAACAGCCGGGCAAACAGGTAACTCAGAAACGTCGCGGTGCCCGGATAGTCGGCATAGGGCTGGCCGTAAGTGGTCGGGAAAAAACCCGCGCCATGACGAAACATTTCTTGCAGGAACAGCGCCCAACGCCCGTCAAATCCCTGGGGCTGCTGGTCCCAGATACCCAGGGTGAACAGCAACAGGGCAAACAGGAAAATCCCTGAGGATTCCAGGCGGAAACGGTTGCGATGATCCATCGGTTGACCTGCCAGGTAGGGGACGCTGGCGTATGGTGCCGACTGCCCTCCTGTATAGCGCCTGAACGGAACTGAAAGTTTCCGGGTTCAGCGACCTGCAGGCCATATCCACCTTGGGATCAACCGAACGTAAATCAACTCGCCCACCAGTTCGACCAGGGTTTGCAGGATCACCGCCGTCGCCGCCAACCCACGCACATCTTCGGGCAAGGCCAGCGCCAGCGGCAGCACCACCAGCGAATTGCGTGTCGACGCGCTGAACGTCACCGCCCGCGCCGTTGCCGCCGGCAGCCTAAACAACCGCGAAGCCAGCACGCCCATCAACGGCGCCAGCAACAGAAAGCCGATATACACCGGGATCACCGGCAGCAACAGGTTGATATCCCGCACCACCGCAGTGATTTGCGAGCCGATCACCACAAACAGCACCAGCGCCATCGCCGGCACCGGCAACCATGCCCAAGCGTCGTTCCAACCACTGACGAGCGATGATCGCCGCGCCATGGCAGTCGTGACCACCGCCAGGATCATCGGCACCACGATCAACAACAGAAACGCCTCGACAAAAGGCCCTGGCTCTACCACCACTTCAGATTGCGCACCGAGCATAACGCTCAGATAGACCGGCAACAGCGCCAACTGCAGCAGCAATAGCACGGGCGTCGCCGCCAGCATCAACCGCGAATCACCCTTGCCGATATGGGTAAACACCACCACGTAGTCGATACACGGCGTCAGCAACACCAGCAACGCCCCCACCAGCAAAGCCGGGCGCCCCACCAGGCTTTGGGTCAGCGCCCATACCAGCAGCGGCACGAGGATAAAGTTGGCCAGCAACAATGCCGATAGGAAGCGTTGGTTGCTCAGGCCCTGGCGCAGATCCAGAAAAGGGATTTGCAGGAACATGGCGTACATGAGCACTGCGATGGCGGGTGTGATCAATACGCTGAGATTGTGAGCCGAGAAAGGCGCGAGCAGGCCAAAGGCGACGGCCAGGAAGACGGTGACGAAGTAGATGGGAATCTGGCTGTGTTCAAGCGTATCGCGGGTCATAAAGACGCCCTGGTAGATCGCAAAGGGCGAGCTTATGTATCTATTGGCGCGAGGTCGAGTGGAACGGTATGAGCGTATCCGAGGGATATTCCTGTCGTGCATGTAGCACAGCCAGGATCTCGACCTGCTCAATCACGCGATAAACCACTAAATAGTTTGGATGCACAACCATTTCCCGAGTACCAGACAAACGGCCCGACCTGAATCCGTATGGCATTGAAGACAAATTTTCAGTTGCCGAGACAATAGTACGGTGCAGAGAAGCAGCAGAAACGGGGTTGTACTGCTCGATGTAGTCAATAATTTCGGTCAGGGCGATGATAGCCTCAGGTCGCCATTTAACGAGCAGCACGACGAGCTTGACGCCTCTCTTCTAGCATTCTCTCGACTTCGGCCATGGCTTCATCATGCGGAATACTGGGCCGAGGATCATCAATTGAAGCCTGCACCTTAGCGCGAAACCAACGGTCGTAGCTGGCAGCCTGCTCTTCTGTTTCAAACTCTGAAACGATGGGAGAAAGGGGGATGCTCATAGAGACCTCCGTAGTAGGTGCCTGCCAGTCTAATCTGTCCATGGTCCGCTGTCGTTTCTCTCGGATGTATGGCGTCGGAGATTAGATCGCCAGGTGAAGCCGCTACAAGTACTGGCAAATTAGCGAAGTGTTACCAAAAAAACATACGGTGCAGACTCAATAGTGATGAATCGCGGTGACGCTTGGCGAATGGGCCCTTGCACAGATTCCCTTGGGATTTCCCCCAACCTGCGCTTCAATACCCCACCCAGATCCAGAACCCAGGACCTCAAGCCCATGGCTTCGCCGAACAAGCAGCAAAAACGCGCCCACCGGGCAAAGGCCAAGGCCAAGCAGAACCGTACGCAGCGCGCCGTGGCGGCCAAACCGGATGCGTTTGCAGGCGATGACAGCCGCATTGACCTTGAGTCAGTGGATTTGACCGAGCTGTTCGTGGCCATGCGCAGCGCAGGCGAGATCAGCCAGCAAGCCCTGTGCGCCGTGTTCCTGGCCCACCCGCTGCTGGCGCTGGTGCTGGAGCAGGAAGGCGAAGAGGAAGCCACCGATTTTATTCTGGCGGCGTTGATCGAGTACCGGCAGTGGGCTACGGACACCGAGGACGAAGCGGCGGCGCTGGCGTGGATTGAATCGCCGGCGTTTCAGGCGGACTATGTGGCGGCGTCCCAGGCACTGGCCAGCTTGCAAGACTGACGCAAACCAAATGTGGGAGCGGGCTTGCTCGCGAATTCGGAGTGTCAGTCACCAGAAATACTGACTGATACACCGCCTTCGCGAGCAAGCCCGCTCCCACATTTTACATCTTGGTCAGGCTTTAATCAGTAGTGGTACCACTTCACCTCAAGCATCACTTCATTCACCGGCGTCGACAAATGGCCGTACTCGCGCTG
>JAFHKH010000272.1 GCA_016937595.1 Pseudomonas cedrina subsp. fulgida | reverse complement strand
TGACGCTCCGCGTCACCTGCACACATTGAGTCATCCGGCGGGACGCGGAGCGTCCCAGGCAGCATTCCCACGCAGAGCGTGGGAACGATCCAGAGGCAAGCCAGCTATGGGTGTGAGGCTCAGGGTCTGGCTTCGTCGCTGAAGTTGTTGACCGTTTTGATCAGCCCTTGCGCGGCCAGCGCCACCAACTCCCCACCTTTCTCTACCGTGGCCAGCGCCGGGTCCGAGCCCATGCGGCCATCGGGGAAGCGCGCGCGAAAGTCCAGCGCTTCACGGATCGGCCCGGTGTTGGCGATTCGCGGCGAGTAGTCGGCGGTCTTGATCGAGTCCGGGTACGCCCACTGCGTCACCGCGATCTCGGACGGCGTGGCATGGCTGCCATGGCCGACCGGGAATTGGCGCTGGGCCAGGTCGGTCACGCCTTCCAGGTCCCACCAGTTCACCAGTTTCAGCGCAAACCCGGCCGGCGGCGGGCGAAGCTCGCTTCGGCGTACAGCTCGGAGAACGCCGCTTCAATGGTGGCGATATTGCCGCCATGGCCGTTCAGAAACAGGATCTTGTCGAAACCATGTCCGGCCAGCGAGCGCACCCAATCACCAATGGCGGCGATAAAGGTGGAAGGGCGCAGCGAAATGGTGCCGGGAAAGCCCAAATGGTGCTGGGCCATGCCGATATTGAAAGTCGGGCCGATCAGGATGTCGGCGTTTTTCTGCGCCTCGTGGGCGATGATTTCCGGGCACATCCAGTCGGTGCCCAACAGACCGGTGGGGCCGTGCTGCTCGTTGGACCCGATGGGGATCACCACCGTGCGGCTGCGCTCCAGGAACTGGCCGATCTCAATCCAGGTGGACGTGTGTAGAAGCATTCGACGCTCTCTTTTATCGATGAAGACAGGCTAACCACCCCGGATTGTACGACTACTCGCAACCTGCTGGGGTTTGCAATTGAGGTAGGTCGATGACTTCAGCCAGCGCTGGTCCGGGTACCACGAGAACATGAACTGCCCATCCTTGAGCTTGTCCACCACTTGGCGCGCGACCTGCGGGCGCACGGCCGGGCAACCCTGGCTGCGGCCGATACGCCCTTCGCGCTTGCTCCACAGGGGGCTTACGTAGTCGGCGGCGTGAATCACAATCGCGCGGTCGCGGGCCAGGTCATTGAAGCCCGGCTCCAGGCCATCCATGCGCAGCGAGTAACCGTGGGTGCCCAGGTAACTTTCCTGGGTGCGGAACAGGCCCAGGCTGGATTGGTGGCTGCCTTCGAGATTGGAAAACTCGGTGGCGAAGTTTTCCCCGGACTTGGCGCCATGGGCCACCAGGTCACGCAGGAGCAGAGTCTTCTTGCGCAGGTCGAAGATCCACAGCCGACGGGCGGTCGACGGCTGGGAATAATCAATCACGGCCAGGCGCTCGGAGCGTTCTTCGCCATTGTTGACCGCGCATTGCACTGCGTTCAGTGCACTTTTGAGCACCGTGGGATTGAGTTCTGGAGCCGAGCGCGCCAGGCTGCTATACAAGGAAGGAGGGGTGCCATTGGCGGCGAGCGCAGAATTGCTCAACATAGCCAGGCTCAGGGTGAACAGGCCCAGGGCGGACATCGCGACCCGGCACATAAAAGTCAGCATCTACAGTACAACCCCCCACTGTGGATTGGAGCAAGTCATTGTTCAAAAAACACGCATGTTACTTGAGCATTTGCCTGCTCGTTGCACCATTGGTCGCCACAGCCCAAGCGCTGCCGACAGACCCGTTGCCCGTCACCCCGCCGGCCGCCGGTCGACTTGGCCCCGGTGCAACAGGCCCTGGCGCAGTTGCCCAGTGTCTGCCCCGGCCTGGCGGCGCAAATCGATGCGGCCGGCCAAGTGCGCTTGCAAGTTTTCTACCAACAGCAGGGCAATGCGCCGCTGTGGTCCGCCGATGAACGCCGCCAAGCCCTGCAATCCCAGTTGCTGATGCTCGCCGACGACGGCCTGGACCCCACCCACTATAGCTTGCCTGCGCTGGACACCCCGGCCAACGTGCTGTGCAGCGATATCGACATCAGCCAGCGCTACCTGCAAGCCCTGCAGGATCTGCATTACGGGCGTCTGCAGCAATCGCGTTTCGAACCGCTGTGGCATTCCCAGCCGCCCACCCGCGACCCCAACATCGATGTGCTGGCCTTTGCCGGCATTGGCCTGCAGGACATGGCCCAGGCGTTCGACCAGGCAAGGCCCAGCGCCGATTTGTACCGCAGCCTGCGCAACGCTTATTCCAGCGTGCGCCAACAGCCGTTGCCGCATTGGGGCCCGGTCGCCAGCGGCCCGTTGTTGCGCCCCGGCATGGAAGACCCACGCGTGCCGGAACTGGCACAACGCCTGGTCAGCGGTGGTTACCTGGCCGAGGCGCCCAGCGGCCGGCAATACCGCGACGAGCTGGTCAAGGCGGTCAAGGCCTTCCAGCTCAGCCACTCGTTGCAGGCCGATGGCGTGATCGGGCGCCGGCACCGTGGCCGAACTGAATATCAGCCCGGCGATCCGTCGCGAGCAACTGCGCATCAACCTGGAGCGTTTCCGCTGGCTGGCCCAGGACCTGGAACCCGAAGGCGTGCTGTCAATGTGGCGGCCGCGCAGTTGAGCGTCTACCAGAGCGGCATCCCCGTGTGGCAAACCCGTCTGCAAGTGGGGCGCGCCGAACGCCAGACGCCACTGCTCAAGTCGCGCATCACCCGGCTGACCCTCAACCCGACCTGGACCATCCCGCCCACCATCATGCGTGAGGACAAGCTGCCGGCCATCCGCCTGAACCCCGAATACCTGCGCCAGCAAAACCTGCAGGTGCTTGACGCCGAAGGCCACCCTCTGGCGCCCGAGCTGATCGACTGGGCGCGCCCCGGCAATATCCTGCTGCGCCAGGAAGCCGGCCCGCGCAATCCGCTGGGCAAGATCGTGATGCGTTTCCCCAACCCGTATTCGGTGTACCTGCACGACACGCCGAGCCAGCCGCTGTTCACCAAAGGGCCACGGGCGTTCAGCTCGGGCTGTGTGCGGGTCTAGCAGCCCTTGTTATTAAGGGAGTTTGCTGGTGAGCCCGGCCGAACGCGCGCGGA
>JAFHKH010000271.1 GCA_016937595.1 Pseudomonas cedrina subsp. fulgida | reverse complement strand
AACAGCAGGGTCTGGCGCTTTTTCGGCAGCATGCGGTAGATGTTCGCCAGTTCTTCGGAGAAGCCCAGGTCGAGCATGCGGTCGGCTTCATCCAGCACCAGGGTTTGCAACTGATTGAGCTTCAGCGCGTTCTGGCGGAACAGGTCGATCAGGCGGCCCGGCGTGGCGACCAGAATGTCGACGCCCTTGCGCAGCTTCATCATCTGCGGGTTGATGCTCACGCCGCCGTACACCGCATAAGTGGTCAACGGCAGGTTTTGTGCGTACTCGGCGACACTGGCGTGCACCTGCTCGGCCAGCTCGCGGGTCGGGCACAGGATCAGCGCGCGCGCCGAATTGGCGGCGACTTTCGGCCCTTCCATGGTCAGCAGTTGCAACAATGGCACGGCGAAACCGGCGGTCTTGCCGGTGCCAGTCTGGGCGGCGGCCATCAGGTCGCGACCGGCCAGCACCGCCGGAATGGCTTGCGCCTGCACCGGCGTCGGGGTCTGGTAGCCAAGCGTCTCAAGGGCGCGCAGCAAGGGTTCGATCAGGCCAAGGGTGGCGAAAGTCATGTAGTTACCGTAGGAAAAATTCAGCGCACGTCGCAATTGCGCGGCAGTTTACCTTATTTCCGGTTTAGGCTTGCGCCATTGGGGCAGGCTGATCAACAGCACGGCGCTGATGATCACCAGCATCGCCAGGGCTTCCTCCAGGCCGATGGATTCGCCGACGAACACAATCCCCAGCAGCACCGCCACCGCCGGGTTGACGTAGGCATAGCTGGTCGCCGCCGCCGGACGTACGTTTTTAAGCAGGTACATATAGGCATTGAACGCGATGATCGAACCGAACACCGTCAAGTAGGCCAGCGCCAGCCAGCCTTCCAGCGGCGGCATGGCCTGCAGGCGCTCACCGGAGACCGCGCTGACGATCAACAGCGCCACACCGGCCACCAGCATTTCAGCGGCACTCGCCATGGCGCCCGGAGCAGCGGCAGTTGTCGACTCCAGACCGAACCGAACGCCCACGATGCCGCCGCCAGTAACAGCAAAACAGCGCCCATCGGGCTCGATTGAAGCGTACTGCCCATGTTGAGCATGGCGATGCCGATAATCCCCAGGATCACCCCGGCCCATTCCAGGCGTGTATTGCGCGCGCCCCAGAAATACCCGCACAACAAGGTGAACAGCGGCACCGTCGCCACCGCCAGCGCTGCCACGCCGGACGACACGCCCGTGTGTTCCGCCACGCTCACGCCGCCATTGCCGAAGGTGAGCAGCAAAATACCGATCATTCCCGCCGCCTTCCACTGCGCCCAGGTCGGCGCTGGCACACCGCGCCACCTGAGATAGCCGTACATCAACGCGCCCGCCGTGCAAAACCGGATCCCCGCCAGCAACAGCGGCGGCCAGTACTCCACGCCGATGCGAATCACCAGGTAGGTGGACCCCCAGATCACATACAACGCAAAGAAGGCGGCGATCAACGGTAAGGGAAAGCGACGTGGGCCAGGCATTGGGCAGCTCTATGGCAGGAGATGGGAGGCTTATTCTAGAAACGAAGACGGATAAACATAAGTTACAAAACCTGTTTAAACCGCTCATACACTTTTCAAAGCATGGTT
Source organism: Pseudomonas cedrina subsp. fulgida (assembly GCA_016937595.1). GTDB lineage: Bacteria > Pseudomonadota > Gammaproteobacteria > Pseudomonadales > Pseudomonadaceae > Aquipseudomonas > Aquipseudomonas fulgida. The sequence continues at coordinate 532 of JAFHKH010000271.1, read as the reverse complement.
ATGAAGGCTATAAACCATGCTTTCGAAAGTCATGTGTAACTGGAGCATTATCATGGACAAATACGATCGAATGCTCCTCAACGCCCTGCTCGAAGATGGCCGCGCTTCCTACGCGCAACTCGCCCGTACGGTAAACCTCTCCGCCCCCGCCGTGGCCGAGCGCGTGGCCAAGCTGGAGGCCAGCGGTGTGATCACCGGGTATCAGGCCAAGGTGGACTTGTCGAAAGTAGGTTTGCCGATTCAGTGTGTGATTGAGTTGCGCTTGACCAATCACGGTAACCAGAAGGTGTATGACGCCCTTGCCGAAATCCCGGAACTGACCGAATGCCACCGAGTGACGGGCGATCCGTGCGTGATCATGCAAGCGGCGGTGGGCTCGATGCCGGAGCTGGAGAACCTGATCAACCGGATCGCAAAGTTCGGCTTCAGCAAGACCTCGATTATCTTGTCGAGTGCGATAGAACGGCGGGTGCCGTTGGGGCAGTTGGAGGGCAATGGCAAAAGTGCTGGCTGACCGATCGTTCCCACGCTC
>JAFHKH010000270.1 GCA_016937595.1 Pseudomonas cedrina subsp. fulgida | reverse complement strand
CTCCTGTGGCGAGCGGGCTCGCCCCGCGTTGGCTGCGAAGCAGCCCCATTCCAGCCACCGCAGTCTTTCAGATAGAACTCGATCGCTGAATTTGCGACTGCTGCGCAGTCGAACGGGGGGCAAGCCCCCTCGCCACAAAAGCAGCCTGAACCAACTTTTACGAGGGTACATTCATGTCCCAAGAATACGATTACATCATTGTGGGTGCCGGCTCGGCCGGTAACACCCTGGCGACCCGTCTGACCGAAGACGAAGGCGTCACCGTTTTGCTGCTGGAAGCCGGCGGCCCTGACTACCGTCTGGACTTCCGTACCCAGATGCCTGCCGCCCTGGCCTTCCCGCTGCAAGGCCGCCGCTACAACTGGGCCTACGAAACCGATCCGGAACCACACATGGACGGCCGTCGCATGGAATGTGGTCGCGGCAAGGGCCTGGGTGGCTCCTCGCTGATCAACGGCATGTGCTACATCCGCGGCAACGCCCTGGACTACGACAACTGGTCGAAGCTGCCGGGCCTGGAAGACTGGACCTACCTGGACTGCCTGCCGTACTTCCGCAAGGCCGAAACCCGCGACATCGGCCCCAACGACTACCACGGTGGCGACGGTCCGGTCAGCGTGACCACGCCCAAGGCCGGCAACAACCCGCTGTTCCATGCGATGGTTGAGGCGGCGTGCAAGCCGGTTACCCCGCTACCTCCGACTTGAACGGTTACCAGCAGGAAGGCTTCGGCCCGATGGACCGTACCGTCACGCCGAATGGCCGTCGCGCCAGCACCGCGCGCGGTTACCTGGACACGGCCAAGAAGCGCTCCACGCTGACCATCGTCACCCACGCCCTGACCGACAAAGTGCTGTTCGAAGGCAAGCGTGCGGTCGGCGTGCGTTACCTGATCGGCGCCGCCGAAGAGCGTGTTGAAGCCCGCGCCCGTAAGGAAGTGCTGGTGTGCAGCGGCGCCATCGCCTCGCCGCAATTGCTGCAACGCTCCGGCGTCGGCCCGGCGAAACTGCTGGAAAGCCTCGACATCCCGGTGGTCCACGACCTGCCTGGCGTCGGTGAAAACCTGCAGGATCACCTTGAGCTGTACCTGCAATATGCGTGCACTCAACCCGTGTCGCTGTACCCTTCGCTGCTCTGGTACAACCAACCGGCCATCGGTGCCGAATGGCTGTTCAACGGCACCGGTATCGGCGCCAGCAACCAGTTCGAAGCGGGCGGTTTTATCCGTTCGCGTCCGGAATTCGAATGGCCGAACATCCAATACCACTTCCTGCCGGTAGCGATTAACTACAACGGCAGCAAGGGTGTGCAGGAGCACGGCTTCCAGGCGCACATGGGCTCCATGCGCTCGCCGAGCCGTGGTCGCGTGCAGTTGAAATCCAAAAATCCACGGGACTACCCGAGCATCCTCTTCAACTACATGGCCTCGGAGCAGGACTGGGAAGAATTCCGCGACGGCATCCGCCTGACCCGCGAAATCATGCAACAGCCGGCGCTGGACGCTTACCGTGGCCGCGAAATCAGCCCCGGCATCGACGTGCAAACCGATGAACAACTCGACCAGTTCATCCGCGAGCACGCCGAAACTGCTTATCACCCGTCCTGCTCGTGCAAGATGGGCACCGACGAGATGGCGGTCGTGGATGGCGAAGGCCGCGTGCATGGCATGCAGGGGCTGCGCGTGGTGGATGCGTCGATCATGCCGATCATCACCACCGGCAACCTGAACGCGCCGACGATCATGATCGCCGAGAAAATCGCCGACAAGATCCGTGGCCGCAAGCCACTGCCGCGCAGCACCGCCGACTACTACGTGGCGGGTGATGCGCCGGTGCGGGGCAAGCCGCTGCGTGAAATTGCGCAATAACTGAAACACCGCCGCTGATCGTTCCCACGCTTGGCGTGGGAATGCGGCCGGTGACGCTCCGCGTCACCACCTTCAAGAGCGGACGCAGAGCGTCCGGGAAGGCATTCCCACGCAGAGCGTGGGAACGATCACCTGTGCTAGCCTCAACGGCTGCGTTGCCCTCAGGAGGTCCCGATGTTTGCTGCCCACCCGCTACTCAAAAAGCACTTCAGTGCCCTGCGCACCCGCGCCGAGTTCTTCTCGTTGCGCTACGTACGCGAATCCGGCCAATACCTGGCCGTGCGCAAGAACGTTGCCGAACCGCCGCACCTGAACCACGACGAGGGCGCCATGCTCACCGTGCGTCTCAATGGCGTGGAGGCTTACGCTGCGACCAACGATATTTCCTTGCCTGGCCTGCAAGCCGCCCTTGAGCGTGCCGAGCAGCAAGCCCGGCAGATCCTGCCCCACGCCCTGCTCGACCTGCGCGACCAGCACGTCTCCAGTGATGTGGCCGACTACCTGTCACCCGACCTCGACCAGCCCTTCCCGTCCCTGAGCGACTGCTACCAACTGCTCGGCGATGAATCCGCCGCCGTTCCCAGGGACGAGCGCCTGGTGAACTGGGAAGTCAGCCTGGGCCTGACCCATGTCGAACAGATCTACCTCAACAGTGCCGGCGCCGAACTGCGCCAGGCCCAGCGCTTTGTGTTCCCCGGCGTGAACGTCACGGCCTTCGACGGCAACGACAGCCAGACGCGCACCTTCGGCGGCACCAACTTCGGCCAGCAAGGCGGGCTGGGCGTGCTCAGCCGCTTCGGCCTGGTCGGCGCCGCGCCGCGCATCGCCGACGAAGCCCTGCAACTGCTGCTGGCGCCGAACACGCCCCAGGGGCCGCGCGACCTGTTGTTGATGCCCGACCAGATGATCCTGCAAATCCACGAGTCCATTGGTCACCCGCTGGAACTGGACCGCATCCTCGGTGATGAACGCAACTACGCCGGCACCAGTTTTGTGAAGGCCAGCGACTTCGGCCACCTGCAATACGGCTCCAAACTGCTCAACGTGACCTTCGACCCGGACATCCCCGAACAGCTCGCCAGCTACAGCCATGACGACGATGGCAGCCGCGCCAGCAAACAGTTCCTGATCCGCGAGGGGGCTGCTGCTCAGGCCGCTGGGCGGCGCGCTGTCGCAGTTTCGCAGCGGCATGCAAGGCGTGGCCAACAGCCGCGCCAGCAGTTGGAACCGCGCCCCGATCGACCGCATGGCCAACCTGAATATCGAGGCCGGCGACAAGTCCCTGGCCGAGCTGATCGGTGGCATCGAACACGGCGTGCTGATGTCGACCAACCGTTCCTGGTCCATTGATGACGCGCGCAACAAGTTCCAGTTCGGCTGCGAATGGGGCCAGTTGATCGAAAACGGCGAACTCAAGGGCGTGGTGAAAAACCCCAACTACCGGGCCATTTCCGCGCAGTTCTGGCGCAAGCTCAGCGCCGTCGGCGACGCCGGCACCTTCCAGGTGTTGGGCACGCCGAACTGCGGCAAGGGCGAACCCAATCAGGTGATCCGTGTCGGCCATGCGTCACCCGCCTGTGTGTTCAGTGATGTCGATGTATTCGGGGGAGATGCCTGATGAATGATTTCAAGGCACTGGTGCAATGGCTCAAACAGGCCATCACCGACAACGAGCAATTCCACTTGGGCTATGCGGCTGAAGCATCCGAATTCGTGCGTTTCAACCACGCCAAGGTGCGTCAGGCCGGGCAGGTGCAGCAAGCCAGCCTCAACTTCAAGCTGATCAACGATGGCCGCCATGCCGACCTCGCCATCACCCTGGCCGGCGAGCCGGAACTGGACCGCCAGCGCCTCGCCAATGGCCTGCAACAGCTGCGCGAAACCTTGCCGTTGCTGCCCCGTGATCCCTACCTGCTGCTGAACCACACTGCCTGGCAAAGCCACAATGAACAGGCCCGGCCGCTGCCGGAACTGGCCCAGGTGCTGGATGACATCAGCCAGGCCGCGGACGGCGTCGACCTGGTGGGCATTTATGCCGCCGGCCCGATCAGCCGTGGTTTTGCCAGTTCGAACGGCGCCTTCGGCTGGCACCAGGCCAACAGCTTCAACTTCGATTTCAGCCTGTTTCACGCCAATGGCGAAGCGGTCAAAGCCAGCTATGCCGGGCACACCTGGGACAGCGCCGAGTTTCGCGCACGCCTGCAGCAGGCGCGCGAACAGTTGGCGTTTCTCGACCGCCCGCTGCACCCGCTGCCACCCGGTCACTATCGCGCTTACCTGGCCCCGGCCGCGCTGGAAGAAATCATCAGCATCATCACCTGGGGCGGGTTTTCCGCCCAGGCCATCGCCAGCAAAGGCAGCTCGCTGCAAAAGCTGTATGCCGGCGAACAACACCTCAGCCCAATGGTGAGCGTGAGCGAGCACATCAGCGGCTCCCTGAGCCAGTCGTTCTCTACCGAAGGCTACCCGCGCAGTGACGTCACGCTGATCAACGCCGGCAAGGCCGATGGCCAACTGGTGAACTCGCGCAGCGCCGCCGAATATGGCCTGGGCGCCAATGGCGCGAGCAGCGACGAATCCCCCAGCGCCTTGCAGATGGCGCCGGGCAGCCTGGCCCAGGCCGATATCCTCAAGCAATTGGGCACCGGGTTGTACATCAGCAACCTCTGGTACCTGAACTACTCTGACCTGCCAGCGGCGCGCCTGACCGGCATGACCCGCTTCGCCACCTTCTGGGTCGAAGACGGCCAGATCAAGGCACCGGTCAGCACCATGCGCTTTGATGACAGCGTCTACAGCCTGCTCGGTGCGCAGCTTGAAGCCTTGACCGCTGATCGGGAACTGCTGCTGTCGGCCAGCACCTATGGCCAGCGCAATACGGCGTCCAATCTGTTGCCGGGAGCGTTAGTCAAGCGCCTGACCCTTACCCTGTAAACACAACCCCACTGTAGGAGCGAGCTTGCTCGCGAAGAACGTCAACGATGATGCAGCATTACCAGGTAACCCGCGTCGCCTATTCGTTTTTCGCGAGCAAGCTCGCTCCTACAGTAAGTTTTGCGTCGATTTCAGACAGCTCCAACCTGCCTCGTCCTACCGCCTATTCCCACCTGGCGTGAGCCTGTTGTCGCCTGTGAAAAACCTCGTTATAACGGTCAATGTCAGACCGCCGCCCGACAGGAAACACTGCGATGAACCATGGAAGCTTCGTCATACATAAGCTCTTCAAGCATTACAACGTCCACGTCGAGCAATTGGGCAGCGACCCGCAAAGGAAAACCGTGCTGATGGTCAACGGGGCCCTGTCCACTACGCGGTCCTTTGCGCGCACCAGCAAATGCCTGGCCGAGCACTTCAATGTGTTGCTGTTCGACTTGCCGTTCTCCGGCTATTCGCGCGAGCACAACACTGACCTGGACCTGGTGACCAAGGACGACGAGGTGCACATGCTGCGCGCCCTGGTCGAGCGCTTCCAGGTCAACCACCTGGTGTCGGCGTCCTGGGGCGGTATCTCGACGCTGCTGACCCTGGCCCACAACCCGCCCTCCATCGAAAGCTCGGTGGTAATGGCCCTGGCGCCCAACCTCAACCAGGCGATGCTCGACTATGTGGAACGCGTGCGCGTGCTGATCGAGGCGGATGACAAGTCCGCCGTCGGCCACTTGCTCAATGAGACCGTGGGCAAATACCTCTCGCCCCGGCTCAAGCGCAATAACCACCGGCATTTATCGACCATGGCCACCACCGAGTACCGCCAGGCGCGCTTTCATATCCACCAGGTGCTGGCGCTGGGCGATGGCAACTACTTGCCGGCGCTTCGGCAGATTGAGACACCGGTGCACTTCCTCAATGGCGCTCTGGACGAGTACACCCCCGCCGCCGACGCGCAGTTGTTCAAGCAGTATGTAGGACGCAGCAGCTTTGCCGTGGCTGAACATACTGGCCACTTGCTTGACCTCGAATCCAGTGAGGCCGCCGCGGCGGTACACCGCCAATTGCTGGAGTTCCTGGTGGGAAAAGGCGCGACGAATCACGCATAATCGCCAACACATAGGCTGCTAACGAAAAGGGTTTTCCATGCCGAACCGCGTCCCGCTCGATGCCAAGACCGCCCGCTGGCTCCCCTGGGTGGTCGCGATTGCCTTCTTCATGCAGTCGCTGGACGGCACGATCCTGAACACGGCATTGCCGGCCATGGCCAGGGACCTCGCCGAAAACCCGCTGCGCATGCAAGGTGTGGTGATCGCCTACATGCTCACCGTGGCCTTGCTGATCCCGGCCTCGGGCTGGATCGCCGACCGTTTCGGCACCAAGAAAATCTTCTTTGGCGCAATCATGCTGTTCAGCATTGGCTCGCTGCTGTGCGCGTTGTCCAGCAGCTTGAGCATGCTGGTGGGCGCACGGGTGATCCAGGGCCTGGGCGGCGCGCTGATGCTGCCGGTCGGCCGGCTGGTGGTGTTACGCGCCTACCCCCGTTCCGAACTGGTGCGCATCATGGGTTTCATCACCATTCCCGGCCTGCTCGGCCCGTTGCTTGGCCCGACCATGGGCGGCTGGATGGTGCAATACCTGACCTGGCACTGGATCTTCCTGATCAACCTGCCGGTGGGCATGATCGGCTGCTACGCCGTGTGGAAATTCATCCCCGACCTGCGCGGCAGTGAGCGCACACGCTTTGACGGGGTTGGCTTCCTGCTGTTCGGCGCGGCGATGGTGCTGATCACCATCGCCATGGAAGGCCTGGGCGAACTGCACCTGCCGCACCTGCGGGTGATGTTGCTGCTGTTCGGCGGGCTGGCCTGCCTGGCGGCGTACTGGTTGCGCGCCGGGCATATCGACCACGCGCTGTTCTCGCCGGTACTGTTCAAGACCCGCACCTTTGCGGTCGGTATCCTGGGCAACCTGTTTGCGCGACTGGGCAGTGGTGCCCTGCCGTTCCTGGTGCCGCTGTTGCTGCAGGTGGCGCTGGGCTATTCGCCGTCGCAAGCCGGGATGAGCATGCTGCCCCTCGCGGCGGCGGCAATGGTGGCCAAGTCCATCGCGCGGCCGCTGATCGAACGCCTGGGCTACCGCGTCGTACTGACCGGCAACACCCTGGCACTGGGCCTGATGCTGGCGAGCATGGGGCTGGTCACGGAACAGACGCCCTACCCGCTGCTCTTGGCCATGCTGGCGGTGCTGGGGGCGATCAACTCGCTGCAATTTACGGCGATGAACACCGTCACCCTGATCGACCTCGATGACGCCCAAGCCAGCAGCGGCAACAGCTTGCTCTCGGTGGTGGCGCAGTTGTCGCTGAGCCTGGGGGTGGCGTGCGCCGGTGCCCTGCTCGGTGGTTTTACCGCCGAGACCGGCAACGATGGGGTGGAAAGCGTGCTCGGCGCGTTCCAACTGACCTTTCTCACCGTGGGCATCATGGCGATGCTGGCGGCGGCGATCTTCCTGCAATTGTCGCCAAAAGACGGTAAACGCGTGGCCAACCCGGAGCAGCATATCGAGCACTGACTGGCTTCTCGTCTAGAACTTGCAGGGAAATTCCCACGAGGCTGGTACACTGCGCGACATTTTGTTTTGCAGAGCCAGTCCCGTGACTACCATCGCCACCGCTTTTAATACTTTGCCCCTGTCCGCCGCCATGCTGGCTAACCTCGACTCGCTGGGTTATGTCGAAATGACGCAGATCCAGGCGCAAAGCTTGCCGGTGATCCTCAAGGGGCTGGACCTGATTGCCCAGGCCAAGACCGGCAGCGGCAAGACCGCCGCGTTCGGCATCGGCCTGTTGAACCCGATCAACCCGCGCTACTTCGGCTGCCAGGCGCTGGTGATGTGCCCGACGCGCGAGCTGGCCGACCAGGTCGCCAAGGAAATCCGCCGCCTGGCCCGCGCCGAAGACAACATCAAGGTACTGACCCTGTGCGGCGGCGTCTCCCTCGGCCCGCAGATCGCCTCCCTGGAACACGGCGCCCACGTCATCGTCGGCACGCCGGGCCGTATCCAGCAGCACCTGCGCAAGGGCTCGCTGGTCCTGGACGGCTTGAACACGCTGATCCTCGACGAAGCCGACCGCATGCTCGACATGGGCTTCTACGACGCCATCGAAGACATCATCAGCAAGACCCCGCCACGCCGCCAGACCCTGCTGTTCTCGGCCACCTATCCGGTGAGCATCAAGCAATTGGCCTCGAAGTTCATGCGCGCGCCGCAGCAAGTGAAGGCCGAAGCGTTCCACTCCGATGACCAGATCGAGCAGCGTTTCTACGAGATTTCCCCGGAAGAACGCATGGACGCCGTGACCAAGGTCCTGGCGCACTTCCGCCCGGCGTCGTGCGTGGCGTTCTGCTTCACCAAGCAGCAAGTGCAGGAAACCGTCGATCACCTGACGTCCAAGGGCATTTCCGCCGTCGGCTTGCATGGCGACCTGGAACAGCGCGACCGTGACCAGGTGCTGGCGATGTTCGCCAACCGCAGTACGTCGGTGCTGGTGGCGACCGACGTGGCCGCCCGTGGCCTGGACATTGACTCGCTGGACATGGTGATCAACGTCGAGCTGGCCCGCGATTCGGAGATCCACATCCACCGCGTCGGCCGTACCGGTCGTGCCGGTGAGACCGGTATCGCCATCAGCCTGGTGGCCCCGTCCGAAGCGCACCGCGCCCAGGCCATCGAGCAACTGCAGAAGTCGCCGCTGAACTGGGACCAACTGGACAACCTCAAGCCGCAAAGCGGTGGTCCGTTGCTGCCGCAGATGAGCACCCTGTGCATCGCCGCCGGGCGCAAGGACAAGGTTCGCCCCGGCGACATCCTCGGCGCCCTGACCGGCGACGCCGGCATTCCGGGCGCCCAGGTCGGCAAGATCGCGATCTTTGATTTCCAGGCCTTCGTGGCCGTGGAACGCGGGATCGCCAAGCAGGCGCTGCAGCGTTTGAACGACGGCAAGATCAAGGGCCGCTCGTTGCGCGTGCGGATCCTCTGACCCGATCGTTCCCGCGCTCCGCGTGGGA
>JAFHKH010000027.1 GCA_016937595.1 Pseudomonas cedrina subsp. fulgida | reverse complement strand
GCGCGGCAAAGGCCGGGTCGGCGCAGCGGAGCCGGCATCCGCCTGGGCGGCGCGCACCCATTGGGTAAAGCCTTCTTCGCGCTGGCTCAGGCGGTTGACCATGTCTTGCGCACGTTCCGGCGAATGAATGGTGGCGGCGATGGCGACCCGGGCCAGGTCGAGGAAATTGGTATCCGCCATCATTTTCATCTTCGCTTCCAGCAACCCGCGAAGTTGTTCGCGCAACGGGCGGTCGCCGGCGTAGCTGACGTCAAGTTGCGCGACGCTGCTGGCCCAGAGCTGATGGAGGATTTCGGCGAACAGTTCTTCCTTGCTGGGGAAGTGGTTGTACACCGTGCGCTTGGAAACGCCGGCGGTGGCGGCGATCTTGTCCATGCTGGTGGCCTCGAAACCGTTCTCGCGAAACTCGGCGATGGCGGCTGCCACGATGGCTTCGCGCTTGCGGTCGGTGAGGCGTTGAGGGGCAGTCATGGGTGGCGCTCGGCTCTACAAGGAAATTACACTCGGTAGTTTACTTGCTGCGGATTTTGTTGCAATCTTGAAACTACACTGTGCAGTGTAATTTATAGGCGATCCCTAGGAGTCACCCGGTAATGGCCACGATCTCGTCACGTGTCGATTCCCCGCCAGCAGCGCCCAGGCAAGACCATGGGCACTTCAGCAACGGTACGCCCGTGCCGCATGGAGGCTGGGGCAAGACCTTGCGTATTTTCTGGAACATGCTGTTCAACAAGCCGCGCAGTACGCGACCGGTGGGGCAGATTCCAGTGCAGGCGCTGACCCGCGAGCAGTTACTGGCGGCCCCGGACCACAGCGTGTTTCGCCTCGGGCATTCCACGGTTTTGCTGAAAATGCGCGGCAAATTCTGGCTCACCGACCCGGTGTTCGCCGAGCGCGCGTCACCGTTCAGTTGGGCCGGCCCCAAGCGTTTCCATCAGCCGCCCATCAGTATTGAAGCGTTGCCACCGTTGGAAGCGGTGATTCTTTCCCACAACCACTACGACCACCTTGACCGCGCGGCGGTTGGCCTATTAGCCGAGAAAACCCGCTATTTCCTGGCGCCGCTGGGTGTGGGCGACCTTCTGATCAAGTGGGGCGTGGAGGCCGGCAAAGTACGCCAATTGGATTGGTGGCAGGGCACTGAGGTGGAGGGCATTCGGTTTGTCGCCACGCCCGCGCAACATTTTTCCGGGCGCGGCCTGTTTGATGCCAACCAGACCCTATGGTGTTCCTGGGTGATGATCGATGGCGCCCGACGCCTCTTTTTCAGCGGCGACACCGGCTATTTTGACGGTTTCAAGCGCATCGGCGAACAGTACGGTCCGTTTGATCTGACCCTCATGGAAACAGGTGCTTACAACGTCGATTGGCCCCATGTGCATATGCAGCCGGAGCAAACCCTGCAGGCCCATATCGACCTCAAGGGGCGCTGGCTGCTGCCGATTCACAACGGCACCTTCGACCTCGCGTTCCATGCCTGGCATGAGCCGTTCGACCGCATCATGGCCCTGGCCTGGGAGCGCAACGTGTCAATCACCACACCGCCGATGGGGCAGGCGTTCAGTTTGAGCCAGCCTGAACGTGGGTATGCGTGGTGGCTGGACGTTGAACCCCAAGGCGCGCAGGAACACCTCGCCAACTGACGGAAGCGGCGTCGGGAAAAAGGAGTTTTCAAGGTGTTTCAGCGCTGCGACAGGCGCCGGACAACGGTGCGATGATCCCCGGAAAGTCATTGGCCGGGGCGCAGGGGTTTATGGAACATAGATGTACGAAATATTGGCAGGCCGGGCTCCCGTGCCCGGTGGGCGAGCGTGGATCTCTCATCGCTGAACTGTCAGGCTTGGCAACGAAGTCCGGCGACCTTGCGAGCCCGAAAAGCGTCGCTCTTGGTGTCGACCCCTACGCCCCTGGCAAGCCGATGGCGAGCGCCCCGATCCCGGGGTACGACGCCCCGGGGCTTGCCCTGAAACCTCTGCGCGACCCATCCCTGTCACTGATTGCCTTGAGTGGTGTCGACCCATCAGGCCCGCTGATGGTGGAAGTGCCCCCGGTTCAAAACAACACGACCTTTTGCGCGACTCATGCAGTGCTCGGCCGGCGCTTGGGGTTTGCCGAGCGGTTCGTGGATGCCCAGGAACAGGGGTTGATCGAACATCACCCGTCTTTCCTGAGAGCGCTGGCTATGCTGCGTCGAGCCGGGGCTGAACTGGTACCGGTGCATGCTCACCAGGCCAATCACGGCCCGCATGCGCGCAATGAAATCGATGAGCGAGTGCGCGAATATCGATTGGACGCCCTGGTGTCCGACAGCCGCAGCAGTGCCTTTCATGGAACCTGCGGGAGTGACTATCCGGGCATTGGCGAGCCACTTGAGGGGGGCGCGACGCTGTGGTTCTACGGCGCACGAGGGGCGAAGGATTGGCTGGCAAGCCTGGTGCAGGCTTATCGAAATATTCACCGCTTGATGGCGTTACGCGAGGGGCCACCCGCTGCGTTGAACTATCCCACACCGTGAATGGCGCGTGTCGCGCAGCCTGGGAGGAGAGGAGTTTTTAGACTGGCCCACGGATCAACGTCGATCCTTCGTCATTTCTTACTCCTCAGAGGTTTTATGTTAAGTATCGCACATGGAATGGGTTCCCTCGTCCGGCAGTTCGTACAGTCCTTCAATGGAGACTATTCCTCCGTTGCTTCAAAACCCGTCCCCCCAGGTACCGAGTACCTCAGTGTCAAAGAGTTGGGTGCGCAAATGTCCCGGCCGGGCGGGCTCACCTCCGCGGACCTGGTCACTTACCTGCAGGCGCGAATCCGCCATGTGGATCCGAACCTGAACTCTGTTATTGAACTTAACCCAGAGGCGCTTGCCACCGCGCGTGAGTTGGATCGCGAGCGCGCCAGCGGCAAGGTGCGCGGGCCATTGCATGGCATTCCTGTTTTGCTCAAGGACACCATCGAAACCGCCGGCATGCAAACCAGCGCGGGCGCGTATGGGCTGGTCGGTGCAAGTGCCGGCAAGAACGCCCCATTGGTTGACTACCTGATCCGCCAGGGTGCGGTGATCCTGGGCAAGACCAATATGAGCGAGCTGGGCGGGTTTCGTATTGGTCACGATGGTTGGAGCAGCCGGGGCGGGCAAACTGTTAACCCGCATCACCCGGATGCCGATGTCGGAGGTTCCAGTTCCGGTTCCGCCGCAGCCGTGGCTGCGGGGTTGGTGCCCTTGGCGGTGGGCGCGGAAACCAACGGTTCGATCATTGTGCCCGCAGCGCGCAATGGTGTTGTCGGTCTCAAGCCCAGCGTCGGCCTGCTGGACCGCAACGGCATTATTCCCGCGAGCCAACGCCAGGACACGCCGGGCCCGATGGCTCGCTCGGTATCCGATGTGGCGCTGATGCTCAATGCCATGTCCGGCAGCGACCCTCAGGACCCGGCGAGCGCAGGCGCGCCCCAAGGCATTGATTACACGCAGCTACTGGTGCCAGGCGCCTTGAAGGGCAAGCGCATTGGGTATCCGGCGACATTTTCGGCAAATGGCGAAACGCGCTCGGTCGAGAACAGCGCGCAATTCTCGCGCACACTCGAAGTGCTTCGCGAGCAGGGCGCGGTCCTGGTGCCGGTCAACCTGCGCCTGGCCGATGCTTCGCGCTACGACGAGTTGCTGCTGTCGGATGTGAAAGAGGAGTTGAACGGTTACCTGGCCAAGCGTTCGGGGTTGCCCGTCAAATCTCTGGCCGAACTGATCAGGTTCAACGAAGAGCGTGACGGCAGCGAGGTCGATCACCAGCCGGATCTCAAGAGAGTCAGTGCCTCGACGCTGACGCCGGAGCAGCGCAAGCCACTCTGGGACGCGCTCCTCGAGGATTTTCGCAGCTCCGTGGATGAGCCGATCCAGTCGCATAACCTTGACGCCATGGTGTCGGATTTCGAGACCCACAGTTACTTTGCTGTCGCTGCGGCTGGTTACCCCGGCATCACCGTACCGTCCGGTGTCGATGAGGACGGCTTGCCGACCAGTGCCTACTTCTTCGGCACTCGTTGGTCTGAACCTACCTTACTGGCAGTGGCCCATGGGTATGAACAGGCTGCTAAGGTGGCTATCAAGCCCGAGCTTTGACGCCATAACGCAGGACGGGATCGCGCCGTGACAGCGTGGGGCCTCAGAGCCAGGCACGCTGTCTCGCCCTGCAGCCCGGAGGCTCACGGTTTACACTCACAGCCATGGCTTACAGAATCCACATCCTCGGTGCCGCGGGCGCCGGCACCACCACCTTGGGCAAGGCGCTGGCCAAGCGCCTGAACGTCGCCTTTTTCGATTCGGACGACTTTTACTGGCAGCAGACGCCTGCGCCCTTTACCGTCCCCCGCGCCAAGGATGAACGGATTCGCTTGTTGCAAGCACAGACCGCCGGCCTCGAAGGCTGGGTGCTGTCCGGTTCATTGTGTGGTTGGGGCGACCCGATGATCGCGCTTTTCACCCACGTTGTGTTCCTGCGCCTGGACCCGGAAGTGCGCCTGCACCGTTTGCGCCTGCGGGAGATCCAGCGCTACGGCGATGAAATCCTGCCAGGCGGCAACCGCCATGAAAACAGCGTCGCGTTCCTGGCCTGGGCCGCGCGCTACGATGGTGGCAACCACAGCCTCCGCAGCCTGCGCAGGCATGAAACCTGGTTGAACACACTGGCTTGCCCGGTGATACGGCTGGACTCTACGCACCATTCGGTTGAGGGGTTGGTGAGTCAAGTGATGCCGGCGTTGTACCGATCAAACGAGAGATGATGCCTTGTGCTACGGGCTTGGTTGCAGCGCTGTCAAACCGGCGCACACTCATGCCCCACCCCGGCGCAAACCCCGGGAAAAACACCAGCCCCTCGGCCTCCAGCCGAAACGCCAAGGCCAGGCGGGTCTCATCCCTCACATCGAGCTGGCTTTCAAACTGTTGAACCGCGTCCACCGTCACGCCTGCCTCGCGGGCCAGCTCTTCGCGGCTCCAGCCCAGCATTGTGCGGGCCTGAACGCTGTGCCTGGCGGTGAATTGGTGCAGGACGATCTGTTGGTCTACGAAAGAGCTGATTGCCAGAGAGGACATGGGATTTCTCCAGGGTTCGACGGGGAAGACAAACTATACTGTGTTTTTGTACAGTTGTTTTGACCGTTCATCAACTGGATTTTTTGGCATGCCGCTGATCAGTTTCCCGCGCCAGGCGACACCCGATTTGCTAAACGATGGCGCGGAAGCTAGAAGGCTGTATTCGATGACAGCCGGCGTTGAGTCGACCACTGGGAGGAAGTGATGGCTATTTCCGAGAGCGATTGGAAGAAATTCAAGGTGTTAAGGGAGCTGGCGCTTGAGCGGTTTCAAACGCGCGTGCTGGCTGATGCCCAGTCAGTCAGTGAAAAGGAGACACTATCTCCTGCCAACCGCTGTACCGTTTGGTCATGGGCCGTAACAAAGACATTGGCGAGATATCGGCCACTATAGCCGTTCCTGGGCTTTCGACAGCCTGGCTCTGATGGTGGCGTACGACCTGCTGACGGATGATGAGCTTGCGGTACTCAGTGAAAAAACGCTGGATGCTATTAGTTATGCAGTCAGGCAGTCTCATGAAATTGAATGGGTTGAGTTGCCGCCATCCCAAGACTAGGCGGTTTCGTCATGGATATTGCAAGATAACGAAGGAACAGCGCTAAGTGCTGACGTTCAATTGTTCACAACCCGCGTGTGATTTTTTCAGCCGAATAAACAAAGGCAAGAAAATCACGCCCGTTCAACCGCCTCCAGCGTCGCCCGAGGGCGCTGATCTGCATAGCGATCCCCATCAGTGGCTGGTGCATGCCGCAACGGTTAAACGCAAGCACGTTCTGGTGGCGATTCACTTTCAAACCCGTTACGGCATGTTGTTTTTCGATATGAAAAAAGCCGATGCAGAAGGGTTTGCCCAAGTGTTTTATGAACGTTGGATGAGCGGCATGCTGGACCTCGCATTGAAATGCGGAATACTGGATTGGGTCAATCCGCAGGCACTGGACCAACTGTCAGCCAATCAAACCTGGTGCTTGGTCCAGCGCGGTGATCGCAGTGGCCAGACGACCCTCAATGAAATACTGCGGTTCTTCAAATGGGATGCCGAGGAGTTTGATTTCGTGAAGCAGCCGTGGAGCGCGTTGCGTTATGACGCGGGAATCAACCGAATGGCCAGAGGCATCAAAGGGCAAAAAAATGGCTATGTGTTTCCTGACGAGGAAATGTTGATCCATTGGTTGATCACGGTGGGTGGCGTAGATGCTGCCCAGGCTCGGCAATCACGCGAAATCTATCGAAAACTCCAAGCCTCGAGCCGCTGACTCACACTATTGCACCCCCGGCGCCTCCCGGATAATCAGGTGGTCCAGGTTCTCGATATTCGCACTGAACACCCCAAACGTCTGGTCGGGGTTCTTCTTGCTGGGTACCTGTTTCAGCTCCGGCGTCACCCCGTAAAAGAAGCAATACAGCGACCGCTCACTCTCGACCGCGGCCTTGATCTGCTCCAGGAACGCCTGGCGCTTGCGGTAGTTCTCGATGAGTTTCTTGCTCAGGTAGACGTTGACCGAGTAGGGCTTCTTGTCGAGCCATACCTTCTTTTCGAAGTCGATGCGAAAGCTGCTGGTGTAGTCCTTGATCGCTTTGATCCTGCCCCAGTAGATCAGGCCTTTGTTGTCTTGCAGGTATTCGATCTTTTTGAAAAACGTCCAGTAGGTCGCCGTGTGGTCGCCGATCTTCAACGGCATGCGCTTGAGCTTGTCCTTGTCGTCGATGTTGGACACAAAGCATTCCACCGGGTGGGCGAAGACACTGGTTTTTTCAGGGGGGCTGTCGTTGCTGCCGTGGGATTCGGAGGCACGGTTTGAAGGTGTTTTCGCTGGGGCCTGCGGGACGCTTGCCTCGGCGCTGGCCGGTGGCGTCTTGCGTTCGTACTGACGGCGAGTCAGCACGAATTCCGATGGGAAATTTTCCTCGCGCTCGTCGTCACTTTCAGCGGTAGCAGTCTTGTGCGTGCTGGCGTAGCGGCAACCGTCGATATGCCGGGTCGTGGACTTGTTCTTGAAGTGGGGCGTGCGCAGGTAATTGACGTTTTTTGCATTGAACGTACTCAGCGCATTGTCTGTGTCGAACGCGGCGCGGCATGCATCGTTGGGGCAGAGGAAGCGGTCGTTGTCGGAATCGAAATCAGCGGTTTCGTCGAAATTCAGGTCGCGTACATCGTAGATCGACAGCTTGTCATCGAGGCTCAGGCTGTAGGCCGTGTCGAATTTCATGGGGCTCGGGTCCGTGAGGTCTGTAGCTGGATATTACGCAAATATGAGGTGTAACGAAGATCAAATGTGGGAGCTGTCGAGCCCCAGCGAGGCTGCGAAGGGGTCGACTTGGGTTCCTGGCGAACCCATAAAAACCGCATCGCCTCTATACGATCTTTTAGCGTTTTCATCATGAAAAGTGCATCTGTTAACAAATGCCAAAGGCTGCTGCACTGCCTGATGACGTAAAACGTGTAGATGTCGTCTCCATCGGTAGGGCCCGAATCATCACCCCAGCCGGTGAGTCATGGGACAGCTGGTTCGACGGAGAGGGTGTCACGCCGGACTTCATGAACGACCGAGATCAGCCTGCTGACCAAGAGCGGGAATCTTTTTTAATGCTCAAGTTCATGCTCGATACCAACATCTGTATCTTCACCATCAAAAACAGACCCCCGCAGATGCGTGAAACATTCAAAAAGCACTACGGCCAACTGGCTATCAGCACAGTAACCGTGATGGAGCTGATTTACGGCGCGGAAAAATCACCTAACCCCGAGCGAAACTTGGCTGATGTCGAAGGCTTTGCAGCACGCCTGGAAGTTTTGAAATACGACCAGGAGCCGCTATTCACACAGGCCAACTGCGCGCAGAGCTAGCGAGAGCTGGCACCCCGATTGGTTCATATGACCAAATGATCGCTGGGCATGCCCGTTCGCAGGGCCTGATTATGGTCACTAACAATCGGCGAGAGTTTGACCGTGTGCCAGGTTTGCGGGTAGAGGATTGGGTATAAACGACGCGGTAAAAGACCGTACAGATTATGTTTACGCGCCACGCCGATCAAATGTGGGAGCTCTCGAGCCCCAGCGAGGCAGCGATGGGATCGACTCGGTGTCCCCTCCGATCCCCATGCCCCAAATCACCGCTGCAACCGAGCCCGCTTTTTCTTCTTCGCATGAAAATGCCGAAAATGCGCATCCTGCGCCGCCGCCAATAACTCCCGATCCCCACGCGTATCGCCCCAGGCCCTGAGCCGATATTCCCCCAGGTCCCCATACACCGCCTCAAGCCGCAGCACCTTGTTCTCGCAACGGCAATTATTCCCCGTGAGCTTACCGGTCAACACCCCGTCGATGACCTCAAGCTCAGTCCCGATCAACTTGATCCCAAGCCGATCGGCAAACGGCTGCAACACCAACGCCGGCGACGCCGAACACAGCGTCACCACCGCGCCCGAGCCCAACTCCTGCTCCACCGACAACACCCCCGCCGGCGCATCAACCGCGCCCAATTGCGCTGGCAATATTCCTCGGCCTTCTGCTGCACCCACGCCTTCTCCACCCCGGCCATAAAGGTGCGGATCAACTGCGCCTTCAACTCATCCCGGCTGATCTGCCGCACCAAAAAGCGCAGCCCAGGCACCGCCAGCTTCACCATCCGGCCGTAAAACGCGCCAGTGCCAAAGGCAAACTTGAGGAAGGGCACGAAACTGTCGTGGTGGGTGAGGGTGCCGTCGAAGTCAAAGACGGAAAGTACTTTGGCGTCAGCGGGGCCGGCTTCGAGCATGTCTGGGTTCACGGGTTGGCCTCGGTCCTATCTAGTATTTTTTGAATATGCATCAGGTGTGACAGCGGGAGTCTACTCCCGTGCCAATCTTCCGATTTTGGCGTAAAGCCCCTCGGTGAAAGCCTCCCGATCACTCGACCGGTGACAACGCTGATGGCAATTGGGGCACAAGGCTACAGCATTGGAGATGCGATCCGAACCCTTCTGGGCGAGGTGCTTGACGTGATGTACTTCAAGAAATGGCTGGCCGTTGTCTAGTGTGAACGGTGCATGTAGGCCACAGCCTTCACAAACACCTGCTGCCTGCTGACGTACCCACGCCCGCACTTCCGGATCGCGTACGTAAGACGTGCTGGCGGTACTGACTTGTTGCGGCGTAGTGATGCCTTCAGGTTTGTCCTTGATAGGTTTGCTTTGAAGCTTCGCTGCACGCCGCTCGAGTAACTCTTCATCAAACGTTGGGGCGCTGTCTTGAGATCCTACGACGCCCCTTTGCGCAAGTATTTGGACGATACGAGAGACGATTCTAGAGCCGACATTATTTGCAGCTGTGTAACCAGCAATCGGCTTCTGGTTCAGCGTCTCGAATACGGCGGAAATATTGCGCATGCGATAGTCGACTGACGCTGACGACCTGGCGCTCAGCGCACCGGCGCGTAAAAGCGCATGTTCGACTGATTTTTTGTACGGCTGGCCAGCGTCCTCCAGCTTCAACATTTTGAGATAAGCATCGACGGAAGCTTCAAGCTCCTCGTCGCTCCATCCGGTATTACCTTTTTGCGTATCCATACAGCCGCCGAGGGTAGAAAACCCTCGACGATACTGAGTAGCCATTAGTGCGTCTACGAAATTTCCTACGAGTAGGTAGGAATCGCCGGGCGAATACGTCAGTAGACTCGCTGCTTGATTCGGAAAGGTTGCGTGAGCTTGCGCCACCACGGCGTTTTTGAGAGCGGTAGCCGATGTGTCCGGTTCACCAATAGATAAGGCATATCCCGCAGCCTAATCCAGCCTTCGTCCTGCCAATGCAGCAAGTTTAAAGACATTTCCGGCCAATCCAGCATGCTCAACAACGGTCTTTCTACCGTTCGTGGCTGACGCTCGTCTCGCAAGGTTGGAACCACTTCGTGAGTGAGCCAACTGCGTAACAGGCGATTCCCCGGTGTGTAGTGATAGACCAGCAGCGCGTACGCGCCGGATTCGCTGATCATCAGCATTTCTTCCGGCTGACCGTGGAACAGCAGTTTTATGTTTCTTCGTTGGTCTTCATCGAGCTTGCGAGTCGTTCGTTCATCCAAATACCAGCCCATCAAACGCCCAAGATCGCGGGCGCAGAACCAGGGTTGGTTTTCCAGAAGGAGGGCATGCATAGAGAGGTTTTGACGGGTAAAGACAGTGGGAATGAGGGGGTCATGCATCACACACCTCCGAGCCGGAGCGTGTGTGATAAATGTTGCAGGGGCAAAGAATCTTTGCAGAGAGTGCAAGGTATCCAGGCATTTCCGTTACCTCTGGTCGCTTTCTTAGGGCATGCGTTATGGGTGTCGGGAGCTAAGAAACCCACCAGAGACGGGCCGGACATATTCCCCTTTCGGGTCTTGTATTCGCCCACTCCCGACATAACGGGGATTTTTCACAGGCGTAGAGAAACCGCTGGCGAAAAAAAGCCGCATGGCTGTCGGGTGCGGAGGGCCGCTCTGGCTGAGGCGTTTCTTAGGCGCCGAGTTAAGAGGGTAATCAGGGGCTCTCAGTAGGTCAAGACCTCAAATAATTCAAACTCTTTTGAGGGGAATATTCACGATCAGAAGCTATGGAACTTCCGTAATTCCAATTTCGCTATGTTTACTGGAGAAGCCAGAGAAACTGCGGCTTCTCCAGTAAACAGCCCAAAGTTAGAATCTCGAAAAAAATTTGAGATCTAGGATATTAAAGGTAAAGCTCTCGGAAAGCTCTATTAATAATAAGTGGATTATTTTAATGAACTTTGATAGTTCAGTATGACATTCTGTACTTTGGTTCCTATGTCTTTGCTTTCGATATAAATCCCTATTTCGTGTAAGGAATCAGGGTGGATTTCGGTGGTAGAAAGCCAGTTTAAACTTGAAATGATTAGGTTGTTATAGTCCCAGGCAATAATTTTCGCATGGAGGCCCGGTCGGTTTACCGCGCTGAGACTCAGTCCGATTATGCTCAGATTATTACCTAAGTCTCTGCTCTCCTGCTTAGTAAAGCCTCCGCTATTCATGCCGTATAATAGATTGATTTTTATGCTGGGGTTGTTTTGTATTGATGCCGTTAATGGGGCAATTATCGTAGGTTTAGACGCGGCGCTTAGTTTGTTGCTTGTTATTAGAAGTTCAGATTCTACATTGTCTCTAACGTGTAAAACCATATCTGCATGTTGAGAACCTGTCAGAATGGTTATTTTTGATTTTTGAGACGATGTATCTGCTTTTATATATGGTTGCATCTCCGATGCAGCGCGGAGAAGTTCGTTTGTATTTGCGCCCCAATGATTTTGAGTGATTAGGCGGATGAAAATATTAGTTATGTGTATGTTTGCAGCTGCATCATTTATTAATGTCGTCCCTTCAAAGCTATTGAAAGGGGATGAGAGCCAGTTACACGATCCAACGGCAGTTGCAAAAGTCCCCTCGGGGCCAGAATCTGAGATTATTAATTTCGAATGAGATCCTGTGGAGCGAGAGGATATATATATAGATTGATTTAGTTTTTCTATCTCTAAAATTTTGCGTATTTCGATAATTGACTTTAATGTTGTGGAGTCATTGCTTTCTTCTTGACCCCAATAAATAAAAATCTTTACTCCTCTAGCGGATGCGGAACGGAATTGCGGAAGTAGTATTTCGAAACAATGACTACGTATAAAAGTTGAGTGAATAAAAACTCTAGAAATGGAATTTTCAAGAATAGATATAAGGTGGTTTTTGTGATTTTCCGCTCCTAATAAAACGTCAAAGTCCGCTTCATTAATGCTAAAAGAGTTTTGGGTGTTTTTCTTAGGTGCTGTATAAAGCGGATCTACAGCGTCATAGCTATCGGTAGATTGCTTAATATGCTTCGCAGCGGCGAGGATACTAATTTCCAATTCTCGAGGCATAGACGAAGGTTGGTTTTCAATCTTGTCATTAATTACGGTAAAAACGGCGTACCCGCTGAAAGGACGACTTATTATTCCATCAATGCCAACAATTTTTTCGTCATCATGAAGGAATATGGATGCCAGTTCTTCCGGATCATATGGTGGCGGGTTTGTAGGTTTGTTGAGCTTCACCACGTTGCTAAGGTTTTTGATGCGGTTATGATCGTAAAATTGAATTTCATGATTTTTGAATGTAGTGCCAGAGATTTCATCAATGATAAAATTTATATTCTTATTTAGTCTTATCACTGAGTTAGGCAGGTCGGCACGATCAGCTGCGATTTTGCCCGTTAGGGTCGCAGAAAATTTAATTGTGGGATGGGAACTTTTGATTTCTATCCATCCAGCTCTCATTAATCTAGATAAACACTCAATTATTATACTTTTTGGGACGCAAGATATTCTCTCTAATTCAGTCGCTGTATAGTCATTGTGTGATAGAGACTCCAGTATTAAGTGTTCTAGCTCACTCCACTGGCGACCTTTGTCATAGTAAATTCTAGATCTGTTTTTTATCGACGGCACAGCGACTTTTATTGATTTCATATTTTCCATCCTTGGATGATCTCATAGTTGATAATAGCGACATCTTTTTTGTCGTTTGTACGAATTAAGGTAAGTAATTTCTGAATGGATTTTACTTTTTCCTTGTCATCCTCGCTTCGGGCTTGAGATAGGCTAGAGTCTAAAAAGTCCAAGCTCCCGATAATAATTAGCCTGTTTCTTGCTCTGCTTAAGAGGACATTAGTCCGCCTTGTGTCAGTTAAGAATCCCAGCGAGGACTTAATGGTTGGTGCGCTATTATTTCTAACTAAAGAGATGATAACTATATCTGCCTCATTCCCTTGAAATGAATCTACAGTGAAGCAGGGTGAATTTGTTCCGGATAGTGAAAAATTATCAAAAAGATGCTTCATTAATTTTGGTTGTGACTCTAAATGTTCGCTTATTTTTTTAACTTGTCTTCTGTAAGGTGAAAGGATAGCAACTGATTCTTTCTCGTCTTTCTTGTTATGGAGGTTCTCTAAAACTATCTGGACCGCATTGACTTCGTCTTCGTTTATATATCGAGGTAGATCCTCTCCAATTTTTTTACCCATGGTTGTTTGTACCCAAGGCATATCAATCCAAATGATTGGCGGCTGAGTGCTAGTAGGTGGGCTGCCGAAGTTTGTTAAAGTGGGAGTGTTGGCGCAATATTCGATTCTCTCTGGGGAAGTCTTTAAATCCCCGTTATAAAAGCACTGAGAAACTATTTCTGCTATAGCAGGGTGCATGCGATGTTGAATATATAAAGGTGAGGCAATTTTGTTTTTTGAGCTCAAGTTTTCACGTTGAAATTCGAGTTCATCTTCTATAAGTTGTTCAAATAAGAACAGCTTTCCGATGCTTCTTCTGCATACTTCTGGAAAGTTTATTGTTTCGTCAGTATCTGCTTCCTGCGGGTTTTCTGGGATATTGAAAAGTTCATTGGCAGTATTGTCTAATAGTTCTGAACTTATAAATGGGCGTGCCAGCGTAAGCGCTTCTCTCAGAGAATTGCTATTCAGTAATATCGACCTGGTTTTTTCTGAATTGAACGGGGGAAGTTGTTTGTGGTCACCGATCATTAGGCGACGGTATGAGAGTAGCAATGGAGACACGAGCTCTCCTCCCGTTGCTTTTCCTGCCTCTTCAATTATGGTCCAGTCAAACTGCGCTCTTTCTTCAATTAATCGTTCTAGCTCAGAAGAGTTAGTGGTTGCGAATACGAAGTTCGCAGATCTTAATAGTAGTCCTTCAAATGTCCTCGTTGCTGCCGTATGTCTCGGTGCATCATTACGTGTGGATGAACTAGAGAATTGGTACTGTGACTTAAGAGCAATTATTTTATCTTGAATATGCTTAGAGGCTTCGCTGAATATTTGGCTGGAGGCTAATTTATTTAGAATATCTGCAGACTCTTTCTTGAGATCAGGTATTCCGTCCTCAGTCTCGTTCTTTCCGCATCGAATAATTAGCGGTTTTTCAGTTGCTTGAAACAGCTCTTTTACTTGATCTAATAAGTGATTCGTCGCGCTGTTACTCTGTGCGGTGAGCAGGAAGCGGTCTGTAGGCTCTTCAAAATGCCGACGTCTTACAAGCTCTTTAATTAGCTTTGTTTTTCCGACACCTGGCGGACCTTGTACTAAAAATAGCGGTAAGGTTGAAATTAACTTTTTCAATGCTTGTTGTTTAGATGGGTCTAGGCTTTGAAAAGACGAGTCATCGGAAATGTCATCATGACTGTTTTTTATTTTTCCTCTTGGGTTTATTAGCATTTGAAGTAGCTCATCGTGCTCAGCAAGTGCTTTCAACGATTTAGCTCGACGTATGAATTGTGTGAGATTGCCCTTTTGCTCCGATGATACCAAATAGTAATCGCCGTCTTTTGAAATCGGCGATTCTCCGGAAAATGAATATGAGTCAGATTTCACTTCATTTACATAGTGCCAGTTTGTATCGTTGCGTCGATTCTTTCCTAGGAATAGTGAGTCAGCAATTAACCATGCAGAACTTCTGTCTTCGCTATTTAAAATATCTGACAATCTAGACGCTGGCGTATCTTTTATATCAAGGAGTTTTGTAATTGCTTCAATCTGCTCATCTGATCTTGATGATACCGTTATTACGTTGTTGTCATCATCGGTAGACGTTACGCTAGTTATTTGTATTGGGTGTGAGTCGATTAATGAAAATAGATAATCTATTATTTGTATTAGCCAAAATTCTTGCACATGACTAGACTGTCCGGTTTTTAAGCCTTTTTGCTTTGGGCGTTGGATTAGTGGCCGCCAGGTATTTATTCTTGCTCTAGGTTTGGCATATTCTCGTCTGGCGTTGGCTAGGCTAAGGAATTCTAAGCTGTTTACACCAATAGCTGTTGTTTGGGTGCTTTCTTTTATTATTGGTCGTTGCTGCTCTGCTTTTTCACAATAAGCAATTGACCAGTTTGATTTTGATCTGTCTGAAGGTGATTCATAGTCTTTTATAAAGTAAGTTAATTGCTCGCCAACAATTAACGCATTTCCGCTGTCAGGAATGATCAAAGTTGGCGTGTGGAGATCGTTTTCAAGAAAAAGAAGCTGATCCTCTAAAGCATCTGACTCAATCTTATTGTTTGATAGCTTTTTTATTATATGAGAGAGTTTTCCGTTTTCACCGATAGAAAATGCAATTTTGAGTTTCTGATTTCCGCTGTTTTGACGTGAAAGTAGTCGTCCTTCAATTTCATTTATACTCTTCTCGATATCTTCTTGGCTGATTTTTGGGGAGGGCTTTACCTGAAGAAGTTCTCTTATTAATACAATTTCTTCTGTGGTTACTGAACTTGATACCTCAGAATGTGAGAGGCGGTGATCAGATATCCGTTGTAGGTTTAAATTTAACCCTTTAGCAGCAATTTTTCCAAGACCTTTCCAATCATCTATAAAAGAATAAGATGCTCCGGATTCACTGGCTTGAGAGGTTCTAGAGCTTAACCTCATCGACCATTCAAAGCCTGTAAGCTCGAAATCTTCTTGGTTAAGATGGCTTTCTGTAAGTATGGCCCACTCGTCAACCTTACGATGCAGCATACCTTGTGAATGTAGTATGTTAATACCCAATGCTGCTCTTTTTATATTCGCCCAGAATATTATTCTGTCCTGATCGTTAGGAGTGGTATTTTTTATTTTATTTAAATGCGTAGCTAAAAAGGTTTTCTGTCCGGGGCTAATCACAATATAAAATGCTAACTCATCTTCAAATGTTTCTTTCAGTTCTGATATATATTCCGCAGCCCCCGGATATCCTGAAAGTCTATGAAGTTGGCGTAACTCGTTGCGCCAGATTTCTCGAAGATCTGAGTCGTCAGAGTTTTTATCTCTCTCCCAAATTTTTATAATTACATAGTTACCGTCAATGTCGGTACCATCTTTTATTTTTGGTATTCCCTTTCGTTTGTCGGCTTTCTGAATAAAACCTGTATTAAGAACGTAGCTTTTCAGAAAGGATGATTTTTTCTTTGGTAGTGTAAGTGTATTTGCCATATGCTTTCCGTGCTATTGGGATACAAGAATGCGTAAATGTGTCGCGCCTGGATACTTATATCATGGCCTTAAGCTATCATCAATGCTTCTTGCTTTGATAGATTTTATATAGAGAGTGAAATATTTAGGATTTACATGCAAAAAAAACCCGAATTAATTCGGGTTTTAAAGGCGACGTTTAGTTGGTTAATCCCAGCTCAACGCCCCACCTGTCTGATACTCAATCACCCGAGTCTCAAAGAAATTCTTCTCTTTCTTCAAATCCATAATCTCGCTCATCCAAGGAAACGGGTTAGTCGTCCCCGGATACTCTTCCTTCAACCCAATCTGCGACAGGCGACGGTTAGCGATGAACTTGAGGTAATCTTCCATCATCGCCGCGTTCATACCGAGAACACCGCGCGGCATGGTATCCCGCGCATATTCGATCTCTAGCTGCGTCCCCTGCAGAATCATCTGCGTCGCTTCTTCCTTCATCTCGGCATCCCACAAATGCGGGTTTTCGATCTTGATCTGGTTGATCACATCGATCCCGAAGTTCAGGTGCATCGACTCATCCCGCAGGATGTACTGGAACTGCTCGGCCACGCCGGTCATTTTGTTGCGGCGGCCCATGGACAGGATCTGGGTGAAGCCGCAATAGAAGAAGATACCTTCCAGCACGCAGTAGTAGGCGACCAGGTTACGCAGCAGTTCCTTGTCGGTCTCAACGGTACCGGTTTCGAACTTCGGATCGGAGATCGAACGGGTGTACTTCAACCCCCAGGCTGCCTTTTTAGCGACCGATGGAATCTCGTGGTACATGTTGAAGATCTCGCCTTCATCCATGGCCAACGATTCGATGCAGTACTGGTAGGCGTGGGTGTGGATCGCTTCTTCGAAGGCCTGGCGCAGGATGTACTGGCGGCACTCCGGGTTGGTGATCAGGCGGTATACGGCCAGCACCAGGTTGTTGGCGACCAGCGAGTCGGCGGTGGAGAAGAAGCCGAGGTTGCGCATGACGATGCGGCGTTCGTCGTCGGTCAGGCCTTCGGGGTCTTTCCACAGGGCGATGTCGGCGGTCATGTTGACCTCTTGCGGCATCCAGTGGTTGGCGCAGCCGTCGAGGTACTTCTGCCAGGCCCAGTCGTACTTGAAGGGCACGAGTTGGTTGAGGTCGGCGCGGCAGTTGATCATGCGCTTTTCGTCGACGGCGACGCGGGCGGAGGCGCCTTCGAGTTCGGCGAGGCCTTCGGCGACGTCGAGTTTGTCGAGGGCAGCCTTGGCGCGGATGATGGCGGCCGAGTCGTTGGCGGTCACATTACGCGCTTCCAGGGCAGCGGCGGCGCCGGCACCGTCGAGACGGTCCATGTTGGCTTCGCTGGCGTGGCCGGCATTGGCGCCCTTGAGCACCGCTGCACCGGTGTCTTCGTTGTCGACTTCATCCCAACTCAGCATTGAATTCTCCTTCCGGGTACTCGAAAAATAAGTGTCTTTGCAGGCTTCAAGGCATTGAAATACTGCGCATAGTGTGGTCGGTAAATACCGATACTGCACACTATGTAGTGGTCTGTTTTGTTTGTGGGCACACTATATGGTGTGTAACAGGGATGGTCAACGCACAAGCGTACACATCAAAGGCCAAGGCTGGTCCGCGTGCGCAAGCCGACTTGCCGGCGGTTGCTCTACCCGTGATCCTGGCTTGCGGCCCGCACTACAGCCTCGAACACTTGCCGCACCTGGGGCTCATCACTGTGGGCCACATTGAAACGCATCGAATCGCGGTGCGCCGGGTCATTGCCAAACAGCGCGCCGGGCGCCAGCACCATGCCGTGTTTCAAGGCGGCCTGCGCCAGCCGTTCGCCGTTGATCCCTGGCGGCAAGCGCGCCCAGATGAACATGCCGCCTTCATAACCCATCGGCAGTTCGCAGCCGCAACGCTTGAGCCATTGCTCGACCCGTCCACCGGCCTCCAGCAGGCGCTGCACCATGCGCTTGCGGTGCTTGGCGTAGCTGCCTTCGCTGAGCATGCGGTACACCAGTTGCTCGAACAGCTCCGAGGTCACGCCGCCGCTCATCAGCTTCATATTGGTGAGGTTGGCCGCCAGTTGCGGCGCGGCCACTACAAAACTGACGCGTGCGTTGGCGCTGAGGATCTTGGAAAAACCTGACAGATAGGTGACCTGGTCCAGGCCGGCGAGGGCGGCCAGGCGCGGCGGTGGGTTGGGATGCAGGTCGCCGTAGAGGTCGTCTTCGACGATATGGCACTGGTAGCGCTGGGTCAGTTGCAGCAGGCGAAACGCCTGGCCGGGGCTGAAGGAATGGCCGGTGGGGTTGTGCAGCACGCTGGTGGTCAGGTACAGGCTGGGGCGGTGTTCGGCCAGAAGCTGCTCGAGGGCGTCAAAGTCAAAGCCGTCGGGCCGACGCTGGACCGTGACCACCTTGACCCCGTGCAGCGCCAGGTTGGCGTGGAAGTTGAAATAGCACGGCGTATCCAGCAACACGCTGTCGCCGGGGCGCGCCAGCAGGCGCATCAACATGTCCAGGCCTTGCACGGTATTGGGAGTGGTGATGACCTGATCCACCGACACCGACAAGCCCTCGCCGTGGAGTTTCTGTTGCAGGGCCTGGCGCAACGGCAATAGCCCGGCCGGCGTGCCCAGCCCGGCGATGCGCAACGCTGGCGCGCGCACCACGCTGCGCAGGGTTGGCGGATAGCCTCGCTGTCGAGCCACGCCTCGGGCAAGTGACCGCCGCCGGGGCGCAGGTCGCCAAAGGCTGAGGCAAGGGGGCGGCGCAATACACTGAGCAGGTCCTGGGGCAGCAGGTCCGCCCAGTTCGCCGGCGTGGGGCGCACGCGGTCCATCGACACAAAATAGCCACGGCCTTGGCTGGAGGTCAGCAGATTGCGTCCGCGCAGGCGGTCGAGGGCTTCATTGAGGGTGAACTTGCTCACGCCCAAAGTCTCGGTCAGCTCACGCACCGACGGTAACTTGCTGCCGGGCGTCCACTCGCCGTTTTCGATGGCCTGGCTGAACGCCTCGACGATCTGCTGCACCTTGGAAGTGCCCTGTGCAAAGGCAATGGCCGATACAAACATGTCGCGTCCTTATCTTTGCCGGTGATTTTACCGGTGAAGTTCGGCCGGATTAGGCCTGACTTCACCTGCCTTGCGCAATGCCGCCTGCCTAGACTGAGGGCTCTCTTCTCCAGGTTCCAGGCCATGACCAGCGCGTTGACTCTGTCTTCCTTTATGTATTTCCTGCTGTTTTGCGCGACGATGACCTTCAGCCCCGGGCCCATGACGTTGTTGCTGTTAAGCCTGGGCCTGCGTGGCGGGCTGCGCGGTGCTATCCCGGCGCAGTTCGGCGCCAGTGTGGCGTACCTGCTATCAATCCTGATTTTTGCGGTCGGCTTCTCGGCGCTGATCAAGGGCCATCCCGTCATCGCCCAGGCCATCCAGGGCGTCGGCGTCGTGTACATCCTGCACCTCGCCTACAAACAATGGACCAGCAGCGGCGTGGTGCTCGACCGGACCGGCGCCGGGGAGGGCTCGCGCAGCCTGTTCGGCAAGGGCTTGCTGACCGGGTTTTCCAACCCCAAGACCCTCATAATATTCAGCGCGGTGTTTCCGCAGTTCGCAGGAGGCGGGGAGCACAGTTCGGCCCTGGATATCGCGATGCTCGGGCTGACGTTCCTGTCGCTGCAATTTGCCAGCGGCTGCCTGTATGCCTATTTCGGCCAGCGCATCCGCCATGTGTTGGAAAACCCCAAGCGCCGGGTGCTGTTGCAGCGGATTACGGCGCTGTTGCTGCTGGGCGTGGCATTGATGCTGGCGCGGACTGTGGGGTAGGGTGTGACGGCGCCTTCCAACACAAAACAAGGATCGGTTTCATGCACTTCAACTTCCCCCGCACCCTCCTGGCCGCCACCCTGGCGTTGTCCTTCGCCGTGCCGGCCTACAGCGCCGAGCCCCATAAACCGATTCAGGCGCAAGCCGAGCAGTACAAGGCCGAAGCCTTGAAACTGCTGGAGCGCCTGGTCAACATCGACTCGGGGTCGGGCTATGAACCGGGCCTGACCCAAGTGCGCGACATCGCCGTTGATGAGCTCAAACAGCTGGGCTTCAGCATCGAATTGGTGCCGGATAAAGCGGCCAATAGCAGCCATGTGATTGCCACCCTCAAGGGCACCGGCAAGGCCAGGATCCTGCTGATGGCGCACATGGACACCGTTTTCAAGGAAGGCTCGGCCGCCGAGCGCCCGTTCCACATCAAGGACGGCCGCGCCTATGGCCCCGGCGTGATGGACGACAAGGGCGGCATCGTCGCCGGCATCTACGCGCTCAAAGTCCTCAAGGACCAGGGGTTCAAGGACTACGCGCAGATCACCTTCCTGCTCGACGCCAGCGAAGAAACCGGCTCCGAGGCCGCCTCCGAACTCATCCGCAACACCGCCAAGGGCCAGGACGTCACCCTCAATCTTGAACCCGGCCGCCCAGCCGACGGCCTGGTGGTATGGCGCAAAGGCAGCGCCACGGCGGTGGTCGAAGTCAAAGGCAAAGCCGCCCACGCCGGCGTCGCCCCGGAACTGGGGCGCAACGCCGCCATGGAGGCTGCGCACCAGATCCTGCAACTGGGCAAACTGGGTGATGAAGAGAAGAAAACCACCATCAACTTTACCGTGCTCAAGGCTGGCGACCGCACCAACGTCATCCCCGACCAGGCCACCGCCAAGGCGGACGTGCGCGCGGCGTTGCCGGAAGAGTTCGATCGCATCGAGAAGGATTTGGTACGGGTGTCGGCGAACAAACTGATCCCGGAGACTGAAGTGAAAACCACCTTGCAGCGCGGGTTGCCACCGATGCCGCAGACGGCGGAGTCGGACAAATTGGTAGCGATTGCCCAAGGGATTTATGGAGAGTTGGGTAAGAAGTTGACGGTTGAAGGCAGCGGCGGCGCGGCGGATGCGAGTTTGTCGGCTGGGGTCGGCACGCCGACGCTGGATGGGTTTGGGATTGTGGGGGGCAATATTCACACGGCGGATGAGTATGCGGAGGTGGAGAGTGTGGTACCGCGGGTTTATCTGCTTAGTCGGATGATCATGGAACTGAGTAAACGCTGATCTGGCTGAGCTTACCTTCCCTGTGGCGAGCAGGCTTGCCCTGCGTCGGCTGCGCAGCAGCCCCAAAACAGACAATGCCGATTTATCTGTAAATATGCATTGCCTGGGATGGGGCCGCTTCGCGGCCAGCGCGAGGAAGGTTAAATTGCTCCTTAGGAATAAAGTTCCTTAGTTGGTTGTCTAGGGTTTTCTGTCTTTCAAAACGGAAGCAACATGGTTCAGCCAAGACTTACCGTCTTTCCACTCGCTGGGATAATAATAGCCGCAGCCGATATGTTTGAATAAATAATCTTGAAGTTCTTGTTCGGATTGTTCGACAAGTATCAATCTTTTGAGCTCTTGCTGTACTCGCGAAAGCATGCCTGCTGAAGCTTCGGACATGAAGAAGTTGATTACGTCGTCAGCGCTCTTGTGCTCATCTACCCAATCTTCGTTAAAATATCCAGCTAAAAACTGTTGTAGTTCGGGGTAGTCTTTGTTCATGGGTTTGGAAATCCTGTATGTATTCTATAACCAGTAGGCATTTTTTTGTCTTTTCGTATAATCAGACGAATTTCTGTTCCGGGAGTTGGCGTGCTTGCTCCTCGCTTCCAGCTAGTACCTATTGGTTCTGGGGTTTTTTGAGTAATTATGAGTTGAGATTCCTTACCTTTAAGAAACTTTGTTATGTTGGATTGGTTGTTGTCGAGAACTTTTGATATTGCGGACTCTGCGGTAGCCCGGTCTGGGAATGTAGAGGCTGTTGGGACATGGGGTTCACGTTCCAAACGTTCTGCAAGCTGTTGGTCGGTCCTGCCGATGTGCTTTTCCATCAAGTGCCCTCCAGCCGCTTCGTGTGCTGCCAAGCCTCCCCCTGGAACTATTGCGCTATACGGCCCTTCAGGACAGTTTGCGTTTTTACAGCTCAGACCTAATGGATCCGCCCACCCTGTAGGGTTAGGCACGTATCGGTACGCGTTGATCCCACCTGCCAGTTTCACCGGATCCGGCGTCAGGTAACGACCAATATCCGGATTGTAGTAGCGATGGCGGTTGTAGTGCAGTCCGCTTTCCTGATCGAAGTACTGCCCTTGGAAGCGCAGCGGGTTTTCGATTGTGTTGATGTCGAGGTGCGTGATTTCGCCGTAGGCACGGTAATGCGCGAACCACACGATTTCGCCATCCGGGGTGGTGAGTTCCTGTGGCGTGCCGAGGTGGTCGAGCTGGTAGTGGTAGGGCTTGGTTTCTTTGGGACCAAAACCTTCCAGTAAGGCCAGCGGACGGAAGCTATCCGGTTCATAGAGGTAACTGCGGTGGCGCTCCGCATGGTGTTCGGCGATGAGTTTGTCGCCTTGCCAGAAAAACTCCGTAGTTTTGCCGTCGACGTTTTGCTGATTCGACGACCGAACGGGTCGTAGCGGTAGCTGGCGGTTTTTCCGTTGGGTTGGGTGATGCCGATTAGCCGGTGCTGGCAGTCGT
>JAFHKH010000269.1 GCA_016937595.1 Pseudomonas cedrina subsp. fulgida | reverse complement strand
ATCACCAGGCAGGCGATCAGCAGGATGCCGTTCTGCACCACCGGGTAGTCCCGCGCGCCAATGGCTTCGATCAGCCATTTGCCGATGCCGGGCCAGGAGAAGATGGTTTCGGTCAAGACCGCGCCAGCCAGCAGGGTACCGACTTGCAGGCCGACCACGGTCAGTACCGGAATCAGCGCGTTGCGCAGGCCTGCACGAACACCACGCGCGCCGGCGACAGGCCCTTGGCCTTGGCGGTGCGGATGTAATCTTCGCGCAGCACTTCGAGCATCGACGAACGGTCATCCGCGCGATCACCGCCAGCGGGATGGTGCCGAGCACGATGGCCGGCAGGATCAGGTGGTGCAGTGCGTCCCAGAACGCGTCCGGCTCGTCAGCCAGCAGGGTGTCGATCAGCATGAAGCCGGTGCGCGGCTCGATGTCGTAGAGCAGGTCGATACGCCCGGACACCGGGGTCCAGCCCAGGCTGACCGAGAAGAACATGATCAGGATCAGGCCCCACCAGAAGATCGGCATCGAATACCCCGCCAGGGAGATGCCCATCACCCCATGGTCGAACAGGGATCCTCGCTTGAGTGCCGCGATCACCCCGGCCAGCAGGCCCAGGATACCGGCGAACAGCAGGGCGGCCATGGACAGTTCCAGGGTCGCCGGGAAAAGTGCGGTGAATTCGGTCCACACGCTGGTACGGGTACGCAGCGATTCGCCAAGGTCGCCCTGGGCGAGCTTGCCGACGTAATCCAGGTATTGCGCATACAACGGCTTGTTAAGGCCAAGGCGTTCCATTGCCTGTGCGTGCATCTCGGGGTCGACGCGGCGTTCGCCCATCATGACTTCTACGGGGTCGCCAGGAATCATGCGTATCAACGCAAACGTCAGCAACGTGATGCCGAAGAACGTGGGGATCAATAACCCCAGTCGGCGGGCAATAAAACTAAACATCTTGTGGTGTACCTCAATCAGCCGGTTAGGCAGGTCCGGCGCCGTCAATAGCGACGCGCCGAGCGTTTCTCTTATTTACTTCACCTGGGTGGTGGCGAAGTTATTTGTACCCAGAGGGCTTTGGGTGAAGCCTTCTACGTTCTTGCGCATGGCGGTGAACAGTTTCGGGTAGGCCATGGGAAGCCATGGTTGGTCCTTGTCGAAAACGTCCTGTGCTTGTTCATAGAGTGCAGCGCGCTGGCCGGGTTCAGCGATGGCGCGAGCCTTGTCGATCAAGTCTTGAAACTCTTTGTTACACCAGCGTGCGTAGTTTTCGCCGTTTTTCGCCGCATCGCAACTCAGGTTTGGCGTAAGGAAGTTATCCGGGTCGCCGTTATCACCGACCCAGCCGGCCGAAACCATGTCGTGCTCACCGTTTTTAGCACGCTTGAGCATCTCGCCCCATTCCATGACTTTGATATTCACCTTCAGGCCGATCTGCGCCAGATCCGCTTGCATGCGCTGGGCGCCGAGCATCGGGTTTGGGTTGGTCGGGCCGCCGCCGTTACGGGTGAACAGGGTGAACTCGGTGCCTTCCGGCACGCCGGCTTCCTTGAGCAGGGCGCGGGCCTTGTCCAGATCGCGGGGCGGGTTTTTCAGTTTGTCGCTGAAACCCAGCAGGGTCGGCGGATAAGGACCGGTACCCACCACCGCATTGCCTTTGCCGAACAGGGCTTCGGTATAGCCGGCCTTGTCGAACGCGATGTTGATTGCGTGGCGTACCCGCGCATCACTCATGTATTTGTGGGTGGTGTTCAACGCGGTGTAACTGGTGGTCATCGCCGCCAGTTCGTCGACTTTCAGGTTCGGGTCTTTCTTGATGCTGGGAATGTCATCCGGCTTGGGGAACAGCGCGATCTGACATTCGTTGGCCTTGAGCTTCTGCAGGCGCACGTTGTTATCGGTGCTGATTGCCAGAATCAGCGGATCGACTGCCGGTTTGCCGCGGAAGTAGTCAGGGTTGGCCTTGAACCGCGCCTGGGCGTCTTTCTGGTAGCGGGTGAAGATGAACGGGCCGGTGCCGATCGGCTTGGCGTTGAGGTCTTCGGTCTTGCCGGATTTGAGCAACTGGTCGGCGTATTCCTTCGAATGGATTGAAGAGAATGCCATGCCCAGGTCGGCCAGGAACGGTGCTTCAGGACGGGTCAGGGTGAAAACCACGGTGTAATCGTCAGTCTTCTCTACGCTCTTGAGCAGTTCCTTGAAGCCCATGCTTTCGAAATACGGGTAGCCCACGAGGGACTTTTTATGCCACGGGTGGTTCGGGTCCAGCTGGCGCTGGAAGCTCCAAAGCACGTCGTCGGCGTTCAGGTTGCGCGTGGGTTTGAAGTAGTCGGTGGTGTGGAACTTGATGTCGTCACGCAGATGAAAGGTGTAGGTCAGGCCATCGGCGCTGATCTCGGGCAGGGCTTTGGCCAGCGCGGGGATCACTTCGGTAGTGCCGGGCTTGAAGTCCACCAGACGGTTGAACATGGTTTCAGCGGCGGCGTCAGCGGTCACGGCCGTGGTGTACAGGACCGGGTCAAAACCTTCCGGGCTGGCTTCGGTGCAGACCACCAGTGGTTTGGCCGAAACGCCGATCGCCACGCTCAACAGCGCGGCAGCCATGGCGGCTTGTAGCGGGAGCATTTTCATTCGGAACCCTCTGCAATCGATGGGACCAGTAAAACGTAGACGGCGGGCTCGTCCTGAGCCGCGTCTACCTGGCGCTGGTTAAAGAATGTTGAACGGGATGGTGGTGACCAGACGGAACTCTTTGATGTTGCCGTCAGCTTGTTGCGCGCTGGCGCGGTGAGTCACGTAGGTGCCACGGATGGTCGTGGCCTTGAGTGGGCCGCTCTGAATCGCGTAGGACGTACCAACGCCGTATTCCTGGTGTTTCTCGCCGTCCATCAGGCGCAGGTCGCTGCGGCTTTCACCCGCGGTACCGTAGGCGGTGCCGTTGTAGTGAGTACCGTCGATGCCCCAGCCGCGCGCCGAATAGACGTTGAACTTCAGGCCTGGCACGCCATATTCGGCCATGTT
This sequence comes from Pseudomonas cedrina subsp. fulgida, assembly GCA_016937595.1. GTDB lineage: Bacteria > Pseudomonadota > Gammaproteobacteria > Pseudomonadales > Pseudomonadaceae > Aquipseudomonas > Aquipseudomonas fulgida. The sequence goes on along the minus strand of JAFHKH010000269.1, from coordinate 14,254 downwards.
AATGGCATAGGCGACCTGGAAGGACTTCTCGTTCGGGCTGTTGAAGTCAGACGTCAGGGAGTTGGCCAGGTAGATGCCGTTGGTTTCGTGCAGGTAGTCGAAGTACTCGTCACCGTTCACTTCCTGGTACGAGAAGGTCAGGCTATGAGCCTGGTGGGTCAGACCCAGGGACAACGAGTAAGTATCGTTGTCGATGTTGCCCATCTTCTTGCTGCCGGTGTCGGTGGTCTTGTAGTAGTTCAGGCCGGTGGTCAGTGCCAGGGTCTGTGCATCACCCAGTTCGTGGGTGGCACCGAAGTAGTACTGGTTCCAGAAGTCTTCGACGTTAGCCGCGAACACGCTGGTTTTCAGGCTCTTGAACGGCTGGTAGTTGAAGCCCAGGGTTTTGACCTTGTCGGTTTCCTGGCCATTGCCGTATTCGGAACGGAATTTCGACAGGCTTTGTTCGGTACGCGGCGAAACGCGATCGAAGATACCGCCCTGGAACGACAGGTTGCTCAGCTCTTCGCTGTTGAAGCTCACACCCTCGAAGCTCGAAGGCAGGGCACGGTTGCCGATGGTGTCGACGATGCCGCTGCTGAAGTTCTGGCGACCGGCGGTCAAGGTGGTGTTCGAGACACGGAACTTGACGTTGGCCAGGCCCAGTTTGCTCCACTGGTTAACGGCATCGCCGTCGGAGTCGGCCAGGGTACGGTTGGAGCCGTTCTTGATGTCACGCCGGCTGGCGTCCAGCACGATGGCGTTGTAGGCGGCAACTTCGGTCGCAACGCCAACGGTGCCTTGGGTAAAGCCTGAGGAATAGTTCAGGATGGTGCCTTGCACCCAGTTCTCGCGGCGCGAGTCCTGAAGGGTTTGATTGTGTTTTGTATAGCTGAATTTTTGACCACGGAACCGTTGTTCGCTGGAGTACCAGTTACGCGTGGTGCCGCCCAGGCTTTGACCGTCGATAAACCCCTTGGCCTCGCTTTGCGCGCTGGTGCCGGCCAGTGTGGTCGGAACGAAGTCCTGGCTGGCGGGTTCAGCGTAGGCGGTGGCCGTGATGCTGCTGATGGCCAGGGCCAGAAGCGCTTTGCTGCTCAGTTTCATGTGTGAAGCTCCTTTGGTTCTCTTTTTAATGCCGGTCTTTTTTGGTGATCCGGCTATTGGGTGTGTAACTCTTTTCAAGCTCTGCAAACGTTTGCCGTAGGAAAAATCCTAATACATGGCTGCGCGTTTGCTGCAAAGCGCGTTGCTCTGCCGCAATCCGGTTATTTTCTTATGGGGTAATGCTGACGCCCGAGAACACGTTGCGGCCGAAGGGGCTCACTTTGAAGCCTTCGACTTTGGCGCTTAACGGCTGGTTGACCGTCGAGTGGGCGACTGGCGTGATCGGCACCTGCTGCTTGAGCAGTTGCTGCGCCTGTTTGTACAGAACGGTCCGTTGTTCGCGGTCGGTGACGACCTTGGCTTGCTTGATCAGCTTGTCGTACGCCGGGTCACACCACATGGAGTAGTTGTTCCCGCCGATGGCGTCGCAGCTATAGAGCGTGCCCAGCCAGTTGTCCGGGTCACCATTGTCGCCGGTCCAGCCGATCAGGCTGATATCGTGCTCACCGTTCTTGGTGCGCTTGATGTATTCGCCCCACTCGTAGCTGACGATCTTGACCTTGAGGCCGATCTTGGCCCAGTCGCTTTGCAGCATCTCGGCCATCAGCTTGGCGTTGGGGTTGTACGGGCGTTGTACCGGCATCGCCCAGAGGGTGATTTCGGTGCCTTCCTTTACGCCGGCGGCCTTGAGCAATTCCTTGGCTTTTTCCGGGTTATAGGCGGCGTCCTTGATGCTGTCGTCATAGGACCACTGCGTTGGCGGCATGGCGTTGACGGCCAGTTGCCCTGCGCCCTGGTACACGGCATTCAGGATGCTCTGCTTGTTCACCGCCATGTCCAGCGCCTGGCGCACTTCGAGCTGGTCGAACGGCTTGTGGCGCACGTTGTAGGCGATATAGCCGAGGTTGAAGCCCGGCTTGGTCAGCAGTTGCAGTTTCGGGTCGGCCTTGAGCGCATCCACGTCAGCCGGGCGCGGATGCAGGGTCACCTGGCATTCGCCGGCCTTGAGTTTCTGCACGCGCACCGATGCGTCGGTGTTGATCGCGAAGATCAGTTGGTCGAGCTTGACCCGGCTCGGGTCCCAGTACTGTTTGTTGGCCACGTAACGGATCTGCGAATCTTTCTGATAGCGCTGGAACACGAACGGGCCGGTGCCGATCGGCTTCTGGTTGATATCGCTCGGCTTGCCGGCCTTGAGCAACTGCTCGGCGTATTCGGCCGACAGGATCGCGGCAAAGCTCATGGCGATGTTTTGCACGAACGCAGCGTCGACCGTGTTCAGGGTCATGACCACGGTGAGCGGGCCGGTTTTCTCGACCTTGGCGATGTTCTTGTTCAGGCTCATCCCGTTGAAATACGGAAACTCGGTGGGGTACGCCTTGCGAAATGGATGGTCGGGGTCAAGCATGCGATTGAAGGTGAACAGCACGTCGTCGGCATCGAAATCCCGCGTTGGCTTGAATTCCTTGTTGCTGTGGAATTTCACCCCTTCGCGCAGGTGAAAGGTGTAGGTCAGGCCGTCGTCGGAAATATCCCATTTGGTTGCCAGCCCAGGCACCACATTGGTTGCACCTTTTTCAAACTCGACCAGGCGGTTGTACAGCGGCTCGGCCGCATCGTTATCGGTGGCGGTCGTGTATTGCGCCGTATCAAAGCCGGCCGGGCTGCCTTCGGAGCAGAACACCAGGCTCTGCTTGCCGGCGGCGTGGCCCATCGTGGCCACAGCCAGCAGGCTGGTGCCGAAAATTGCAGATAGAACGGTGGTATGGCGCATGACGATCCCGATCCTTGTTTGTAGTTGTCATCAGTGAGCAACCGCCCTGGCCATCAGCCAGGGCGACATCACTGATCCCACACACAGCAAGTGCCTTTCCGTAGTGGGTGCCTCTGCTGTCCTACGACGTTAGGCGTCGAGGACCTGGCAGTAAATGCACGAAATCGGATTGACCCTGTAGGCAACGGAGACATGGATCGCAGTTCGTTGCTGTAGGACGCAACTATTACGAGTGTGGTCTGTTTCCTACGGTCCAGGCAGATGCAATAACGGCGACGCTATGAAACGTCGCCGCCAGGCTTCTTACTTGCCGCTTACGCTCACGCCGTAGAAGGAGTTCAAGCCAAACGGGCTGATCTTGAAGTCCTGCACGTTAGCGCGCATGGGTTGATACACCGTCGAGTGCGCGATAGGTGTCATCGGAACAGCATCTTTGAGGATATGTTGCGCCTGCTTATACAGCTCGGTGCGTTTGGCGACATCCGATGTGGCCTTGGCTTCTTTCACGATGCCGTCGAATTTCTTGTCGCACCATTTGGAGAAGTTGTTGCCCTGCAGCGAGTCGCAGCCGAACAGCACGTTCAGCCAGTTGTCCGGGTCACCATTGTCACCGCTCCAGCCAATGATCATGGCCTGGTTCTCGCCACCTTTGGAGCGCTTGATGTACTCGCCCCACTCGTAGCTGGTGATTTTTACGTTGAGACCGATCTTCTTCCAGTCGTTTTGCAGCATTTCAGCCATCAGCTTGGCGTTCGGGTTGTACGGACGCTGAACCGGCATGGCCCACAGAACGATTTCGGTACCTTCCTTGATGCCGGCTTCCTTGAGCAGCGCCTTGGCTTTCTCAGGGTCGTACTTGGCATCCTTGATGGTGGTGTCATACGACCATTGGGTCGGCGGCATGGCGTTGACCGCCAGTTGACCGGCGCCCTGATACACGGAGTCGATGATCTGCTGCTTGTTCACCGACATGTCCAGCGCCTGGCGTACGCGCAGGTCGGCCAGCGGGTTTGGCTGGTCGCTGCCCTTGACCTTGTCCATGACGTTGTAGGCGATATAGCCCAGGTTGAAGCCGGCCTGGTGCGGCAGCTTCAGGTCCTTGTCTTCGCCCAGCGCCTTGAGGTCGGCCGGACGCGGGAACAGGGTGATCTGGCATTCGTTTTTCTTGAGCTTCTGGATACGCACCGACGGGTCGGTGGTGATGGCGAAGATCAGGTTGTCGATCTTCACGTCCTCAGGTTTCCAGTAGTCCTTGTTGCCGGTGTAGCGGATGTTCGAGTCTTTCTGGTAGCTCTTGAACACGAACGGGCCGGTGCCGATCGGCTTCTGGTTGATGTCGGCAGGCTTGCCTTCTTTCAACAGTTGCGCGGCGTATTCGGCCGACTGGATCGAGGCGAAGCTCATCGCCAGGTTCTGGATGAAAGCGGCGTCCACGGTGCCAAGGGTGAACTTGACGGTGTGGTCGTCGACCTTCTCGATATTCTTGATGTTGGTGTCCATCCCCATGTCCGTGAAGTACGGGAACTCGGTGGGGTAGGCTTTGCGGAACGGATCGTCCTTGTTGATCATGCGGTTGAACGTGAACAGCACGTCATCGGCATTGAAGGTACGGGTCGGTTTGAAGTACGGGGTGGTGTGAAACTTGACGCCATCACGCAGGTGGAAGGTGTAGGTCAAGCCATCCGGGGACACGTCCCAGCTGGTGGCCAACCCAGGAATCACGGCGGTGCCGCCGCGCTCGAACTGGGTCAGGCGGTTGAACATGGTTTCGGCCGAGGCATCGAAGTCTGTTCCGGTGGTGTACTGGCCTGGGTCAAAACCGGCCGGGCTCCCTTCGGAGCAGAACACCAGATTAGTCGCAGCAAGGGCTGCAGGGGCGGCAGCCATAAGGCCAGCGCTCACAATTAACGGAATGACTGCGTGTTTAAGCATGTTGGCCTCATGATTTGTTGTCATTTTTGGTGGTGAGGGCGACCTCGTGAGTCGGCCTGCGGATACTTATGCAGGCGCCATACCCATTGCAAGATGTTGAACCGTTGCCAGGGGCAAACAGTGGTACGAACGTACAGGAATGTCGCAATTATGAAAGTTTGTACATATTTGCGCATATTTCGAGGGTTTTTTCGGTGCATGCCTCGCACCAAAAAGTCCCAGCCGAGGCGTCTAGCGCACTCGGTTGGGGCATGCCTGTTACTTATCTAGACTCACGCCGTAGAACGGCGTCAGCCCAAACGGGCTGATCTTGAAGTCCTTGACTTCCTTGCGCAGCGGCTGGAAAACCGTCGAATTCGCAATAGGCGTTATAGGTACTTGTTCCTTAAGGATTTTTTGTGCCTGTTGATACCACTTGATGCGTTGCTCGCGGTCGTTGCTGACCTTGGCATCCAGTACCAGCTTGTCGTAGGCCGGGTTACACCATTTTGCGTAGTTGCTGCCTTTGACCGCGGCACAACTGTAGAGCACGCCCAGCCAGTTATCCGGGTCGCCGTTGTCGCCGGTCCAGCCGTAAATCATCGCATCGTGCTCGCCGTTTTTGGCGCGTTTGATGTATTCGCCCCACTCATAGCTGACGATATTGGCCTTGATGCCCACCTTTTCCCAATCCTGCTGGATCATTTGCGCGGACATGCGCGCGTTCGGGTTGGACGCGCGTTGTACCGTCATCGCCCACAGGTTGATGGTGGTACCGGGTGCAACCCCTGCTTCTTTTAGTAGCGCCCGGGCCTTGGTCGGGTCGTGCGGCGCGTCCTTGATGTTCGGGTCATAAGACCACTGCGCAGGGGGCAGGGCGTTCTGCGCCAATTGTCCGGCGCCCTGGTACACGGCCTTGATGATCGCCGGCTTGTCGATCGCCATGTCCAGCGCCTGGCGTACCTTGAGCTGGTCCAGCGGCGGGTGAGTCACGTTGTAGGCCAGAAAACCCAGGTTGAACCCGGCTTGCTGCAGCACGCGCAGATTCGGGTCCTGCTTCATCACCTCGATATCGGCGGGGCGCGGGTAGCCGCTGACCTGGCATTCGCCGGCCTTGAGCTTTTGCAGGCGCGACGCGGCGTCCGGGGTGATGGCGAATACCAGGTTGTCGAGCTTCACATCCTCGGGTTTCCAGTATTGTTTGTTGGCCACGTAGCGGATCTGCGAATCCTTCTGGTAGCGCTTGAACACAAACGGCCCGGTGCCCACCGGCTTCTGGTTGATGTCTTCTGCCTTGCCTTGCTTGAGCAGTTGCGCGGCGTATTCGGCCGATTGCACCGAGGCGAAGCTCATGGCCAGGTTTTGCACGAATGACGCATCGACGTTATTGAGGTTGAAGCGCACGGTGCGATCGTCGAGTTTGTCGACGCTCTTGATCGTGGTGTTCAAGCCCATGTCGGTGAAATACGGCGACTCGGAGGGATAGGCCTTGCGAAACGGGCTTTGGGCATCGAGCAGGCGATTGAAGGTAAACAACACATCATCGCGTTGAAGTCGCGGGTAGGCGTGAAGAAATCGGTGGTGTGGAATTTGACGCCGTCGCGCAGGTGGAAGGTGTAGGTCAGGCCGTCCTTGGAGACGTCCCAGCGCGTTGCCAGGCCCGGCTCGACTTCGGTGCCGCCGCGCTTGAACTGGGTCAGGCGGTTGAACACGGTTTCGGCAGAAGCATCGAAATCGGTGCCGCTGGTGTATTGGCTGGGGTCGAAACCGGCGGGGCTGGCTTCGGAGCAATAGACCAGGGTGGTGGCTGCGTGTGCCATGGGCATGAAAGCCAGGAGGCCGGCGGCGAGGAGGAGCGGTTTTAAGGCGATTCTGTCCATGGAGACCCCTGAAGTGGCAGGCATATGCAGCTGCGCAAACGAAAACGACGGTAACCGAGAGTACCGTCGTTCTGGTTTGTGAGGTAGTCGCAGGGCTTATTTCACCTCGGTAATCACCGTCGTGGTCAGGGTGAAGGGGGCGTGCGGGTCGACGGTGTAGGGGTTGGCGTTTTTTTCCAGCTCGTTGCTTTCTCTAATGGTGACCGTTCTCTGCGTGGTGGCCTCTGTGTTCGGGATAACGGCGCCGTCGTGCTCCATATCGATTAATTTGTACCGGTTGTTTACGGTGAGTTCAGCTTCGTTGGTTGCCGGGTCATACGTGATGATGTAGTGGGTGCCCTCGCCAATGGGGATTTTATTATCTTGGATGTGATTGAAATGCAGCGCTTCCAACGGCTTGGCAGCCGTCCCCTGGTGCGCGACTTCGGAGATACGCGAGCGCATATTGGCGTCGGGGATGGCCGCCTCGAACTGCTTCAGACGAATGCTTAATGTCTCGTTATGAGCTGGGCCGGACCCGTTCAATTCCACAGTCTTGAACCCGTCGGGTTGCTTGATCCGAACGGTATAACGGTCACGGCTCAAGTCGGCCATGAAAGGTTCTGAATAGTGAGTGGTACTCAGCTCGTTGGGCGCGGCTTTTTCTCTGGGCGATACTTCTAAGCTATTGTCTTCCACGGTCCAGGAAAGCGTGAGCTTTCTTTTGGCTACGTCGCCTTCTTTAAAATTACTGACCGACTGCTGGTAGCTGGTTTCACTGTTGTACTTGAAAACTTCGTCAAACTTGGCGGCACCACTGGTCTTTGGATCGCCAAGGATGTCGAAACCGTCCGACAGTTTCGGCGGGGTCTTGAGGTCGTTGCTGGGGGTTGGCGATGGGGTGCGCTCCCATGGCCATTTCCCGCCGCCCTCAATGCCACGTCGTTGCCACACGCCTTTTTCATCCGGCTTGGCAATGATGCCGCTGCTGGCCAATTGGTTGGGGTCTTCGGGATGGCGTACGCGTAACAGGTAGTGTTGCCCATCGCCCGCATCGGGTTTATCCGCGACGAAATAGCTGCGGCCGTTCATTTCAATTTCGCGCATGCCGGCAAACGCTACCGGTTTTTCCACCGTGGGTACGACCTGGGGCGCGCGCGTGAACTCAATCTCTTGGGTCTGTGGGTTCAACTTCCATCGGTAACTTTGCCTGGCGGCGGAATTATAGCGGACGGCGGGCTTGGTCAACTCAACGTCGACACCGGCTTCCAGTTCGTGCACCAGTAGCAGTCCTGAAATCACGGCCGCAGAGGCGCCGCCCACGCGATCTTCGGCGGTCTTGCCGTAAATACTGTCGTGTACGCCGAACACGATATTGCCGGTGTTGCCGACGATCGGGAAATACCCAAATGTATTGCCCCAGAAGTCTTTCGCATTCTTCCAATTTTGTTGCGACGAACCAAATACCTGAGTCTGGTCGGACCACACGGCATTCTTCGCGTTTACCTCCTGGTAATGCGCGTGGATGTTGCTCAGTGGCGAATACTTCAATGTGTAGTCACCGGCGCGTGAATAGGTGTAGTTGAACGTTTCCCTGACCGGGACGGCGCGATCCTTGAACTCGGTTTCATAACCCGGATACGTTGATTTTTTGCTGTAAATCAGGTTGTGCAGAACATTCCCCGCGTTTGGCCAGTGCGCGTCCTTACCCCCTTGCAAGTCGCGAGCATTGAAGCTTTTCTGCAAAGTGCCCTGGTTGTTTTTGGCCCAGTTTGCAAAGTCGTCATCCCCGTTTATTTCAGTGACTGTGCCGTTTTTCAAATCAATCATCAGGCCCTTGTTGGGCCTTTTCTCATAGTCACCGTCATAAGGGGTGTAAGGAATGAAGGCATACCCCGAAAGGGGGTAGCCATAGATGTTGGGAACGATTACCTGCCCATCGTATTCCAGTGTACGGGTGACGGCGGCTTGGCCAGCGGGGCTCAACGAGGAGAAGGTGGTCAGGTCACTGCGCAGCGATTGCAGGGTGGCGCGTACAGCATAGGCATCCGCAGAACCAGAGCGTTTGGCCATGCTGCTGGATTCGTCGCGCATCTTGCTGGAGACGTCAGCTTCCCAATGATCCTGCAAGTTCTTGCCGACGGCTTCCAGCTCATTGATCTTGCCCTTGTCCTTGCGCTCGATATCCATCGACTGAAAATTGATCGGGCCACCGCGCTCCACTTTGTCGTGGGCCAGGGCGCCGGCGGCAATTTCCCACGCATAGTAGGTGCGTTTTTCACTGCTGGTCAGATGGGTTGGCTTGCCCATGCCGGTATAACTGTTGAACGTAACAGTGATTTTTTCATGGGGATCGTAGCCTGCAGCCAATAAACCGCCGCTAAAGTAACCGGAGGGTTCCAGGAACTGGCGAGTCTGCTGAAAGTGGGTGTTTCTTTCGCCCTCGCTGCCGACTTCGATGTTGGCAATTTGCAGTTTTATACGATCGGCGTAGGCGTCGACCTGTTTCTTTCGCGCTTGCAGGGAGAGGCTTTCGGTGGGCTTCAATACCGGACCCGAGCCGAAGATTATGGCTTTGTAATTATCCGCCTGCGCCTCGGAGGCGGGAGGCGCGGTTGGTTTTGGGGCGCTGGTTAAGTGCGAGGAATTTGAAGCCGTGGAGGGGGCAACTGTCACGGCGTTGGAAAGCGCGGGGGAGCGATGGATGCTATTCATGTGAACTCATTTTATTAATGGTTTTTATGAAGGTTTCATCGAGAACAGTCGCCGGATAAAAGCGTGCTGTTCTATTGCACATCTCAGGCGTTCCAAGCTGGGCTTGTTCAAACTTCGCGCAACCAAGCGCGCGCGGTGATCGTAGGAATGATCCGGCACGGTGAGAAGTTTGACCGACTGGAACGTAAGACTTAACGTTGATACCTATATTGCGTGGTTAAGTCCTACCGAACAGTTCCATCGCATGCCGCGGAGCATTGTTACGCGCAAAAAAAAGGCGCATACCCTCAAGGTTGCGCCGTGTTTGGTCTCGGAAAACTTACTGGAGCACTTCAATCACCCCATCGGCACTCATGCTGACCTGGCTGGTACCGGCTTCCACTTGCGGCGTCGGCGCTGAATCCATGGCCTGGGCTTTCATCATCATCGCCCCGCCTCGGGCAAACGGCTGTGGGTAACCATTGGTGTTGAAGTTCAGGTTCACGATTTTGTAGCCCTTGCCTCCCAGCGCATCGGTGGCCAGTTGCGCGCGGGCCTTGAACGCGGCGACCGCGTCCTTGAGCAGGGCATCTTCGCTGCTCTTGCGCGTGGCGTCGGCGATGGCGAAGTCCATGCTGTCCATTTTCAAGGTGTTGAGCAGTTCACCGGTCAGTTGGGAGAGTGCCGGGAAATCGGCGCTTTCCAGGCGCAGTTCGGCGCGCTCACGCCAGCCGGTGATCTTCTGGTTCTTGTCGTCGTAGATCGGGTAGCTGTTGCGGCTGCCCTGGCGCAGGGTCACGTCTTTGACTGCGCGGGCCTGGTCCAGGGCCTTGTTCATGGCGGTGGTGATTTCGGCGGCGAGCTTGGCCGGGTCGCTGTTCTGGGATTCGGTGTACAGGGTGACGATCATCTTGTCGCGGGCCACCTCCTGGCTGACCTCGGCGCGCAGGGAAATCTGGTTGTAATGCAGCTCATCGGCGGCCATGGCGGGAAGGCTGGCCGGGGCGCTGGCGCTGAGGGTGATGATAGCGGCGCTGCGAGTGAAACGAGACATGAGAGCTCCTTGGGGTATGAGTGCTGGATAAGACTGTAGACGGTGGCGCCGGGTTCTTCGGGTTTACACATTACCTACAGCTTGCAGTGTCGGCGACGAACGGTCATTTACCTGGCCTGCGGCAAACAGCCACACATGCCGTGCCAGCCCGCCTGCTTCGTTTATACTCCTGCCGATCCGCCTGCAGCGCTCACCGGGAGAGCACATGCTCGCCGCCGTAAAACTGACTTCCGCCACCCGCCAGAATCTCTGGCGCCTGACGTTCATTCGCACCCTGGTCCTGGCCGCACAGGCCGGCTCCGTCGGGCTCGCCTATTGGTTCGACCTGCTGCCGCTGCCCTGGCTGCCACTGGGCGTGACCCTCGGGTTCTCCATTGTGCTCTGCGTGTTCACCGTCATCCGGTTGCGCACCACATGGCCGGTGACCGAGCTGGAATACGCGCTGCAACTGGCCTGCGACCTGTTTATCCACAGTGTGTTGCTGTATTTCTCCGGTGGTTCCACCAATCCGTTTGTTTCTTATTATCTGGTGCCACTGACCATCGCCGCCGTGACCCTGCCGTGGCGCTATTCGGTGGTGCTGTCGGGCATCGCTCTGACGCTTTATACCCTGTTGCTGGCGCAGTTCTATCCGCTGCAAACCTTCCCGATCGCCCGGGAAAACCTGCAAATCTATGGCATGTGGTTGAGTTTTGCGCTGTCGGCCGCCGTCATCACCTTCTTCGCCGCGCGCATGGCCGAAGAACTGCGTCGCCAGGAAGAACTGCGCGCCATCCGCCGTGAAGAGGGCCTGCGCGACCAGCAACTGCTGGCCGTCGCCACCCAGGCCGCGGGCGCCGCCCATGAATTGGGCACGCCGTTGGCCACCATGAGCGTGCTGCTCAAGGAAATGACCCAGGACCACCACGACCCGGCCCTGCAGGATGACTTGAGTGTGTTGCAGGAACAGGTCAAGCAGTGCAAGCAGACCTTGCAGCAATTGGTACGCGCCGCTGAAGCCAATCGCCGCCTGGCCGTTGAAATGCAGGACGTGACCCAGTGGCTCGACGAAGCGCTGAACCGTTGGCACTTGATGCGCCCTGAAGCCAGTTACCGGTTTCATCTGCTGGGCCAGGGCACCGTGCCACGGATGGCGCCGCCACCGGATTTGACCCAGGCCCTGCTCAATCTGCTGAACAATGCCGCCGATGCCTGCCCCGAGGGCCTTGGCGTAGCGTTGGATTGGAATGCCGAGGACGTGACCATCAGTATTCGTGACCACGGCGCGGGCGTGCCGTTGGCCATCGCCGAGCAGATCGGCAAACCTTTCTTTACCACCAAGGGCAAAGGTTTCGGCCTCGGCCTGTTTTTGAGCAAGGCCAGCGTGACCCGCGCGGGCGGCTCAGTGAAACTCTATAGTCATGAGGAAGGCGGCACGCTCACCGAGCTGCGCCTGCCCCGTGTCGCACGAGGAGATATCGATGAGTGACGAGATCCAAGTCGAAGGCGAAGAACTGCCGCACCTGTTGCTGGTAGATGACGACGCCACCTTTACCCGCGTGATGGCCCGCGCCATGAGCCGTCGCGGTTTTCGCGTGAGCACCGCAGGGTCTGCCGAGGAAGGCCTGACCATCGCCCAGGCCGATCTGCCGGACTACGCCGCGCTCGACCTGAAAATGGACGGCGACTCCGGCCTGGTGCTGCTGCCCAAGCTGCTGGAACTCGACCCGGAAATGCGCGTGGTCATCCTCACCGGTTACTCGAGCATTGCCACCGCCGTCGAAGCCATCAAGCGCGGTGCCTGCAACTACCTGTGCAAGCCGGCGGACGCCGACGACGTGCTGGCCGCCTTGCTCTCCGAGCACGCCGACCTCGACACCCTGGTGCCGGAAAACCCGATGTCGGTGGACCGCTTGCAGTGGGAACACATCCAGCGTGTGTTAACGGAACACGAAGGCAATATCTCCGCCACCGCCCGCGCCCTGGGCATGCACCGCCGCACCTTGCAGCGCAAACTGCAAAAGCGTCCGGTACGACGCTGAACCTAAGCTGAACAGTCTGCTTCAGGCCGTACGGAGCCCTGAACCGATCCCCTATGATCGGTTCGAACGCCTGTAAGTTTTCCTACCGAGCCTGAACGATGAATCAGAACGCTGAGTACTCCGCGGTCAATGATGCTGTGCGTGGGCGGTTTTTCCGCCGAACCTGGGCGATGATCACACCGTATTGGCGCAGTGAAGAGAAGGGCAAGGCCTGGTTGTTGCTTGGCGCAGTGATCGCGCTGTCGCTGTTCAGCGTGGCGATTTCGGTGTGGCTCAACCACTGGTACAAGGATTTCTACAACGCCCTGGAGAAGAAGGACACGGCGGCCTTCTGGCAATTGATCGGCTATTTCTGCGGTATCGCGGCGGTGGCCATTCTCGGCGCGGTTTACCGCCTGTACCTGACGCAGATGCTGACCATTCGCTGGCGCGCCTGGCTCACCGAGAAGCATTTTGCGCGCTGGCTCGACCACAAGAACTTCTACCAGTTGGAGCAGGGCGGTTACACCGACAACCCGGACCAGCGTATTTCCGAAGACCTCAACAGCTTCACCTCGAACACCTTGGGCCTGGGCCTCGGGCTGCTGCGCAATGTCGTCAGCCTGGTGTCGTTCTCGGTGATCCTGTGGGGCGTGTCGGGCAGCATTGATGTATGGGGCATCACCATCCCCGGCTACATGTTCTGGTGCGCATTGCTCTACGCCGGTGTCGGCAGTTGGCTGACCCATTTGATCGGGCGTCGCTTGATCGGGCTGAGCAACCAGCAACAACGGTTTGAAGCGGACCTGCGTTTCTCCATGGTACGCGTGCGCGAGAATGCCGAAAGCATCGCCCTGTACAACGGCGAACCGAACGAAAAGCAGCGTTTGAGCGCGCGGTTCGGCAAGGTCTGGCATAACTACTGGGACATCATGAAAGTGTCCAAGCGCCTCACGTTCTTTACCGCCGGCTACGAGCAGATTGCGATCGTCTTCGCCTTTATCGTGGCGGCGCCCCGCTATTTCGCCGGCAAGATCGAGTTGGGCGAGCTGATGCAAATCAACTCGGCGTTCGGCAACGTACAGGGCAACTTCAGCTGGTTCATCAGCGCCTACACCGACTTGGCCGCCTGGCGCGCAACCAGTGACCGCCTGCTCAGCTTCCAGCAGGCCATGAGCGAAAACGAGCAACGTCCGGCGACTATTGACGTGCACGCGCAAGGCGATCGCCTCGCGGTGCAGGGCCTGGGCTTGAACCTGGCCGATGGCCGTCACCTGTTGACGGACGCCAACATGAGTGTGGAACCGGGTGAGCGCCTGATGCTCAGTGGGCGTTCCGGCAGCGGTAAAAGCACGTTGTTGCGTGCGATGGGGCATTTATGGCCTGCGGGGCACGGCAGCATCCGGTTGCCGGCGACGCGCTATCTGTTCCTGCCGCAAAAACCCTATTTGCCGATTGGCACGCTGAAGGCGGTGTTGAGTTATCCACAGGACGACAGCGTCTACCCGGCGGAACGTTATGCACAGGTCCTGCAAACCTGCCGCCTGCCGCATCTGGCGGGGCGGCTGGATGAAGCCAATCACTGGCAGCGCATGCTCTCGCCGGGCGAGCAGCAACGCCTGGCCTTTGCCCGCGCCTTGCTGTACGCGCCACAGTGGCTGTACATGGACGAAGCGACCTCGGCGATGGATGAAGAGGATGAAGCGACGTTGTACCAGGCGTTGATCGATGAGTTGCCGGGGCTGAGTATCGTCAGCGTCGGCCATCGCAGCAGCCTCAAGCGCTTTCATGGCCGGCATGTGCGGATTGAAGGCGGGTGGTTGCAGGAACAACCTGTCTCCTGAGCCCGGACGCGGACAAACCTGTGGGAGCGGGC
>JAFHKH010000268.1 GCA_016937595.1 Pseudomonas cedrina subsp. fulgida | reverse complement strand
AGCATTGCGTTTGCTTAACTGAGCGGCATAGGGTTTGCCCCGCGCTGGGTTGCGCAGCAGCCCCAATTGCATCCCACACCTCACCTGGCACATCACCAAAAAGGGCCCGCTATGAAAATAGCGGGCCTTTTTGCGTTTTATGGTTTCACGCCGGCTCCTGCGCCACTCTCTGCTGCGCCTTCCCCTGAGCCTGCGCCCAGTTCTCCGGCAAGTTGATGTAGTCCACCAACTCCCGCAGACGGCCCTGATCGCGCCCATTGAAATTGAACACCAGCCGCGTCAAATGGCTGAACCTCGGCTCATCATGTTCCTCGCCGGTATACGCGAGCTGCTGGAACTCTCCACTCAAGCGCAGGCTGGCAAACTCGTCCTGTAAATGGGCCAGCGCTCGCTCAGTGAGCGGGTGATTCATGCGCACCACAAATTCGCGCTTCAACCAGCGGGTGGAGTGGAAGTTTGCATAAAACTGGTTGATCTCTTCCACCGCCTCTTCGGCGCTATAGACCAGGCGTACCAGCTTGAGATCGGTGGGCAAAATGTAGCGATTGGCTTCCAACTGGCCGCGGATAAAGTCCAGGGCGCCTTGCCAGAACCCGCCGCCGGGCGCGTCCAGCAGCACCACGGGCACCAGCGGGCTTTTGCCGGTCTGGATCAGGGTCAGTACTTCCAGCGCTTCATCCAAGGTGCCGAAACCGCCTGGGCACAACACCAGCGCGTCGGCTTCCTTGACGAAAAACAACTTGCGGGTAAAGAAGAAGTGGAAGGACAGCAGGTTCTCGGTGCCATCGATGGTCGGGTTGGCGTGTTGTTCAAACGGCAGGGTGATGTTGAACCCCAGGCTGTGCTCCAGGCCGGCCCCTTCGTGAGCGGCGGCCATGATGCCGCCACCGCCGCCGGTGATCACCATCAGGTCCGAGCGTGCCAGCGCCGCGCCGACTTCACGGGCCAGTGCGTACAGGGGGCTTTCCACCGGGGTACGTGCCGAACCGAACACCGTCACTTTGCGGCGGCCCTTGAATTGTTCGAGCACGCGGAAGGCGTGGTCCAGTTCGCGGATGGCTTGCAGGGTGATCTTGGCGTTCCAGCGGTTGCGGTCGTCTTGCGCCATGCGCAACACGGTGAGGATCATGTCGCGATACAGGGGGATATTCGGGCTATTGGGTGCGATCAATTGGAGTTGCGCTTCGACTTGCTGGGTCAGGTCGGTTCCGTTTTCTTCAAAATGTCGAAGCAGGCGGTCATTCGGTTCGTAAGGCATTCAACTTCTCCTTCTTGCAGGGCCCGGGTGGCCGGCCAGAGGTTCGCCGGAGGCTACGACAC
The DNA here is from genome assembly GCA_016937595.1 of Pseudomonas cedrina subsp. fulgida. GTDB lineage: Bacteria > Pseudomonadota > Gammaproteobacteria > Pseudomonadales > Pseudomonadaceae > Aquipseudomonas > Aquipseudomonas fulgida. Next base: position 19,948 of record JAFHKH010000268.1, on the reverse strand, counting down.
TCATGTGTCGCTGCTTGCCGCAGGGGCAACCTTCTTTTGCCCTGGAAATATTACAGAACAGCGTCAACAGCGCTGGGATGAAATAGTTGGGATGACTGGATCATGGGCCGAAAATCCCTTGGCTGGCAACCGCTTATTGGGCGCTGATCAAGGCGCTTGGCCGCGCTGGACATTGAAGCGGGGGAGTGCGCGCCACCGGACAGTAGCGCGCGAAGGTCAAACGTTTACTTTTTCTTTTTCACCGGGGCCGGGCAATCCGCTTCCACGAACTTCACCGAGGCCACGGGGCGGTTGGTCTTGTTCTCGGTGATCTCGTAACGCATGACCGCGCCTTTGGCCATCAGCTCGCGGTAACCTGGGTTGGTGCATACGCTGCGGCCCAGTTGAAAGTACACCGCCTTCGGGTTGGCGCGCATCTGTTCGGCACGGTCGGACAGCACACTCAAGTGATCGATCAGTTGCATGCCTTCAACGGTGTAGGCCACTTCCAGGGTCTTTTCATCGATTTCCCGGGGCAGGTCCTTGTTGCTCTCCGCCGCGACGCTTTGCAGCTTCCGGTTCATTTGGGCCTCCAGCAGCGAGGCCGCCTGGGCGCACACGGGCAATACCAGCGCGAGGGCGACGGATGGGGCGACAAGACGCAGCATGGGACGCAGCATGAAACTCTCCTGATTCGGTTACTGGTGCATAGACCCGCCACTGCGCTGTGCGTTCAGTGGCGCGCAATTATAGGTGAGCCCTGGCCACTACAGCCAGGCGTATCGCTGGTAAACTGCCGCCACCAGCCTTCCACGAGTTTTTACCGTGTCGATTTACCCGTCCCACCGGCGCACCCGATGAGCCATGCCGTTTCCCGCCTGCGCACCCAGCGTCTGGCCCGCGCCGTGCGGCCGTTCCTTAATCGCGGTTCGCGCGCCGAGCGCTGCCCCGGCTGCCGGGTGATCCCCGAGTACTGCCTGTGTGCCTGGCGGCCCAAGGTTGCCGCAACATCGGCCATGTGCCTGCTGATGCATGACGTGGAGCCGATGAAGCCCAGCAACACCGGCTGGCTGATCGCCGATGTGATTGACGACACCACGGCGTTCGCCTGGTCGCGCACCGAGGTCGATCCAGGACTGCTCAGCGTATTGGCCGACCCGCAGTGGCAGCCCTATATCGTGTTTCCCGGTGAATTCGTCGCGCCCGAGCGGGTCGTCAGCCAAGTGCTGGTGGAAGAGGGCAAGCGTCCGTTGTTTATCCTGCTCGACGGTACCTGGAGTGAAGCACGCAAGATGTTTCGCAAAAGCCCCTATCTGGAGCACTTGCCGGTGCTCAGCCTGGCGCCGGAACAACTGTCGCGCTACAAACTGCGCCGATCCAAGCGCGATGATCACTTCTGCACCGCCGAAGTGGCGGCGCTGTGCCTGGAACTGGCCGATGACCTGGCGGCCAGCGAAGTGCTGGATGCCTACCTTGACGTGTTCAGTACCCATTACCTGGCCGCCAAGTTCCAGCTACCGCTGGACCCGACGGACACGGTTCATGCGCGTCTCGCTCCCTATATCCCAGGGGTATGAATGGCCGGCGTTTACATGATGGCACCATGAACCCGCAACCCGCTAAAATGCCCACGGGCGTAGCGCTTGACCCTCCAGGCTACGCTGGGCATGCTGGGCGCCGCTCAGGGCCCCCTGAAAACAGGATCATTTAATCAATGGCCACATACGAAATCCTGATAGCCGATGACCATCCGCTGTTTCGCAGTGCGCTGCACCAGGCTGTGACCCTGGGCCTTGGCCCGGATGTGCGTCTCGTCGAAGTGGCCAGCATTGCCGAGCTGGAAGCCCGCCTCACCGAAAAGTCCGATTGGGATCTGGTGCTGCTCGACCTGAACATGCCCGGTGCCTACGGTTTCTCTGGGTTGGTGCTGCTGCGCGGGCAATACCCGCAGATTCCGGTGGTCATGGTCTCGGCCCAGGAAGAGGCCGATGTGGTGGTGCGTTCCAAGGAGTTTGGCGCCAGCGGTTTTATTCCCAAATCGAGCGCCATGGAAGACATCCAGAAAGCCGTACGTACTGTGCTGGACGGCGATGTGTCCTGGCCACCGCAGGCCTTCGAAGAAATCAACGTGTCCGACGAAGCCAAGGCCGCCCGTGATGGCCTGGCCAGCCTGACACCGCAGCAATTCCGGGTGCTGACCATGGTCTGCGAAGGCCTGCTGAACAAGCAGATAGCCTACGAGTTGAGCGTGTCTGAAGCGACGATCAAGGCGCATGTGACCGCGATCTTCCGCAAGCTGGGCGTGCGTACACGTACCCAGGCGGCGCTGCTGTTGCAACAACTTGAGTCAATTTCGCAGCATTAAGCTGTCATCGCTTCACGCTTTTTTGACTGTGCGTGACCTAGTTTCCCCACTCCTTTGGTTCAGTTGCCTACGCCTATGTCGCCTTTCAAGGGTCAAACCGGTATCAAACGTATCTTCAACGCTGGGGGCTATTCCCTGGATGGCTTGCGCGCGGCATTCACGGGGGAGGCCGCTTTTCGCCAATTGGTATTGCTGAATGTAATCCTGATCCCGCTGAGCTTCTTCCTGAATGTCAGCCGGGTCGAACGCGCGTTGCTGATCGCCGTGTGCCTGCTGGCGTTGATCGTCGAGTTGCTCAACTCGGCGGTGGAAGCGGCGATCGACCGCATCTCCCTGGATCGCCACCCGTTGTCGAAGAATGCCAAGGACATGGGCAGCGCCGCGCAGGCCGTCGCGCTGACCATGATCACGCTGGTGTGGGCCGTGATCCTGCTCTAACACTCAGGCAATGCTCGGCAGCACGATCTCGTCGCTGCGCTGCACCCCAGCGGTGAAAGCGCGGCACAACTCCAGGAATTCGCGCATGGCCGAAGTCTGGTACTTCTGTTTGTGCCAGATGAAATAGAACTGCCGGGCCAGGTCCAGATCCGGCGTTTCCACCGGCACCAGGCTGCCACGACGGAATGCATCGCGCAGCGCCAAGCGCGAAATACAGCCAATCCCCAACCCCGACTCCACCGCACGCTTGATGGCTTCGGTATGTTCCAGCTCCAGGCGGATATTCAGCGCGCTACGGTGATGGCGCATGGCTTGGTCAAAGGTCAGGCGCGTCCCCGAACCTTGTTCCCGCAGGATCCACGCCTCGTGGGTCAGCTCGTCCATCGTTGCCACGCCACGCTTGGCCAGGTGATGCTGCGGCGCGCAGAACACCACCAGCTCATCCTCGACCCAGGTTTGTACCTCGATGTCCGGGTGGCTGCAGTCGCCTTCGATCAGACCCAGGTCAATTTCGTAGTGCGCCACCTGGTGCACGATATGTGCGGTGTTCTGCACATGCAGCTTTACCTGGCTCTCGGGGTGCTGCTGCATGAAGCTGCCGATCAACAGGGTCGCCAGGTAATTGCCGATGGTCAGGGTGGCGCCCACCGCCAGCGAGCCAAAGCCGGACTTGCCGTTGAGCAGGTCTTCGATTTCCTTGGCCTGGTCCAGCAGTGCGACCGCTTGGGGTAACAGTTGATGACCCAGGGCATTGAGGCTCAGGCGTTTGCCGGCGCGGTCGAATAATTGGCAGCTGGATTGACGCTCCAGCTCGGTGATCGAGGTGCTGGCGGCGGATTGAGATAAGGCCAGAAGGCCAGCAGCGCGGGAAACGCTTTCCTGCTGGGCGACGGCGACGAAAACTTGCAGTTGACGGAGAGTAAATCGCATATCGATATAACCGATAACCCTTATCTTAATAATCCAGTTAACAGATATTGTCGCCGCGATTAGAATGCGCTGCAATTGCGCGCCTGAATACAGCGCAGACCCATTTCCAGGAGTTCCCCGTACATGAGCAACATGAACCACGAGCGTGTCCTCAGTGTTCATCACTGGAACGACACTCTGTTCAGCTTCAAGTGCACCCGCGACCCGGGCCTGCGCTTCGAGAACGGTCAGTTCGTGATGATCGGCCTGCAGCAGCCCAACGGCCGCCCGCTCATGCGCGCCTACTCCATCGCCAGCCCGAACTGGGAAGAGCATCTGGAGTTCTTCAGCATCAAGGTGCCCGATGGCCCGCTGACTTCCCAATTGCAGCACTTGAAGGAAGGCGACGAGATCATCATCAGCAAAAAACCGACAGGCACCCTGGTGCTTGACGATTTGAAGCCGGGCAAACACCTGTACCTGCTCAGCACCGGTACTGGCCTTGCGCCGTTTATGAGCGTGATCCAGGACCCGGAGACCTACGAGCGTTTCGAAAAAGTGATCCTGTGCCACGGCGTGCGTTACGTCAACGAAGTCGCTTACCGCGAATTCATCACCGAGCACCTGCCGCAGAACGAATTCTTCGGCGAAGCCCTGCGTGACAAGTTGATCTACTACCCGACCGTGACCCGCGAGCCGTTCGAAAACGAAGGCCGCCTGACCGACCTTATGCGCAGCGGCAAGCTGTTCAGCGACATTGGCCTGCCACCGATCAACCCCGAGGACGACCGCGCCATGCTGTGCGGCAGCCCAAGCATGCTGGACGAGACCAGCGAAGTGCTGAACAGCTTCGGCCTGAAGGTTTCGCCACGCATGCGTGAACCGGGGGATTACCTGATCGAGCGTGCGTTCGTCGAGAAATAAACAGCCAGGCCATGTGCTGACTGATAACCAAAGAAGGTCCAAATGTGGGAGCGGGCTTGCGGTTTATTCAGTTGGAAGCACTTCCAGCACGCAAATCACCCCGGCCTCGGGATAATGCCACCGCACATCCACGTCCCAAAACTGCGCGCCATATTCCCGCTCCGGTCCCGGTGTTTGATACGCCGGCCGTGGATCCTGGGCCAGACACTGATCGATCAGTTCCACTAACGGCTCTCCAAGACGCTGGGCATGGCCCTGTGCCTGATGCAGCGCCGTTTTCAGCCATTGCACAGGAATCATCTGCGGCGCAGCGCTGGCGATGCGATTGGAGGCCGTGTCGACTATGTCGGCGTAGGGCACGTAGGGTTTGATATCCAGCACCGGCGTGCCATCGAGCAGGTCAATCCCGGAAATCCACAAACGGCCCGGCTCGACCTTGTCCAACTTCACCACCGACTGCCCCATGCCGTTGGGCCGATGAGTCGCACGGGTAGCAAACACGCCCATGGACGTATTGCCGCCCAGGCGCGGTGGGCGCACTTTCAGGCGCGGTTTGTCTTCCAGCGCCTGGTGGAACAGAAACAGCAGCCACACATGGCTCACCTGTTCCAGGCCCTGCACCGCTTCACCGCCGTCGAACGGCGCCACCAGCTCCAGCACGCCGCGGGCGGCCGGCGCCAGCTGCGGTTGGCGTGGAATGGCGAACTTCTCCTTGAAGCAGGAGCGCACGAAGCCGACGGGCGAGACGCTGTAACTCATGGCTCAGGCACGCACCCGCAGGGTCAGGCCTTTGAGGAAATTACGCAGCAACTGGTCGCCGCACGTACGGTAGTTGGTATGACCGAATTTGCGGAACAGCGCGCTCAGCTCAGGCTTGGACACCGGAAACTCGGCCGCCTTGAGGATGGCGTGCATGTCATCTTCCTTCAGCTCGAAGGCCACGCGCAGTTTCTTGAGGATGATGTTGTTGGTCACCGGGGTCTCGATCGGCTGCGGCGGGCGGCTCTCGTCCTTGCCACGCTTGAAGATCACCAAGCCATCGAGAAAGTGCGCCATGACGTCATCCGGGCAGAACACGAAGCCTTCTTCCTCGTCCTTCTTGAGGTAGGTCAGCAAGTCGTCCTTGGTCACGTCCATGCCGCCGAGCTTGATGATCTCGACCATCTTGTTGTCGCTGATGTCGAGCATGTAGCGCACGCTGCGCAGTACGTCGTTATGAATCATGGTGGGCAATCCTGGTATTCAACTGAGGACACCGCCGCGAGGGCGGTATCGAGAAAAGGGGAACGGCTTAGAACTTCTCTTTGCCGGACAGGTAACGCCATTGGCCAACGGGCACTTTGCCGATGGACACGCCGCCGATGCGGATACGACGGATGGCGATGACGTTGAGGCCGACCGCTTCGCAGAACAGCGCGATCACGCCGGGTTGCGGGTTTTTCAACGCAAAGCGCAGGCGGTTTTCGTTCTGCCAGCTGGCTTTGACGGCCGGCAGCTCCTTGCCTTTGTAGGTCAGGCCGTGGTTCAGGCGGTTGAGGCCGTGGGCAACCATGTCGCCTTCGACTTCCACCACGTATTCCTGCTCGATCTTTGCGGCATCGGCGGTCAACTTGCGCAGGATCTTCCAGTCCTGGGTAAACACCAGCAGGCCGCTGGCCTTGGCTTGCAGGTCGGCACTGGCGCTCAGGCGCAGAAAATGGCCCTTGAGCGGGCGCTTGCCGAAACGGTGTTCCGGCGACAGCGTTTCGGCGCTGATCGACGCCATGGCCGTTTCGGCATCCACGCCGGCAGGGGCGTGCATCAGGATAGTCACCGGCTCCGGCGCGGTGGCCTTGGCCTCAGGGTCGAGTTCGACCTTTTGCGTGGTGACCTTGAACTGCGGCTCGTCGATCACTTCACCGTCCACCGAGACCCAGCCGCCTTCAATGAACAGCTCAGCCTCCCGACGGGAGCAACCGACCAGTTCGATAAGGCGTTTGGAGAGGCGTATGGGGTCAGTCATGACAAGGGCCGTAACAAAAGTGGGCGGCTATTGTACCTGCCTGGCGCCGGTTAATCCCGGCCCCATTTCAGCGCGGAGAGTTATTGGTAAAGACACCGCTCAAAATGTGGGAGCGGCTTGCTCGCGATGCGGTGTATTAGTTGATACATATGTTAACTGACACACCGTATTCGCGAGCAAGCCCGCTCCCACAGTTGTTTGGTGTCGTGTCATCCATTACGTATTTGTTGCTGCTGGCGCAACCGCATACGCAACAACGGATACGGCTGGCCCAGGCCGTCGTGCTCGGTGCGTCCGACCACCTCGAACCCTTGCTTGAGGTAAAAGCCCAATGCCCGGGGATTCTGCTCGTTCACTTCCAGCTCATCGGCATTCATATGCTCGATCGCATAGCGCAGCAATTGGCTGCCCAGGCCCTGGCCGTGGTGCTTGGGGTCGATAAACAGCATTTCGATCTTGCCTGCGGCCACGCCGGCAAACCCGGTAATGCGCTGGTGCGCGTCCTTGGTGCACATCAGCATCACCGTGTCCAGATAATGCGTCAGCACCAGACCCCTTAGCCGTTCGATGTAGCTATCCGGCAAAAAATCATGGGTGGCCCGCACTGAGTCCTCCCAGATGTCTGTCAGTGTTTGATAGTCGCTGGTTTTGGGTGTGTGGATAACTGAATGCCGACGCATGCTCGCTGTCCCTGCCGAGGGTGGGTGATGGGCAAACGATAGACCTAAAAAAGCCCCGCATCTTGATCAGATGCAGGGCTTTTTTACGCGGGTGGCGATCAGTCGCGCTTTTCAGCCCACAGGTCGTACTCGTCGGCATCGGTCACGGTGCACCAGACCTTGTCGCCCGGCTTCAAGCCGCTGGCATCGTCGATAAACACGTTACCGTCGATCTCTGGCGCATCGAAGAAGCAACGGCCGACCGCGCCTTGCTCGTCGACTTCGTCGATCAGCACTTCGATTTCCTTGCCGATGCGCAGTTGCAGGCGCGCCGAGCTGATGGCCTGCTGGTGCGCCATGAAGCGCTCCCAACGGTCCTGCTTGACGTCGTCCGGCACCACGGCCAGGTCCAGCAGGTTGGCCGGGGCACCTTCCACCGGCGAGTACTGGAAGCAGCCGACGCGGTCCAACTGCGCTTCGGTCAGCCAGTCCAGCAGGTATTGGAAGTCTTCTTCGGTTTCGCCGGGGAAGCCGACGATGAAGGTCGAACGGATGATCAGCTCCGGGCAGATCGCGCGCCAGTTCTTGATACGCGCCAGGGTCTTGTCTTCGAATGCCGGGCGCTTCATGGCCTTGAGCACTTTCGGGCTGGCGTGCTGGAACGGGATGTCCAGGTACGGCAGGATCTTGCCGGCGGCCATCAGCGGGATCAGTTCATCCACGTGCGGGTACGGGTAAACGTAGTGCAGGCGCACCCACACACCCAGGCTGCTTAAGGCTTCGCAGAGTTCGGTCATGCGGGTTTTTACCGGCGCGCCGTTCCAGAAGCCGGTGCGGTATTTCACGTCGACGCCATAGGCGCTGGTGTCCTGGGAGATCACCAACAGCTCTTTCACGCCGGATTTGACCAGGCGCTGGGCCTCGTCGAGCACATCACCCACCGGGCGGCTGACCAGCTTGCCGCGCATCGACGGGATGATGCAGAAGCTGCAACTGTGGTTGCAGCCTTCGGAAATCTTCAGGTACGCGTAGTGGCGCGGGGTCAGCTTGATGCCTTGCGGCGGTACCAGGTCGATCAGCGGGTTGTGGTCCTGGCGCGGCGGCACGACGTCGTGCACGGCGTTGACCACCTGCTCGTACTGCTGCGGGCCGGTTACCGCCAGCACGCTGGGGTGCACATTGCGGATATTGCCTTCTTCCACGCCCATGCAGCCGGTCACGATGACCTTGCCGTTTTCCTTGATGGCTTCGCCGATCACTTCCAGCGACTCAGCCTTGGCCGAGTCGATGAAACCGCAAGTGTTGACCACCACCACGTCGGCGTCCTGGTAAGTGGACACAACGTCATAGCCTTCCATGCGCAGTTGCGTGAGGATGCGCTCGGAGTCGACCAGAGCCTTCGGGCAACCCAGGGAAACAAAGCCAACCTTGGGGTTGGCCTTTGCGACGGTGGTGGACATGTCTAACCTCGGTATTGAATGACGCGGCCAGTCGGGCACGACAGGGCGGCGGATGGGCACTGGGTGTGCCTCTGATCAAAAAGTGCGCAATTCTAGCGGCGGGCAGCGCGCTTGACCAGCTTTATGCAGGGAAAGGCGACGAGTGTTGTGCTATGGGATTGGTCAATGACTACGCGAACAATTCAGCATGGCTGCCTAAATCAACAAAGGTAATCAGGTCGGGCCGCGAGTGCTCGTAAATCATCAGGAAATCACCACCGATATGGCACTCTCTGAAACCGCCCCAATTCCCGGTGAGTGCATGGTCGCGATACTCGGCAGACAACGGTTCGCCTAAAAAAAGCATCACCATTACTGCCCGGACCTCATTCATATCCCGGCGTCCTGCACGCTTGTAGCGTTCCCAGGACTTTTTAAACTCAGGCGTCTGCGCGCATTGCTTTGGCAGGTCAGCGCGTTTTTGTTTCTTCTGCGGTTTCGCCATCAACGTCCCTTAGCATGTCATCGATCGAGTCAAATTGGTGACGAATCGCGCGCGCTTGTGCCATGGCACGAGCAGTTTTCTCCGAAGGGACACGCACCTCAAAGGGCAGGCCCTGCGTTGTGACGACCTGACGAAGGAAAAGACGCATGGCATCACTCAGACTAAGCCCACAGGCATTGAGCACAGCAGTGGCGCGTTCTTTCAAATCCTCGTCGATGCGGCAGCGCACGTCAGTGGTTTTCAGTAATGTGGACATAATTCAGGACTCCTTCTCAAAATGTAGCTACATTGTGGCTACAGGCTAAGTATGGGTCACCCAATCGAATGCGTTCAAACACTTTTTGCTCTGAATACGCCTTCAGATAACCCATGCGTCGGAAATCACAGGTGGGCAAAAATATCGTTGGTGATAAGCAACTTCAATACCGGCAAATAGCTTTCAAATACCCTTCATCTTTAGAACCGCGCACATGAACCGCGAAATGCAACGACTGCTGCGCTATGCTTCGCGCCGTTGCACGTAAGTAAAATCCCAAGGTCAACAAAACGTCTGTTACGAGAAGTAAACAGCGCATCCCGGGTTCAGCCTGGATGCCTTGTTAATAAACGACCGCAGGTCAAAGGGCAGGGGTAGTTGATGGGTCACGCGAGTAGTCAGGCGGCAGGTGCCGAGCAGTCAAACGCCAAGCCGATTGGCATGCTGGTGGCGGCGGTCGGGGTGGTTTACGGCGATATCGGGACCAGTCCGCTCTACACCCTTAAAGAGGTGTTCAACGGCGGTTATGGGGTGCAGGTCAACCATGACGGTGTGCTGGGGATCCTGGCGCTGATCTTCTGGTCGCTGATCTGGGTCGTCTCGATCAAGTACATGCTGTTCGTATTGCGCGCCGACAACCAGGGCGAGGGCGGCATCATGGCGCTCACGGCACTGGCTCGACGGGCGGCGGGGGAGCGCAGGAAGTTGCGCAGTTTCCTGGTGGTCTGTGGCCTGTGCGGCGCGGCGCTGTTCTATGGCGACAGCATGATCACCCCGGCGATCTCTGTGCTATCGGCGGTTGAAGGCCTGGAACTGGCGTTCGACGGCCTGGAAAAATGGGTCGTGCCCATCGCGCTGGTGGTGCTGGTGGCTTTGTTCCTGATCCAGAAGCATGGCACCGACCGCATCGGCAAGCTGTTCGGGCCGGTGATGGTGACCTGGTTCCTGGTGCTCGGCGGCCTGGGCGTGTACGGCATCACCCTGCACCCTGAAGTGTTGAGCGCTGTGAATCCAATGTGGGCCGTGCGGTTCTTCGAGGCGCATCCCGGCATTGGCGTGGCCATCCTCGGCGCGGTGGTACTGGCACTGACCGGTGCCGAAGCGCTGTATGCCGACATGGGCCACTTCGGCCGCAAACCCATCGCCCGCGCCTGGTTCATCCTGGTGCTGCCGGCGCTGGTGCTCAATTATTTCGGCCAGGGCGCCATGCTGCTGGGCGACCCGGAGGCCGCGCGCAACCCGTTCTACCTGCTGGCGCCGAGCTGGGCGCTGATCCCGCTGGTGGTATTGTCCACCCTGGCCACGGTGATTGCGTCCCAGGCGGTCATCTCCGGTGCGTTCTCGCTGACGCGCCAGGCAATCCAGTTGGGCTACATCCCACGCATGCATATCCAGCACACCTCCAGTGCCGAGCAGGGCCAGATCTACATCGGCGCGGTGAACTGGTCGCTGATGGTTGGCGTCATCCTGCTGGTGCTGGGCTTCGAATCGTCCAATGCACTGGCATCGGCCTATGGCGTGGCGGTGACCGGCACCATGCTGATGACCACCCTCCTGGTGTCGGCGGTGATGTTGCTGCTGTGGAAATGGCCGCCGATACTGGCTGTGCCGGTGTTGCTCTGCTGCCTGTTGGTCGACGGGCTCTACTTTGCCGCCAACGTGCCGAAGATCATTCAGGGCGGCGCCTTCCCGGTATTGGCGGGGATCGTACTGTTCGTGCTGATGACCACCTGGAAGCGCGGCAAGCAATTGCTGGTCGAGCGCCTCGACGAAGGCGGCCTGCCGTTGCCGATCTTTATCAGCAGTATCCGCGTGCAGCCGCCCCATCGGGTGCAGGGCACCGCCGTGTTCCTCACCGCGCGCCCGGACGCCGTGCCCCATGCGCTGTTGCACAACCTGCTGCACAACCAGGTGCTGCATGAGCAAGTGGTGTTGCTGACGGTGGTCTACGAAGACATTCCTCGCGTGCCGGCCGCGCGACGCTTCGAGGTGGATGCCTACGGTGAAGGTTTCTTCCGCGTGATCCTGCACTTTGGCTTTACCGATGAGCCGGATGTGCCCGAAGCCCTGAAGCTGTGCCACTTGGATGACCTGGATTTCAGCCCGATGCGCACCACCTACTTCCTCAGCCGCGAAACGGTGATTGCCTCGAAACTCGACGGCATGGCGCGTTGGCGTGAAGGGTTGTTCGCCTTCATGTTGAAGAATGCCAACGGCAACCTGCGCTTCTTCAAACTCCCGGTCAACCGGGTGATCGAGCTGGGCACCCAGGTCGAGATGTAAGCGTTTGCCGCACGGAGCCGGCAATCGGCTCCCGCGTTCTTTATCGAACCCTGTGCAATCCAGCGTTGTCGACTAGGCTCTGTAGGAGTGAGCTTGCTCGCGAAGAATGCGAGAGCGTCGCGCTGAATCAGGCTTCCCGCGTTATCGTTAACCACCTTCGCGAGCAAGCTCGCTCCTACAGGAGTGCCCATAGAACCCAGAAGAGGTGCGCCATGAGTCAGCTGCTCGAACCCTATACCCTGCGCCAATTGACCCTGCTCAACCGCATCGCGGTCTCACCGATGTGCCAGTATTCCAGTGACGATGGCCTGGCCAATGACTGGCACTTGGTGCACCTCGGCAGCCGGGCTGTCGGCGGCGCCGGGTTGATTTTCACCGAGGCCACCGCCGTGACCGCGGACGGTCGCATCACCGCCCAGGACCTGGGCCTGTGGAACGACCAACAGATCGAGCCGCTGCAGCGGATCACCCGGTTTATCGCGGCCCAGGCGCGGTGGCCGGCATCCAACTGGCCCACGCCGGGCGCAAGGCCAGCACCCATCGGCCGTGGATCGGCAAGCATGGCAGCGTCAAGCCGGAGGACGGCGGCTGGGTGCCGGTGGGGCCGTCGCCGATTGCCTTCGACCCGCAACATACCCAGCCCAAACCGTTGGATGAGGCGCAGATCCGGCAAGTGACCGCCGATTTTGTCGCCGCCGCCAAGCGCGCCTTGACCGCCGGTTTCGAGGTGGTGGAAATCCACGCCGCCCACGGTTACCTGCTGCACCAATTCCTTTCGCCCATCAGCAATCAGCGACAGGATCAATACGGTGGCTCCTTCGAAAACCGCATTCGCCTGGTGCTTGAAGTGACCAGGGCCGTGCGCGAAGTCTGGCCTCAGGAGTTGCCACTGTTCGTGCGCGTATCAGCCACCGACTGGGTGGAAGACGGCTGGAACCCCGATGAAACCGTGGAACTGGCAAGGCGCCTCAAAGACCTGGGCGTCGACCTGATCGACGTCTCCTCCGGCGGCACTGCCGCGAATGCCGAGATCCCCACAGGCCCCGGCTACCAGACGCGCTTTGCCGAACGCGTGCGCAAGGAGTCGGGCATTGCCACCGGCACCGTCGGCATGATCACCGAACCGGCCCAGGCCGAGCACATTTTGCGCACTTGCCAGGCCGATATCATCTTCCTGGCCCGGGAGCTGCTGCGTGACCCCTACTGGCCGCTGCATGCCGACGACGACTTGGGCGGGCGCCAGGCAACCTGGCCGGCGCAATATCAGCGCGCCACCCACCGTGACCAGCCGATTCATGAGTCTGATCTGCGCGATTGATCCACGTTTATTGTCGGAAAAAACCCACCCTTGATCCGGTGGGTTTTTTTTCGCCGGGGCGTGTGGGATATGCCTGTAGGTATTTGTTACCTAAGCCATTTATTTAAGTGAATACTCTAAAAAAATCCCACACGAGACAAGATTTTTTCTACCCTTAGGATAAGCCTGACTTCTGGCCCAGGAAGTCAGTCGGTGTGTTCACGCAGACAGTGCGCTTCATGCGAGGCGGGTGATGGGCAACAGGAGTATTTGATTGAAATCAGGAGAACAGTCCATGGCCAAGTCCTATGGTGTAGCGGGTGTGATGGTGTCTTTTCTGACGCGCAGGGTGTCTCTGCGAGGTCGCGGGTTGAGTCTGGAGGAGGCCGAATTGCTCGAGCAGTACCGCGCCCTGACCGCGAGCGATCAGGTAGCGATGCGCTATTTGATGGGGGCGATGAAGAGTGTGTCGCGGTTTTGAGCCATGCCGTTGAACACTGGGGGAGCCGGCAAGTCGGCTCCCCCAGAGGAACACCTCGATCAGCTGTACTTGCGCTGCGCCGGTGCCGGCGGGAAGTACTGATACAACCAGGTTTCGCTCAAGGTGCGGTCTTGGGTGCGAATGAACAGGCGCAGTTCCACTGGCTCCACGCTGTCGCTGGTCGGGTACCAGTCGAACAGGATGCGGTAGCCCTTGATGTTGTCCAGCACCAGCACGCTGAAGTCTTTGACTTCGCCGTGGGAGCAGGTCACCACGGGCTCGATCCCGGTGCCCGGTGGCAGGCGATCCAGGCCGCCGCCCTTGAAGTCCACCGCAAAGCGGCGGGCCCACACCTCTGGGTAGTGTTCGCCCGGTGCCCAGCCTTCGGTAAAGCCACCCATGCCTGAGCGGGTCGCGTCGACCTGCGCCAACGGCGTGCTCACCGGTGGCAACGCGCTCCAGTACAGCTTGTAGCCGTAGTTCAGCGAGTCGCCGGCGGCCACGGGTTTTTTCGGGGTCCAGAAGGCCACGATGTTGTCCAGCGTCTCGCCGGTTGTCGGGATTTCCAGCAGGTCGATCGAGCCTTCGCCCCAGGCGGTGGTAGGTTCGACCCACAGGCTCGGGCGCTTGCTGTACCAGTCCACCGTGTCCTGGTAACTGGCGAACTCATGGTCGGTCTGCACCAGGCCGAAGCCTTTCGGGTCGGTGTCGGTGAACGCGTTGAATTGCAACTTGGCCGGGTTGTTCAGCGGCCGGCAGATCCACTCGCCGTTGCCACGCCACATGGCCAGGCGGTCCGAATCGTGGATTTGCGGGTGGATGGTGTCGCACATCCGGCGTTCATGGGTACCGCAGCTGAACATGCTGGTCATCGGCGCGATGCCCAGTTGCTCGATGGTGGTACGCGCATTGATATGCGCATCGATTGCCATCACCACCTGATTGGCCTGGCAGTCGATATCGAAACGGTAGGCGCCGGTGGCGCTCGGCGAGTCAAGCAGGGCGTAGACCACGAAGCGGGTGGCGTTCTTGTCCGGGGTTTCAAACCAGAACTGTGTGAAGTCGGGGAATTCTTCGCGTTTTTTCGCGTAGGTGTCGATGGCCAGGCCACGGGCGGAGAGGCCGTACTGGCCGGTGGAGTCCACCGCGCGGAAGTAGCTGGCACCGAGAAACGACAGCACATCATGACGGTCCAGCTCCGGCGCCTTGAACAGCTTGAAGCCGGAAAAGCCCAGGTCCCCGGTCAGTTGTTTGGTGTCAACCGTGGTTTTTTCGTAGTTGAACAGCGACGGGCGGAAATGCACCTCGCGTGCTTCGCGGGTCTTGGGGTCGACGCTGTGCATGCGCACGGGCGTCTTGAAGCCCATGCCGACGTGGAAAAACTGCACGTCCAGTTGGCCGTTCAATTCCTTCCACAGCGAATGCTTGCCGTCGTAGCCGATGGCGTTGAAATTCTGCGGGGTCATGGTCGCCAATGTCGGCGGCAGCACCTGTTTGGTGTCTTTGTAGGCGGTTCCGGCGAGCTGTTTGGCCTGGGCCTTGAGCGATTCGAAATCGAACGCCACGGCCTTGCCGTCGGCGGCACGGTTCCCGGCCCAGGCCTGGGCGGCAAGCAGGCCGCTGGCCGACAAACCGGTGTAGGCCGCAATGGCCATGGACGCTTTGAGCAAATTCCTGCGGTGCATAGAGACAACCTGTCGTGAGCAAATCCCGCGCCGTTCCTGGCACGTAGCGGATCAGAAATTACGGTTCGGACATGCCTTCGGCCAAACACAACGGACATTAAACAGACGCCGGATAGCTTAAGCGGTTCGATGACGCAGGAAAATTGATTGATAGCGGGGTGATGGCATTGCAAGTGCGACAAGACATTTCCGGCTCTGTGAGCGCCCCCCGAACAGCGGGTGACGCAGAGCGTCACGGGATGCATTACCACGCGAAGCATGGGGACGATCAGCGTCAGTGTTTGAACATTACATGCCGAACCGTGGTGTAGTCCTCCAGCCCATACATGGACATATCCTTGCCGTAGCCGGACAGTTTCTGGCCGCCGTGCGGCATTTCACTGACCAGCATGAAGTGGGTATTCACCCAGGTGCAGCCGTACTGCAGGCGTGCGGCCAGGCGATGGGCGCGTCCTACATCAGCGGTCCACACCGACGACGCCAGGCCGTAGTCCGAATCGTTGGCCCAGGCCAGCACCTGCGCTTCATCGGTGAACTTGGTCACCGACACCACTGGCCCGAACACCTCGCGGCGCACGATCTCGTCGTCCTGTTGCGCGTCGGCCAGTACGGTCGGTTCAAAAAAGAAGCCGTTGCCTTCCACCGCCTTGCCACCGGTGACCAGGCGGATATGCGACTGCGCCAGCGCCCGCTCGACAAACCCGACGACACGATCACGATGCTGGGCGGTAATCAAAGGGCCCAGCTCGGTGGCCGGATCATCCTGCAAGCCGTATTTGAGGCTGGCGACCGCCGCGCCGAGCTTCTCGACAAACGCATCGTAGATCTCCGCCTGGGCATAAATGCGGCACGCAGCGGTGCAATCCTGGCCGGCGTTGTAGAAGCCGAAAGTACGAATGCCTTCCACGGCGGCGTCGATATCGGCGTCATTGAAAATGATCACCGGCGCCTTGCCGCCCAGTTCCATGTGCATGCGCTTCACGCTGTCGGCAGTGCTGGAAATGATATTCGCGCCCGTGGCGATGGAGCCGGTCAGCGACACCATGCGCACTTTAGGGTGACTCACCAGCGGGCTACCGACGGTTGGCCCACGGCCGAACACCAGGTTGAGCACACCGGCCGGGAAGATTTCAGCGGCCAGTTCGACCATGCGCAAGGCAGTCAGCGGGGTTTGTTCCGACGGCTTGAGCACCACGGTATTACCGGCGGCGAGGGCCGGGGCGATTTTCCAGGCGACCATCATCAGCGGGTAGTTCCACGGCGCGATGGAGGCGATCACGCCCACCGGGTCGCGGCGGATCATCGAGGTGTGGCCGGGCAGGTATTCCCCCGCCGCCGAACCGCTCATGCAACGGCTGGCGCCGGCAAAGAAGCGGAACACGTCGGCAATCGCCGGGATTTCGTCGTTCAACGCGGCGCTGTAGGGCTTGCCGCAGTTGTCCGATTCCAGCTTGGCCAGTTCTTCGCCATGGGCTTCGATCGCGTCCGCCAGTTTCAGCAGCAACAGCGAGCGGTCCTTGGGCGCGGTTTGCGACCAGCTTTCGAAGGCCGCGTCGGCGCACGCACGGCGGCATCGACCTGGGCTTCGCTGGCTTCGTGGATTTCCACCAGCACGCGGCCGAGTGACGGGTTGAATACGGCCTGGGCCGGGCCTTCGCCCTGGACCAGTTTGCCGTTGATCAAGAGTTTGGTTTGCATGGTTCAGTCCTCCTCAAATGACGGTTTTCTCTCTGAAGAAACACGATTCAACTGTGGGAGCTGGCTTGCCTGCGATAGCGGTGTATCAGCCAGCCAATTCATCAACTGACCCACCGCAATCGCAGGCAAGCCAGCTCCCACAGTTGAATCGTGTTTCTCCCGAAGCAGGTTGTTGTGGTTTATTTACCGCCACTCCCCGCCACGCTTTCACCGCCGCGCGTCAGGTAATAGGCACCCAGAATCGGAAACATCGTCACCAACATCACCAGCATCGCCACCACGTTGGTCACCGGCACATCGCGCGGGCGGCTCAGTTGGTTGAGCAACCACAGCGGCAAGGTGCGCTCGTGGCCGGCGGTGAAGGTGGTGACGATGATTTCGTCGAACGACAGCGCAAAGGCGAGCATGCCGCCGGCCAGCAACGCCGAGCCCAGATTGGGCATGATGATGTGGCGAAAGGTCTGCCAACCGTCGGCGCCCAGGTCCATCGAGGCCTCGATCAGGCTGTGGGACGTGCGGCGCAACC
This sequence comes from Pseudomonas cedrina subsp. fulgida, assembly GCA_016937595.1. GTDB lineage: Bacteria > Pseudomonadota > Gammaproteobacteria > Pseudomonadales > Pseudomonadaceae > Aquipseudomonas > Aquipseudomonas fulgida. The sequence goes on along the minus strand of JAFHKH010000268.1, from coordinate 2,502 downwards.
GCGCGATGACGTTGTTGTAGACAATCACCACGCAAAAGGTCGCGTGGCCGACGATGATGGTGAACATCCCCGGCTCGATGCCCAGCGTCTTGAACGTCGCCAGCAATGCGATGCCGGTGATGATCCCCGGCAACGCGATCGGCAGGATCAGCATCAGCGACACCCCCTGCTTGCCGAAAAACTCACGGCGATACAACGCCGCCGACGCGAGGGTGCCCAGCACCATGGCGATCAGGGTGGCGATGGCCGCGATCTGCAGGGACAGCTTGATCGACTCCAGCACATCCGGCCGCGCGAAGGCCACGCTGAACCACTTCAGGGTAAAGCCCTGTGGCGGAAAGCTGAACGCGGCTTCTTCGGTGTTGAAGGCGTAGAGAAAGATGATCAGGATCGGGAAGTGCAGAAATACCAGGCCGCCCCAGGCTGCGATCTTCAAGCCCAGTGATGATGTGTCAGAGTGCATCGAAGGCCCCCAGGCGTTTGACGATGGACAGGTAAACCGCGATCAGCACGATGGGCACCAGGGTAAACGCCGCGGCCATGGGCATATTGCCGATGGCGCCTTGCTGCGCGTAGACCATGCCACCGACGAAGTAACCCGGCGGGCCCACCAGTTGCGGCACGATGAAATCGCCCAGGGTCAGCGAGAACGTGAAGATCGAACCGGCGGCAATCCCCGGCACCGACAGTGGCAGGACCACCTGCATGAACGTCTGGCGCGGCTTGGCGCCAAGGTCGGCCGACGCTTGCAGCAGCGACGGCGGCAGACGCTCGAGTGACGCCTGGATCGGCAGGATCATGAACGGCAGCCAGATGTACACAAACACCATGAACCGCCCCAGGTGCGAGGTGCTCAAGGTGCTGCCGCCCACACCGGGAATGCCCAGCACGAACTGCAACAGCGGCTCCAGCCCCAGGTGCTGCACAAACCACTGCGCCACGCCGCCCTTGGCCAGCAACAGGGTCCAGGCATACGCCTTGACGATATAGCTGGCCCACATCGGCATCATCACGGCGATGTAGAAAAACGCCTTGGTCTTGCCTGTGGTGTAGCGCGCCATGTAATAGGCAATCGGGAAGGCCACGATGGCACTGGCGATTGATACTGTGATCGCCATGCCCAGGGTGCGCAGGATGATGTCGAAGTTCGACGGCTGAAACAACGCGGCGAAGTTGGCCAGGGTCAGGTCCGGCGTGACCGCCATGGTGAAGTCGTCGAACGTATAAAAACCTTGCCACAGCAGGGTCAGCAGCGAGCCCAGGTAGATCGCGCCGAACCAGATCAATGGCGGTATCAACAACATCGCCAGGTACAGGTTGGGCTTGCGGTACAGCAGGTTGGAAAACCTGTGCATCGGCGCTTGGGAAACGGCCAGGCTCATGTCACACCTCGCCTGTGCTGTCGGCCAGTGGCGTCATGGCTTCCCGCGCCCAGCGGGCGGTGATGGACTGGCCGACCTGATGGCCGCTGCTGATGTCCAGCCACTGGTTGTTGGCCTGGCTGATATTCAACGCCTGGCCGTTTTCCAGTTTCAGTTCATAGCGCGTGGCGCTGCCCTGGTACTGGATGTCATGCAGCAGGCCGCTGACTTCCACTTCACCGCTGCCCAGCGGGCCCTCGGCAAAACGCACATGTTCCGGACGGATCGAGAACGGCTGCGGGCTACCGCCGAGGCGCTGGGCCAGTTCGCCGCGAATCACGTTGGAGGTGCCGACGAATTCGGCGACAAAGGCGGTGGCCGGTTTCATATACAGGTTGCGCGGGGTGTCGACCTGTTCGATGCGGCCCTTGTTGAACACCGCCACGCGGTCGGACATCGACAGCGCCTCGGTCTGGTCATGGGTCACGAAAATAAAGGTGATGCCCAGTTGGCGTTGCAGCTTTTTTCAGTTCGCTCTGCATCTGTTCGCGCAGCTTGAGGTCAAGCGCGCCCAGCGGCTCATCCAGCAGCAACACGCGCGGGCGATTGACCAACGCGCGGGCCAGGGCGACACGCTGGCGCTGGCCGCCGGAAAGCTGCACCGGCTTGCGCTCGCCATAACCGCCGAGCGCAACCATGCCCAGAGCCTCTTCGGCGCGGGCAAGGCGCTCGGCCTTGCCCACGCCCTTGACCTTGAGGCCGTAGGCCACGTTGTCGCGTACATTCATATGGGGGAACAGCGCGTAATCCTGGAACACCGTGTTCACATCGCGCTGATACGGCGGCAAGCCAGCGGCTTCCTCGCCATGGATACGGATCGAGCCGGCGCTCGGCTGCTCGAACCCGGCGATCAGGCGCAGGCACGTGGTCTTGCCGGAGCCGGACGGGCCGAGCATGGAAAAGAACTCGCCGTCCTGGATATCGATGGACACCCGGTCAACGGCCTTCACTTCGCCGAACTGACGGGACACGTGGGTGAACTGGACTGCAAGCGTCATGGTGCGGTGCTCCGAAAAAAAACAAGTCGCAGGCCACGGTGATCGTTCCCACGCTCCGCGTGGGAATGCAGCCCTGGACGCTC
>JAFHKH010000267.1 GCA_016937595.1 Pseudomonas cedrina subsp. fulgida | reverse complement strand
CGACCTTGGACAGGTTCTCGCAGATCGCGCCATACACGGCGGCGGGCGTAGCGAAGTAGGCAATCAGGCATTGCTCGGTGCCGGCGATTTGCGCCAGGGCCACGTAGTCGTCGGCTTTCATGAAGTCGACATGCACATAGGTCAGGCGCGCCAGGAACCGCTGGGCGATGGCTTCATCCAGCTCCTTGCCGACGTATTTGCGCAGTGCCTGTTCGATATGGGCCAAGTGCTGTTGCTCGGAACCGGCTTCGCGGGCCAGGGCCAGGATACGCGTGTCGGCGTGCAGCAGCTCGGCGCCATCCAGATGATAGAGGGCAGGAAATAACTTGCGCAGCGCCAGATCACCCAAGGCGCCAAACAGGGCAAAGGTGCAGGGTTCTACGGTTATCAAAGGCATGATGTTTGTTCTTTTATCAAGTTAAACTACAAATACCTTTTTTCAAGGCATCACTCAAGGAAAAATGTAGTAATAACCACAACATTTTCCCGAAATACGCATTCCGAGTGGTGGTGTTCAGCTACCCTCAGTAGGATAGGCCACCGCAAAAGACCATTCATCGATTGGTTGCCACCTTTTATTTGCATCGTCGCCCGAAGGAAAGACTGAATGGACCGCGTGCGAAATCTTCTGGAACAGATCCGGAACCGCCTCGAAGAATTGAACAAGGCCGAGAAAAAGGTCGCCGAGGTCATCCTGCTCAATCCGCAGCAGGCAACCCGCTTCTCTATCGCCGCCCTCGCCCAGGCCGCTTCGGTCAGCGAACCGACGGTCAACCGCTTCTGCCGTTCGTTCGGCGTCAGCGGTTACCCTGAACTTAAATTGCAATTGGCGCAAAGCCTGGCCAGCGGTGCGGCGTATGTCAGCCGCGCAGTGGAGGCCGATGATAACCCCGAGGCCTACACCCAGAAGATTTTCGGCAGCGCCATCGCCTCACTGGACAGCGCCTGCCAGGCGCTGGACCCGGCCCTGATCAGCAAGGCCGTGGATTTGTTGATCCAGGCGCGGCAGATCCACTTCTTCGGCCTCGGCGCGTCGGCGCCGGTGGCGATGGATGCGCTGCACAAGTTTTTCCGTTTCAACCTCGCGGTGACCGCCCATGCCGACGTGCTGATGCAGCGCATGATTGCGTCGGTGGCGCATACGGGCGAGCTGTTCGTGATCATTTCCTACACCGGGCGTACCCGTGAGCTGGTGGAAGTGGCGCGTATCGCGCGGGAAAACGGCGCCTCGGTGCTGGGCGTGACCGCGGAGAATTCGCCGCTGGCCAAGGCCAGTACCGTGAGCCTGAATATTCCGCTGCCGGAAGACACCGACATCTACATGCCGATGACCTCGCGGATCATCCAGTTGACGGTGCTGGATGTGCTGGCGACCGGCATGACTTTGCGTCGCGGGGTGGATTTCCAGCCGCATCTGCGCAAGATCAAAGAGAGCTTGAATGACAGCCGGTATCCGGTGGGGGATGAGTTCAACTAAGGCCAACACCGTCTCCAGCAGCCCCGGCCGCTTCGCGAGCAAGCCCGCTCCCACATTCGACCGTATTCCAAGGTGGGACGCGATCAAAATGTGGGAGCG
>JAFHKH010000266.1 GCA_016937595.1 Pseudomonas cedrina subsp. fulgida | reverse complement strand
GAGCAAGCCCGCTGCCACATTTTGCTCCGTGCTATACCGGTCATCTCCATTTCATGCGATCTTCCCGTCATTCGCCCTGGAGTCGCCTGGATGCCCTCATTTATCGCTGATCACCCGATGCTGTGCGCCCTGGCGCTGATTTTTATCGACATCGCCGTGTGGCGTCTTATTTCCGCCAACCTCGCCAACTGGAAGCTGGCGGCGCGGTTGGTGATTTTTGCCGTGTTCAGTGCCGTGCTGTTCAACGACGGCATGAACCCCATGCAACTTGCGCCTTATGCGGACAACACGGCGCTGCACCTGGCGGCCACCGCCTTGCAGATCGGCTGGTGGCTGTTTGCGGCGCGCACGCTGACGGTGTTGCTGGGCGCGGTGATGATGCAGCGGGTCGGGCATACCGGGCGGTTGCTGCAGGACTTGATGGGAGCGGTGATCTTCCTGATTGCGATCATTGCCGCCATGGCCTATGTGCTCGACCTGCCGGTCAAGGGCGTGCTCGCGACGTCCGGCGCCGTCGCGATCATCGTCGGCCTGGCGTTGCAAAGCACGCTGAGCGACGTGTTTTCCGGGATTGTGCTCAACACCACCAAGCCCTATCAGCTGGACGACTGGATTTCCATCGACGGTACCGAAGGCCGGGTGACCGACATCGACTGGCGCGCCACGCGCCTGCAAACCTCCCAGGGCAGCATGGCGGTGATCCCCAACTCACTGGCGGCCAAGGCCAAGATCATCAATTTCTCGCGGCCGGCGGATATGTTCGGCCTGGCAGTCAGCTTGCAGGTCAGCCCCCATGCGCGTCCGCAAACGGTGATCGAGGCACTGGAGCGGGCAATGCAAGGTTGCCGGCCGCTGCTGAGCAAGCCCGCGCCGAGCGTGGCATTCAAGACCTCCGCCAGTGGCGGTGTCGAGTACGAAATCAGCGGGTTCGTTCCGGCGATGCCGCTCAAGCGCGAAGTCCGTAACCAGCTGTATGACCTGGCCTTCCGGCACCTGCAGGCGGCGGGTGTGAGCCTGTTGTCGAGCGCCGAAAGCGCGACTCCGGCACAAACCTCACGGGCGCGGGCGCTGTTGGACAATTCAACGATTTTCTCCACCTTGCGCCAGGAGGAAAAAGACACCTTCAGCCAGAACATGACCCTGCACACCTACCGCGCCGGCGAGATGATTTTGCCGGCGGGAGAGGTCAGCGACCATTTGTTCATTGTGGAGTCCGGCGTGGTCTCGGTGATGCTGACCAAGGGTGGGCATAAATTCGAAGCCGGGCGCATGGGGCCGGGCGAGGTGATCGGCGAGGCGGGCATCCTGACGGACCAGGCCGCGCTGGCGGATTTTTGCGCCAAGACGTTCTGCACCCTGTACCGCATCGAGAAGGAGTACTTGACGCCATGCCTGGATGCGCGCCACGACATCGGCGATGCGATGAAAACCTTGTTGGATTTCCGTGTGCATGCGGCGCAGGCCTTGACCGAGGAGACGCCCGTTGTGCCGGTGAAGAAGGGCTTTTTACAGTGGTTGCGCAAGCGCGGCCTCTGACCGGTTGCCGGACGTGCCGGCGCTGCCATGAATGAGCAGGTTTAACACGCAGAGGCGTCCATATAAACGCAACGTTGAAAAGATCATGGTGTGTCGGCGCGATATTAAATAGAATGAATCTCATTTGAGACTCACTCGCGCCGCGCAGGTCGCTCGCCATGAATGATGCTGTTGTTCCGACCCACGTCCCCGAACTGACGTTGTCCAGCCTGTACCGCGACCATCGCAGTTGGCTCGAAAGCTGGCTGCGCCGGCGCCTGGGCAATGCCTGGGATGCCGCGGACCTGAGCCAGGATACGTTCTTGCGCGTGCTCGCCAGCGCGCCGCCGATTGCGCAGATGCAGGAGCCGCGGGCGTACCTGGTCACCGTGGGCAAGCGCCTGCTGGTGAATTTTCATCAGCGGCGCAGTCTTGAACACGCGTACCTGAGTGCTTTGGCAAACCTGCCGGAGGCCTGTGTACCTTCGCCCGAACAGCGCTGGCTGATGCTGGAAACCCTGCAAGCCCTGGATGAACTGCTTGATGGCTTGCCAGTGCTGGTCCGCCGCGCGTTCCTCTGGAGCCAGTTGGAGGGCCTGGGCTATCGGCAGATTGCCGAACGCCTGGACGTGTCCGAACGCACGGTCAAACGCTATATGGCCCAAGCCTACGAACATTGCCTGCTGGTGGAACTGTGAGTCGTGACATCGCCCGCGCCGCAGCCCAGTGGCTGGCGTTGCTTGAGTCCGGCGCGGCCACCGAGCGTGATCACGCCGCGCTGCAGCATTGGCGTGACAGCCACCCGCAACACGAACAGACCTGGCAAAAAGCCCAAACCCTGCGCCAGCGTTTCAGCGACTTGCCCCAGGCCCTGGCGATGGCCAGCCTCGACCGCCCCCGCAACCGGGGCGCCGCGCCGTGCTCAAGCGTGCCTTGGGGCTCGCGGCATGGGTGCCGACTGCCTGGCTGATCAGCCGTCAATTGCCCATCGAGGCATGGCGCGCCGACCTGCACACCGCGACCGGCGAGCGCAAACGCATCGGGTTGGCCGATGGCGGCAGTTTGCAACTCAATACCGCGACGGCGGTGGACGTCGACCTGGCGCAGCGGCGCGTCACGTTGGTGGATGGCGAGCTAGCGTTGAATGTGCCAGGCGCGACGGCGATGAGCGTGCAGACCCGCTACGGCGAGCTGAACGTCAGCCAGGCCGACCTGTGTGTACGGCAACAGGGCGCAGATTGCCGGGTGTCTGTGCTCAAGGGCATCGTCCAGGTGCGCGATTTGAACGGGCGTATGGCGACCTTGCAGAGCGGCCAGCGAGCGCCGCTGAACGCCAGCGGGCTGGGCCCCCGAATGGCATTTGATGTGTCGCAATTGGGCTGGCGCGAGGGTGTGCTGACGGCGCAGAACCAACCATTGGGAGATTTTCTGCGCGAATTGGAACGCTATCGTCCAGGTGTGTTGCGCTGGGATTCACGCCTGGAAGGCTTGCGAGTGAGCGGCAGCTTCCGGCTGGACGACACCGACCGCATCCTCCAACTGCTCGCCTCAAGCCTGGGATTCGAAGTGCGGGCGAGAACGCGGTATTGGGTCACATTGAGTTGAGTAACGGTTTTATATTTCCATATCGAATAAATAAAGACTTATATATTCCTTTTAATGATCTTCCTGATGGCGCATGTTGAGGGCCTGCGCATTCGTGCGGATTGACCCCCTAGCCAGAAGGAAAGCCGACATGACCATTAAAGCGATCAACGTGCGCAACCAGTTCAAGGGCGTGATCAAGGAGATCCTGCTGGGTGAAGTGGTCTCGGAAATCGACGTGCAAACCGCGTCCGGCATCGTCACGTCGTGATCACCACCCGCTCGGTGCGGGACCTGGAACTGAAAGTAGGCAGTGAAGTGATTGCCTTTGTGAAGTCGACCGAAGTGTCCATCGCCAAGCTGTAAACCCCATCTAAATGTGTGAGGCTGGCTTGTGTGGGAGCGGGCTTGCCCCAATGACGATCAGTTAAGCAAACGCAATGCT
>JAFHKH010000265.1 GCA_016937595.1 Pseudomonas cedrina subsp. fulgida | reverse complement strand
CCCGCTCCCACATTTGCCCGGTGTTGGTAATGAGAGTGTTGTTCAGCACTGTTCATTGTCAACCCCAAACTGTTCAGTTGTTCAGTCCGGATTGTTCATTTGTGTTCGCTCCTGAACATCGGGTTCAGCCCATTTCCTTATGGATCAAGCACCTGCCGTTTTTGGCACGAAACTCGCTCTGACATCTGGCCAGATTCATTCCAAATAATAAAAAAGGTCGTGTCATGTCATTGACCCTGGAACATGTCTCCCGCGTTGTCGAAGGCCAAACCTGGATCGACGACGCCAACCTGCGCTTCGAAGCCGGTTCCTTCAACGTCTTGCTCGGCCGCACCCTGTCCGGCAAGACCAGCCTGATGCGCCTGATGGCCGGGCTGGACAAGCCCGACAGCGGCCGCATCCTGATGAACGGCGTGGATGTCACGCAAAAACCGGTGCGCCTGCGCAACGTGTCGATGGTGTATCAGCAGTTCATCAACTACCCCACCATGACCGTGTTCGAGAACATCGCCTCGCCGCTGCGCCAGGCCGGTGTGTCCAACGAACTGATCCAGAGCAAGGTGCTGGAAACCGCCAGGATGCTGCGCATCGAGAAATTCCTCCAGCGCCACCCGCTGGAGCTCTCCGGCGGCCAGCAGCAACGCACGGCCATGGCCCGCGCCTTGGTCAAGGACGCCGAACTGATTCTGTTCGATGAGCCGCTGGTGAACCTGGACTACAAACTGCGCGAAGAGCTGCGTCAGGAAATGCGCGAGCTGTTCGCCGCGCGCCATACCATCGCCATCTACGCCACCACCGAGCCCAATGAAGCCCTGGCCCTCGGCGGCACCACCACCATCCTGCACGAAGGCCGCGTGATCCAGAGCGGCAAGGCCGCCGAGGTTTATCACCAGCCGCAGACCGTGCTGGCCGCCGAGCTGTTTTCCGAGCCGCCGATCAACCTGATGCCGGGGCGCATCAGCGGTAACGAAGTGAGCTTCGCCAATTTTGTGCACTTCCCGCTGAACGTCGACCTGCGCCCGATTGGCGAAGGCGAGTTCCGTTTCGGTGTGCGTCCCAGCCATATCAGCCTGGTGCCGAGCAACGACGACGACCTGGAACTGGCGGTGACCGTGGAAGTCGCCGAGATCAGCGGCTCGGAAACCTTCCTGCATGTGCGCAGCGAGCACTTTCTGTTGGTGCTGCACCTGTCGGGGGTGCACGAATACGACGTCGACGCGCCGATCCGTGTGTATATCCCCACCCATAAACTGTTTGTGTTCGATGGCCAGGGCCGCTTGGTCCAGGCTCCCGGGCGCCGTGTCGCGAGGGTTGCCTGATGGCCGAGATCCATTTGCAGAACCTGGCGCATAGCTACAGCCCTGCGCCAAATGGTCCCGAGGACTACGCCATCCGGGAAATGAACCACGTGTGGGAGCAGGGCGGAGCCTACGCCCTGCTCGGGCCGTCGGGCTGCGGCAAGTCGACCTTGCTCAATATCATCTCCGGCCTGCTCAGCCCGTCCGAAGGCCAGGTGCTGTTCGACACCAAAGTGGTCAACGACCTCACCCCGGAAAAACGCAACATCGCCCAGGTGTTCCAGTTCCCGGTGGTGTACGACACCATGACGGTGTTCGACAACCTGGCGTTCCCGTTGCGCAACCAGGGCATGGCCGAGGCGAAAATTCACAGCAAGGTGCAGGAAATTGCCGAAGTCCTCGACCTGCAAAACCTGCTGAGCAAAAAAGCGCGCAACCTCACCGCCGATGAAAAACAGAAAGTCTCCATGGGCCGTGGCCTGGTGCGTGACGACGTCTCGGCGATCCTCTTCGACGAGCCGCTGACGGTCATCGACCCGCACCTCAAGTGGAAACTGCGGCGCAAGCTCAAGCAGATCCACGAGCAGTTCAACATCACCATGGTCTATGTGACCCACGATCAGTTGGAGGCCTCGACATTCGCCGACAAGATCGCGGTGATGTACGGCGGCCAGATCGTGCAGTTCGGCACGCCGCGTGAGTTGTTCGAACGGCCGAGCCACACCTTTGTCGGCTATTTCATCGGCAGCCCTGGGATGAATCTGATCGAAGTGCAGGCCGAGGCGGGCGGGGTGCGTTTTGCCGGCACCCACCTGCCATTGTCCGAAGCCTTGCAGCAACGCATTGCCAGCAGCGGTTACAAAAAACTGCAGGTCGGCATTCGCCCGGAATTTATCCATGTGTGGGACGAGCCCAACCCTGACGCCATGCAGGCCAACGTCACGCACCTGGAAGACCTCGGCACCTACAAGATCATCACCCTCAACCTCGACGGCACGCCATTGAAAGTACGCCTGGCCGAAGACAAACCCGTGCCCGAAGGCACGGCCTCCATCAGCTTTCCCGCGCAATGGTTGATGGTGTATGCCGACGATTACCTGCTGGAGGTGCTGCCATGAACAAGGTGCAGAACAACAAGGCCTGGTGGCTGGTGTTGCCGGTGTTCCTGCTGGTGGCGTTCAGTGCGGTGATCCCGATGATGACCGTGGTCAACTACTCGGTGCAGGACATCTTTGACCAGTCCAGCCGCTACTTCGTCGGCGCCGACTGGTACAAGCAGGTGCTGCTCGATCCGCGCCTGCACGACTCGCTGCTGCGTCAGTTCATCTACTCGGCCTGTGTGCTGCTGATCGAAATCCCGCTGGGCATCGCCATCGCCCTGACCATGCCGACCAAAGGCCGTTGGTCGTCGCTGGTCTTGATCATCCTCGCCATTCCCCTGCTTATTCCGTGGAACGTGGTGGGCACCATCTGGCAGATTTTCGGCCGCGCCGATATCGGCTTGCTCGGTTACAGCCTCAACGCCCTGGGCATCAGCTACAACTATGCGGCCAATACGGCGGACGCTTGGGTCACGGTGCTGGTGATGGACGTGTGGCACTGGACGTCACTGGTGGCGCTGCTCTGTTATTCGGGGCTGCGCGCGATTCCGGATGTGTACTACCAGGCGGCGCGGATCGATCGTGCATCCGCCTGGGCGGTGTTCCGACATATCCAGTTGCCGAAGATGAAAAGCGTGCTGCTGATCGCGGTGATGCTGCGCTTCATGGACAGTTTCATGATCTACACCGAGCCCTTCGTCCTCACGGGCGGCGGGCCGGGTAACGCCACCACGTTCCTCAGTCAGACGTTGACCCAGATGGCTGTAGGCCAATTCGACCTGGGCCCGGCTGCGGCGTTTTCCCTGGTGTACTTCCTGATCATCCTGTTGGTGTCCTGGCTGTTCTACACCGCCATGACCCACTCCGACGCCAACCGCTGAGGCCGCCAACATGAGCAAACGCAAGCTTATCCCGCTGCTGATCTACATCCTGTTCCTGCTGGTGCCGATCTACTGGCTGCTGAACATGTCCTTCAAGAGCAACACCGAAATCCTTGGCGGTCTGACGCTGTTTCCGCAGCACTTCACCCTGGCCAACTACAAGGTGATCTTCACTGACCCGAGCTGGTACACCGGCTACCTCAACTCGCTGTACTACGTCAGCCTGAACACGGTGATCTCCCTGAGCGTGGCGCTGCCGGCGGCCTATGCGTTTTCGCGCTACCGTTTCCTCGGCGACAAGCACCTGTTCTTCTGGTTGCTGACCAACCGCATGGCGCCGCCGGCGGTGTTCCTGCTGCCGTTCTTCCAGCTGTATTCATCCATCGGCCTGTTTGACACGCACATCGCCGTGGCCCTGGCGCACTGCCTGTTCAACGTGCCGTTGGCGGTGTGGATCCTGGAAGGCTTCATGTCAGGGGTACCCAAGGAAATCGACGAAACCGCCTACATCGACGGCTACTCGTTTCCCAAGTTCTTCGTGAAGATCTTTATCCCGCTGATCGGCTCCGGTATCGGTGTGACCGCGTTTTTCTGCTTCATGTTTTCCTGGGTCGAACTGCTGCTGGCGCGCACCCTGACGTCGGTCAACGCCAAGCCGATTGCGGCGGTGATGACGCGCACGGTCTCGGCGTCGGGTATTGATTGGGGCGTGCTGGCGGCGGCGGGGGTGTTGACTATCCTTCCCGGCATGCTGGTGATCTGGTTTGTTCGCAACCACGTGGCCAAGGGCTTTGCCCTGGGCCGGGTCTGAGGAGTCGATGATGGAATGGATGGCCTGGACCACCCCCACCGCGCTGTTCTTTGGCGGTATCGCCCTGATTCTGGCGGGCATGACCACCTGGGAGCTGCGCTCGCCGAGCATTCCCCGGCGCGGTTTTTTACCGATCAGCACCACCCGTGGTGATCGCTTGTTTATCGGTCTTCTCGGCAGCGCCTACCTGCATTTGCTGGTCATCGGCGTTACCGACTGGAGCATCTGGGTGGCGTCCGCGCTCTCCCTGGTATGGCTGTTGAGTGTGATGCGTTGGGGCTAGTGCCCTTATGAATAAACAACCAGGAGGTCTCTATGTTGAATAAGAACAATAAGCTGCGACATAGCATTTCATTGGCCGCCGTACTGGCCCTCAGCGGTTTGAGCGCTTCGGCCTGGGCCGATGCGTATGAAGATGCCGCGAAAAAATGGATTGGCAGCGAGTTCAAACCGTCGACCCTGACGGCCGAACAGCAGTTGGAGGAGTTGAAGTGGTTTATCAAGGCCTCCGAACCCTTCCGTGGGATGAAGATCAACGTGGTGTCGGAAACCCTCACCACCCACGAGTACGAGTCCAAGGTGCTGGCCAAGGCTTTCAGCGAAATCACCGGGATCAAGCTGACCCACGACCTGTTGCAGGAAGGCGACGTGGTGGAGAAGCTGCAAACCCAGATGCAGTCGGACAAGAATATCTATGACGGCTGGGTCAACGACTCGGACCTGATCGGCACGCACTTTCGCTATGGCAAGACCGAATCCATCACCGACCTGATGGCCAACGAAGGCAAGGCCTTCACCTCGCCGACCCTCGACCTCAAGGACTTTATCGGCCTGTCCTTCACCACCGCGCCGGACGGCAAGATCTACCAATTGCCCGACCAGCAGTTCGCCAACCTCTACTGGTTCCGCGCCGACTGGTTCGAGCGTCCGGAGCTGAAAGCCAAGTTCAAGGAAAAATATGGCTATGAGCTCGGCGTGCCGGTGAACTGGTCGGCCTATGAAGACATCGCCAAGTTCTTCAGCGAAGACGTCAAGGAAATCGACGGCAAACGCATCTACGGGCACATGGACTACGGCAAGAAAGACCCGTCCCTGGGCTGGCGCTTCACCGATGCCTGGTTTTCCATGGCCGGTGGTGGCGACAAAGGGCTGCCTAACGGCTTGCCGGTGGACGAGTGGGGCATTCGCGTGGAGGACTGCCACCCGGTCGGCTCCAGCGTCACCCGTGGCGGCGACACCAACGGCCCGGCGGCCGTGTTCGCCACGCAGAAATACGTGGACTGGATGAAAGCCTACGCGCACCGGAAGCGGCGGGCATGACCTTCTCCGAATCCGGCCCGGTGCCGTCCCAGGGCAATATCGCCCAGCAGATCTTCTGGTACACCGCGTTTACCGCCGACATGGTCAAGCCGGGCTTGCCGGTGGTGAATGCCGACGGCACGCCGAAATGGCGCATGGCGCCGTCCCCCGTCGGACCTTACTGGGAAAAAGGCATGAAGAAGGGTTACCAGGACGTTGGTTCCTGGACCTTCCTCAAGTCGACGCCCGAGAAGCAGAAACTCGCGGCCTGGCTGTACGCGCAGTTCGTGACCTCCAAAACCGTCTCGCTGAAGAAAACCATCGTCGGCCTGACGCCGATTCGTGAGTCCGACATCAATTCCCAGGCCATGACCGACATGGCGCCCAAACTCGGTGGCCTGGTGGAGTTCTACCGCAGCCCGGCCCGCACCGAATGGTCGCCGACCGGCACCAACGTGCCGGACTACCCACGCCTGGCGCAACTGTGGTGGAGCAACATCGCCGCCGCCGCCAGCGGCGAGAAAACCCCGCAGCAAGCGCTGGATAACCTGGCCAAGGAACAGGACGCGATCATGACGCGCCTGGAGCGCTCAAGGTGCAACCGGTATGCGGCCCGAAAATGAACCCCGAGCGTGACGCGCAATACTGGTTCGACCAGCCGGGCGCGCCAAAACCGAAACTGGCGAACGAGAAGCCCAAGGGCGAGACCGTAAGCTACAGCGACTTGCTCAAGTCCTGGGAGGCGGCGCGCAAGTAAACGCATTGTAGGAAGCACAAAACGGCACTCCGGTGCCGTTTTTTTTTGCTTCAAATACAGCCTCATGACTGAGACACAGACCAAGTGTGGGAGCTGGCTTGCCTGCGGATGCGCAGTGTCAGTCAGCACTGTTTACCCTGACACTCAGTTTTCACGAGCACGTCGCACCGCCGCTTCCCCACTGCATTTCATCTGAAGGTCACAGTCAGTGCAGCAGGTTGCGACTAAACTGCTGCGTATTCATACAGGAGATTGTCTGATGGGTGTCCCACTTTCCCCTATTGTTTCCGAGTTCGAGACAGAAGAGCAGGCGCGCAGCCATGATCTCTGGTTCCGGGCAAAAGTCGAAAAGAGCTTGGCCAACCCTGGTCCAGGCGTACCCCATGATGAAGTAATGGCGCGCGTGGAGGCGATCATTCTGGAGGCGGAACGCAAGCAGAGGGCCAAGGCCTGATGCTGTCGGTTGTTTGGCTTGATGAACCGCTGAGCGGATAGAAATAGTCAACGTCCTGCATGCCCGCCAGCAATACCCCTGAATTACCCGTGGTGTCGCCTGGCACCACCAGCAAAATCCGCGCTCTAACCCTCGCCTGTGCCAACCCCGCCCATTGCCGCTGATCCGCGGCTTCGCAACCCCGATTGAATTTTCTGCGCACGTAAAGGCTCTTCACTCTAGAAGCGTGTGGTTGAGCGCTCTTGCGTGGCCTCCTTGTGGTGGGGCCTGGTGTATCGGACTTTGCGGAAACTGCCATCATGACTCTTTTCACAGCGCTGTCAGGCCAACCGGCCTCTATCTCCCACGCGGGGCCCGGCCATTATCAACGGCTGTACCAGCAGCTCTATGGCGAAGCCCAAGGTGCGCAAGAGGCTGCGCGGGATTTTTTGCAGGCGCAGTTGGCCCAGGTCGAGGATGCGCCCAACGAATTGCCGGACGAGCCCGAGCAACTGCAGGCCCGGGTTGAGCAGCGCTGTGCCGAAGTAGCCCAGGCGTACGCCGAGTACCTGGAGCAACGCCAGCAAGGCCGGCCACGCCGCTACTTCCAGAACAAGGCGCACGCGTTGTACGTCTTGCAACGCGTGGCGCCGACCAAGCAGGTCGATGGTGCCTGGCTCTACGGCCTGTTGCGCTATTGGCAAGACCCGCGTTTCGACGGCTTGCTCACCACCTACCTCGAAGAACTGGGTGACGGCGAAGCCGCGCAGAATCATGTGGTGATCTACCGCAAGTTGCTCAACCAGCACGATGCCGACAGCGACGCCGGCCTGGAAGACGCGCATTACCTGCAAGGCGCGTTGCAAATGGCCCTGGGCCTGTGCGGCGAAGCGTTCCTGCCGGAGGTCATCGGCTACAACCTGGGCTACGAGCAATTGCCGCTGCACTTGTTGATCACTTCCTACGAGCTGAGCGAACTGGGCATCGACCCCTATTACTTCACCCTGCATGTGACCATCGACAACGCCAGCAGCGGCCATGCGTGCAAGGCCGCGCAGTCGGTGCTCAACCTGCTGCCGCTGGGCGAGGGCAGGGCGGCGTTCTATCGCCGTGTGGCCCAGGGCTATCGCCTCAATGAACTGGGGCCGGGAACCACGGCCATCATCCAGGACTTCAATCTGCAGGATGAACTGGTCGCCCTGCTTGAGCGCAAGCGCGCCTACGGCCAGCACATGCATTCGGATTACTGCCGCTTCGACGGCAAGACGGTCAATCAGTGGCTGGCGCAGCCGGGGCAGATCGGCGCCTTTCTCCAGGCCCTTGAAGACAAAGGCTGGATCAGGCGCAACCAGGACCCGGGCGAGAGTCGCTTCTGGCAATTGATCGAGGGCGCGGGCGCCGCGATGTTCGGGGTGTTCAGCGGCTATGAGAAACAGGTGCTGCATGACTGGATCGCCGGTGACTGGATCAGCGCCCAGCGCGTAGCGCCCGTGCGTCCGGGCCGCGGCACAAGCGTCTCCCAGGACCAGAGCCCGCCGGCCGATGCGGACACTCAAACGCTGATGCACTCGTTACGCGGTTTGCCGGATGCCCAGCAAGTCCAAGCGCTGATTGCTTGGATGTCCGCGCGCCGGCACTGCACCCCGGCCGGGCTGTACGCCACGCGCCGCTTTATCCAACTGCGCGCGCGCCTGCGCTAAGGAATTGCGTTCATGTCTGCACAACAATTGGCCGATCGCGCCTTGATCAATCTGGGCCGGGGCCTCAAGGAGAACGGCTACCGTTTCATCACGCCCACACCCTTGACCCATGAGCGCGTCCTCGGGCGCCAGGCTTCAGCGTTGGCGCAGGACCTGCGCGACGTGTTTGGCTGGTCGATGCCGTTTGACGCCGACCTGCTGCCGGCGGCATTGCGTGAGGAACTGCTGCAGGCCGAGGTGGTTGAAAAACACGATTCGCTGTGGCGCAGTGCGGTGCGTTGGTCGAGCCTGGATGATCTGTTGTTCGCTCACTCGGCCTACCCGACCACGCAATCGGATGCGGTGTTTTTCGGCCCGGACAGCTATCGGTTCGCCCAGGTGATCGAAGCGCATCTGCAGCAGCGCTTCGAGCCCGTGCGCCGCGCGGTGGATATCGGCTGTGGCGCCGGTGTCGGTGCGCTGGTCATCGCCCGTGTGCGGCACGACGCCCAGGTGCTGGCGGTGGACATAAACCCGCGCGCCCTGCGCATGACCGCCGTCAACGCCGAGCTGGCCGGGCTGGGCAACGTCACGGCCTATCACAGCGACGTGCTGGCCAGCGTGGAAGGCGAGTTCGACCTGATCGTCGCGAATCCACCCTACATGAATGACGACCGCCAGCGCGCCTATCGCCATGGCGGCGGGGCCCTGGGTGAGCAGTTGTCGGTGCGTATCGCCAGCGAATCCCTGCGCCGCCTGGCCTTGGGGGGCAGCCTGGTGCTGTACACCGGCGTGGCTATTGTTGCGGGAGAGGACCCCTTCCTCGCGGCGATCAAGCCCCTGGTCGGCAGTGATGCCTTCGGCTGGACCTACCGTGAACTTGACCCGGACGTGTTCGGTGAAGAGCTGGCAAAACCCGGCTACGAACGCGTGGAAAGGATTGCCGTGGTCGCGCTCACCGTTACACGCCTGCGCTGAAGGGGCCGGCGTTGCCGTGACCATTGATCGGTTGCCCGCCACACCAAAAGGAACGGCGGCTGCAACAGTGCCCCTTAATGATTGATCCCTTCCATTTTCTGGAGTGCAGAACATGCGAGCGATGACCTTTCAAGGCGCGCATAAAGTGCAAGTCGATACGGTACCTGATCCGATCATCGAGCAACCCGACGACATCATCCTGCGGGTGACCGCCACCGCTATCTGCGGCTCGGACTTGCACCTGTATCGGGGCAAGATTCCGACGGTTGAGCACGGTGACATCTTCGGCCACGAGTTCATGGGCATCGTCGAAGAGACCGGCCCGGCGGTCACGGCGGTGCAGCGCGGCGACCGCGTGGTGATCCCCTTCGTGATTGCCTGTGGCGATTGTTTTTTCTGTCAGATGCAGCTGTTTGCCGCCTGCGAAACCACCAACGATGGGCGCGGTGCGATCCTCAATAAAAAGGCGATTCCACCGGGCGCGGCGCTGTTCGGCTATAGCCGCCTGTATGGCGGCATTCCTGGTGGCCAGGCCGAACTGGTGCGTGTGCCCAAAGCCAACGCCGGGCCGTTCAAGGTGCCCGGTACGCTGGCGGACGAGAAGGTGCTGTTCCTCTCCGACATCCTGCCGACCGCCTGGCAGGCGGTGCTCAACGCAGGCATCGAAAAAGGCTCGAGCGTCGCGATCTACGGTGCCGGCCCGGTTGGCCTGCTGAGTGCCGCCTGTGCGCAGATGCTGGGCGCCGAACAGATTTTCATGGTCGACGACCATCCCTATCGGCTGGCCTATGCGCAAAAAATGTATGGCGTGATCCCGATCAATTTCGAAGAAGACGATGACCCCGCCGACACCATCATCCGCCAGACACGCGGCATGCGGGGCGTCGATGGGGTGGTCGATGCGGTTGGCTTCGAGGCCAAGGGCAGCACCACTGAAACCATCCTCACCACCCTCAAGATCGAAGGCAGCAGCGGCAAGGCCTTGCGTCAATGTATCGCCGCCGTTCGCCGCGGCGGGGCGGTCAGCGTGGCCGGGGTGTATGCCGGGTTTATCCATGGTTTCATGTTCGGTGATGCGTTCGACAAGGGCCTGACCTTCAAGATGGGCCAGACCCATGTGCAGCGCTTCCTGCCGGAACTGCTGGCGCATATCGAACTGGGCCACCTGAACCCCGAGGCAATCATCACCCATCGGATGTCCCTGGAGCAGGCGGCGCGGGGGTATGAAGTGTTCGACAAGGCCGAAGAGGACTGCCGCAAGGTGATCCTGCTGCCGGGTATGAGCGACCGGCCGTTGACCGAGCCGCTGGAAGACGAACTCACGCCTGAGCTGCGCGCGCAGGCCGTGCCCGGTTTATAGTCGCGTGCGAGCGTGCGGTCAGATTCAAACTGAATCAGGCCGCAGCTTGCGGTTGGATCTGCAACTGGCCCTCCACTTCCTTGACCAACCCACTGGCCAAGAACAGCGGCGCAATACGATTGTGCAGTTGCGGCTCGACAAAGGCCTTCACGGTATCGAGCACCAACACGCCGCTGAGTGGCAACTCGGCCTTGGCGTAAGACAACCAGGCCTTCTTCAGCATCGCCAACACATCGCTGCCCGCCGTGGAGGCAAAGCGCCGGTGGGTGGGTTTGCCATCAAACGCAAAGTTGTGTGGGTAGGCGTAGCCGCTCTCATCGCCGTTGCCTGCGGTGCAGCGGATGCAGGTGCACGGGCCGTCGCCAAAGGCGCTGCGCAGGTAGGCGTTGAAGTCCACCACGGGTTTGAGTGACAGGCGCTTATCGACCTCGAACAAGTCCCCGGTCATTTTTTCGTCAGTGTCCAACGTCCGTTCCTCACAGTGTGCGGTAAGTTCAAAGGGCGGCACATTACCAGCCCACCGCCGGTTTGTGGGCTATTAGCATAACAATAGACCCTCGACAGTCGAAGTTGCCGTTGGACCTGGTGGAGAAGATCGCCCATGGCACAGAGGGTAGCTGAGCCCGCATTGATCGTTCCCACGCT
>JAFHKH010000264.1 GCA_016937595.1 Pseudomonas cedrina subsp. fulgida | reverse complement strand
CTTCCGCCTGCGCTTCAACCCCGAGGCGTTCCCGGCCGGTGCGCGGGTTGAATTGCGTGGTCGCGCCAGCCAATCTGGCCAGTTGATCCTGCACCTGCCCGCCGTGCGCATTACCCAGGCGATCACCCAGACCACCGGCCCCCTGCAACTCGTCAAGGCACCATGACGCCACCGCTGCACCTGCAAGCGGCGCTGAGCGAGCTGATCGGCGACGCCCACCTGGTGCCCTGCCCGCTGCCGGGTACCGCGCTGTCGTTGTGGCTGCTGGATGCGGACAACATGGACCGCGCCTTCAGCCCCGAGGAAACCCGACGCATCCTGCACGAACCGCCCTACTGGAGTTTTTGCTGGGCCAGCGGCCTGGCACTGGCGCGGTACCTGGCGGCGAACCCTGAGTGGGTCGCGGGCAAACGCGTGCTGGATTTTGGCGCGGGTTCAGGCGTGGCCGCGATTGCGGCAGTCAAGGCCGGCGCACTGGAAGTGGTCGCTTGCGACCTGGACCCGCTGGCACTGGCCGCCTGCCGGGCCAATGCCCAACTCAATGAGGTGGAACTGGGTTATTCGGCGGACTTTTTCGCCGAAGCCGACCGATTTGACCTGATCCTGGTGGCTGACGTGCTCTACGACCGAGCGAACCTGCCGCTGCTGGACCAATTCCTGACACGCGCCCGTGAAGCCCTGGTGGCGGACTCTCGGGTGAGGGATTTTCAACACCCCGATTATCAGCGCCTGGAGGTACTGGACGCACTGACCCTGCCGGACCTGGCCGAGCCTTGGGAGTTTCGCAAAGTGAGCCTGTATCATTCGCGGCGGTAAGCCCCACGCGTTACAAATGTCCGGCAATACGTTGGCTGAGACAGAAAAGGTGAGGCTATGGAAAATGCCTTCCTTTCGCACGCAGCTTGGGCAAGCAACCAGCATGCATTTCCAGACGTTTTCGCTTATTACCCCCTACATAAAATCCTTGCAAAAAACCGGGCCGCTGCCTAACCTCTGCGGCAATACACCCGCCATGCCTCTGGTTGCGTCAGTAGCCAAGCACAAATTGTGCGGGTTTTTTATGCCCGGTGCTTTTAGGCCATGAGGTCATTCCGTAAGCCTGCCATCGACGTTCCTGCTCAATTGGAACTGCTCAAGCGCCGCGGTCTGTTTATTCAAAATGAGGCACGCGCCGAGTCTTTTTTGCGGTCCGTCAGTTTCTTTCGTCTAAGCCCCTACATGCGGCCCTTCCAACATTCGGACGATATAGACCACAGTTTTCGAAACGGTAGCCAATTTCATCAGTTAACCCGCCTCTACGATTTTGACCGTCGACTTCGTCTACTGACGATGGATGCCATAGAAAGGGTCGAAATTGCATCGCGCGCCGTCATCAGTAACCACATGGGACCTGCCCACGGCAGTCACTGGCATATCAACGCCCGGATGTTTCATCCTACGTTTGATCATCAGCGCCTACTGGCAAACCTGTCGAGCAAACAATCCAACGCAACACGTGACTACCAACGTGAATGCGAGCGCATCGACAGGCTGCGTGCAGATGACAAAAGAAAAACCGTCCTCAAACGCCACAGAGCCAGAGAAAACTATGCCCGCCACTACGCGGCTACCTATGCTGATCCTCCTCTGATGCCTGGCTGGGCCATGCTGGAAGAACTGACGCTGGGCGACTTGTCTCATCTGTATAGAGGCCTGGCCAGAGACGCGGACAAAAAAGCCATTGCCAAACGTCTGGGACTTGCGGCGCCCCTGATGCAGTCATGGCTGCACGTCCTGACCAGCATTCGAAACATCTGCGCCCATCACTCGCGGATGTGGAACCGGGAGTTGGGTATTCGTCCCGAATTACCGAAAAAGGCCCATTTTCCATGGCCGGAACATCTGTTCCAGCCCGGGCCGCATACCCGCATTTTTGCGGTTCTTTGCATCCTGAATCACTTGATGTATCAAGTGAGTCCGCATGCTCGCTGGGATCAACGCCTGTATCATCTCGTCCATGAGTTTCCTGAGGTTAACCTCAAAGCGATGGGGTTCCCTACCGACTGGTATCAAGACCCTTTCTGGCACGCGCTGCGTGACTGAACGCCTGCCGCTTCCGGTAGGCTGCGCCAGCCCTTATAGTTGCCCCATCCCCGCTTTATTCGAGATTCCCCATGAGTGAGCCCACGCCGTACATCTTCGACGTCACCACCGCCAACTTCGAACAGGCTGTGATCCAGAACTCCTTCGAAAAACCCGTGCTGGTGGATTTCTGGGCCGAATGGTGCGCGCCGTGCAAGGCGTTGATGCCGATGCTGGCGCAGATCGCCGAGCGGTATCAGGGCGAGTTGCTGCTGGCCAAGGTCGATTGCGAGGCCGAGCAGGACATCGTCGCGCGCTTTGGCATTCAAAGCCTGCCGACGGTGGTGCTGTTCAAGGACGTCAGCCGGTGGACGGATTTGCCGGGGCACAGCCGGAGTCGGCGGTGCTGGCGATGCTCGAACCGCATGTGCAGATGCCGCCGCCGGCTGCGGCGGATCCGCTGCAGCAGGCCCAGGCATTGTTTGTCGAAGGCCGCATCAGCGATGCCGAGGCGTTGCTGGTGGCGCTGTTGGGCGAGGACAATACCAACGCCGTCGCGCTGATCCTGTACGCGCGCTGCCTGGCCGAGCGCGGTGAATTGGGCGAAGCCCAGGCCGTGCTGGATGCGGTGAAAAGCGACGACCACAAAGCCGCCCTCGCCGGGGCCAAGGCGCAAATCACCTTTCTGCGTCAGGCCGCCGACCTGCCGGACGCCGCCGAGTTGAAAAGCCGCCTGGCGCAAAACCCGCAGGACGACGAAGCAGCCTATCAGTTGGCGATCCAGCAACTGGCGCGCCAACAGTACGACGCAGCGCTGGAAGGGTTACTCAAGTTGTTTATCCGCAACCGCGGCTACAGCGAAGGCCTGCCGCACAAGACCTTGCTGCAGGTATTCGACCTGCTGGGCAACGATCACCCGCTGGTGACCGTGTACCGCCGCAAGTTGTTTGCCGCGTTGTACTAATCACCCATCCACGTGTACAGCGGCGTATCGCCGCCGCTGCTCACCTTCACCTGGGCGCTGTGACGCAGGCGCACCAGCAGGCGTTTGCCCGCCGAGGCGTCGCCGGCCAGGCCTTCCAGTTGGTCGAGCAACTCAAGACCGTTGAGTTGCCCGGCCTTGCGCAGCAGGTCCTGGGCGTTCTGCCACAGGTCAGCATTGGGTTTGACCGCAGCCACTGGCGCGGCGGCCGTGGCGGGCACGGGCGCCGCCTGCAATTGCGCGCCCAGTCGCGCCCAATCACCGTCGTCCAGCTCCAGAGTCAAGTCCACCGGCAGGTCGCCGACGGTTCCACGAATTCGCAACATCGTTCTTACTCCTGCACTTTTTTCTGACGGGCATGCTCCCATGTGGCTTGCGCAACGCCAAGCGGACGGTCAAACTCTCGACACGAATTGTTATAAGATCACATAACAAAACTTTCATCCTGGAGCTTTCTCATGCGCCGTCTGTTGCTTGCCTTGCCGTTTGCCCTGCTGCCATTGGCGGTTGCCCATGCTCACGAAGATCACGACCATGAACACGGCAGCCTCGGCGCCCACGAACACGGCGTCGGTCGCCTCAACGCTGTGCTCGACGGCCAGGCCCTGGAGCTTGAGCTGGACAGCCCGGCGATGAACCTGGTGGGTTTCGAACACGTCGCCACCACTGCGGCCGACAAGGCCAAGGTCGCCGCCGCGCGCAAACAGCTGGAGAACCCGACGGCCCTGTTCAACCTGCCCAAAGCCGCCGGGTGCGTGGTCAGCTCCCAGGAACTCAACAGCCCGTTGTTCGGTGACAAGCCCGAAGCCGACCATGACGATGACGACGATGATGATCACGACGCCACGGACGCCGCCCATGAGCATCATCACGATCACAGCGAAATCCACGCCCACTATCAGTTCACTTGCGCCACGCCGACCGCGCTGAGCAACCTGGACCTGACCCAGGTGTTCAAGACCTTCCCCGCCACCCAGAAAATTCAGGTACAACTGATCGGCCCGAGCGGCCAACAGGGTGTTGATGCGACGGCCAAGGCGGCCACCCTCAAATTCTGATGTGCAGATGCGGTCAATGTGGGAGCTGGCTTGCCTGCGATGCAGACACCTCGATGTATCAGTGATACCGAGG
>JAFHKH010000263.1 GCA_016937595.1 Pseudomonas cedrina subsp. fulgida | reverse complement strand
TTGCTGCGCGACAGCGCCACGTCGCAGATTTGGCGGCAGCTCCCACATTGGAACTCATTCCAAATCGGGAGTTATGTTAGATCGACAACCCCTTGAAATGCGCCTGCAAAAATTCCACGCACGCCCTCAGCTTTCCGGAATACGCCAACCGTGTCGGGTACGCCGCCCACACGGATCTCCAGGTCGAAACCTTCGCTGACGATATCCACCACACGGTCGAACAGGTCCAGGCGAATTTCCAGGCCAGGGTACTGTTGCGCCTGTAACGACACGGCAGGGGCCACAGGGTTGCGTCCGAAACCGAAGCTGCTGCCCAGGTGCATGCGGCCGCTGCGAAGCCGGCCTTGCGGATCACGGTCAGGAACACCCGCAGGTCTTCGGGCAGGGGCACGGAATCTTTCTTGTGAGTCATCAGGAACAGGCGTGGCGGCATGGGCCGCCAGAATCGCACTGGAGCGGCGTGCCTTCCGGCGCGCCTGCCGTATTCGGGCTCAGCGCAGGAAGGCCAGGACCTCGCCAAGCAACAACTCGGGGGCTTCTTCGGCAATGTAGTGGCCGGCCGGCAGGGCCTTGCCGCGTACATCGGTGGCCACTTTCTGCCATTCCTTGAGTGGCTCGAAACAGCGGCCGACGGTGCCTTCGGCGCCCCACATCACCAGCAGCGGCAGGCTCAGGTGATGGCCGGCGTCAATGTCTGCCTGGTCGTGTTCAAGGTCGATGCCGGCGGCGGCGCGGTAGTCCTCACAAATCCCGGTGGCGCTGCCCGGCAGTTTCAGGCAACGCAGGTATTCGGCGAAAGCCTCATCGGTGAACGGCTTGAGCCCGGCGCTGCGGCTGCCCATCACGCTGCGCAGGTAGAGTTCAGGATCACTCTCGATCAAGGCTTCCGGCAGCGGTGCCGGGCGGATCAGGAAAAACCAGTGCCAGTAGGCGCGGGCAAAGGCCTCATCGGTTTGTGCATACATCGCCAGGGTGGGGGCGATGTCCAGCAGCACCATGCGTTGCACGGCGCCCAGGTGGTCCAGGGCCAGGCGATGGGCCACGCGGGCGCACGGTCGTGGGCCAGGACAGCGAACTGCTCGTAGCCCAGGGCCTTCATCAGTTCGACGCTGTCGCGGGCCATCTCACGCTTTGAATAGTTGGTGTGATGGTCATTGGCGGGCGGCTTGCTGCTGTCGCCATAACCGCGCAGGTCGGCCGCCACCACCGTGAAGTGTTCAGCCAGTTGTTCGGCGACTTTGTGCCAGATGACGTGGGTTTGCGGGTGCCCGTGCAGCAGGAGCAGGCCGGGACCGGTACCGCCTTTGCGGTAACTGATGCTGACGCCATTGACGGGGCACTGGTCTTTTTGGAATCCGGCGAACATGGAATGACTCCTTGTGATGAGTGCTTGCATCCTGGAATCGCGCGGCGTTCGGGGCAAGGGCGAAACCGTGGAGGGGGGTGTTCATGAAGTGTGTAGGAGCGCCACCAGATGATGGAGCGCCCTTGTTGATTAAGGGCGTGGTGTGGGCTCAAGCAATTGAGCCCCTGGCCCGCGTTTACCGAGCTGATCATCCTGATTGCGCAACGGGCACGCTTCCATCGACAAGCACCCGCAGCCAATACAGCCATTGAGCTTGTCGCGCAGCAGCATCAGCTTGTTGATGCGCTCATCCAGGTCTTCGCGCCACGACGCCGATAAACGTTCCCAGTCCTGGGCCGTGGGCGTACGGGCGTCCGGCAATGCCTGCAACGCCTCGCCAATCGTCGCCAGCGGAATGCCCAGGCGCTGGGCGATCTTGATCACCACTACGCGGCGCAACACATCCCGTGGATAACGCCGTTGGTTACCCGCGTTGCGATTGCTCTTGATCAGCCCCTTGGCCTCGTAGAAGTGCAGGGCCGTCACGGCCACACCGCTGCGGGCGGCCAATTGGCCGACGCTGAGTTCCTTGGTCATCATACTCCACTCCCTGATAACGCTTGACCTTGACTTAACTAGAGGTTTTACCCTGCGTGGCATCGAATCGCAAGATTCTACCTACAGAGAAAGGGGAGTGTTCATGCAGGTATCAGAGAAGAATCGCAGCTTCACTCAGTTGATCGAGTTCCAGATCGAACCTCGGCAACAATTTGCCCTGGTGGCGGCCTTGAGCATCCAGAGTGAACGTTTGGCCCAGGGCCATGGCGGCTTTATCAATGCCAGCGTGCAGGTCAGCGCAGATGGGCGCCGGGTGCTCAGCTACTTGCAATGGCGCTCGCGTGAAGAGGGCGAGGCAGCCTTCAAGTGCTTTGAGCACGGCGAGGAAGATTTCTGGACGCTGATTCGCGCCCATCAGGCCAGGGCCGTGACCTTTGGCTCGTTCCAGGTGCTGCGCAGTTTCGAGCGCAGTCATGACGACGCGCTGCACTGCCGCCTAAACGGATAAATGCAACATGCGCTCGCCTTGCAGGTTTTCGCCGGGGCGACGCTTGTTCACCGCCAGCTCGCCGATCTTGATCAGGCGGGTGCGCGTGACGTTGCGGCTCAAGCCGAGCAGGTTGGCGGTGTGCACCTGGTTGTAATGGCTGAAGCGATAGGCCGCGCGTAACAAGGCCTCTTCGACTTTTTCGTGCAGGGCCCCGGCCTGTTCTTCAAACAATGTCTGGAACGCCCGGGCAAGCAGCGCTTCGGCGCTGTTGTCGGTGCCGTGCGGGCTGTCGTCCTGGCGCTCGATGCGCAGGTTCGACAGGCGCAAGTCGTCACGTTCGATCACACCGTGGCGGCAAATCAGCAGGGTGTGGTGAATCACGTTTTCCAGTTCGCGGATGTTGCCCGGCCAGCTGTAGTGCTTGAGTTTGTGCTCGGCCTCGCGGCTGAGGGTGATCGGGCCATACCCCAGGCGTCGGCTGTAGGCGTCGATAAAGTGCCGCGTCAGCGGCAGGATATCGCCGGGACGCTCGCGCAGCGGGCTGAGTTCCAGGCTCACCACGTCGAGACGGTAATAGAGGTCTTCGCGGAAATGCCCGGCATTGATGGCTCTTTCCAATTGCACGTTGGTGGCGGCAAGCACCCGCACATCAATCGGGATGCTCTTGCGCGAACCCAGGCGCACGACTTCGCGCTCCTGTAGCACACGCAGCAGTTTGACCTGGATCGGCATCGGCAGATCGCCGATCTCATCCAGGAACAAAGTGCCGCCGTCGGCTTCTTCGAACCACCCCGCCTTGGCACTGAGGGCGCCGGTAAACGCCCCCTTTTCATGGCCGAACAGCTCGGCTTCCACCAGGGATTCGGAGAAGGCCCCGCAGTTCACCGCCACAAACGGCCGGTTGCGCCGCGCGCTGAGGCTATGGATGTGGCGCGCCACCAACTCTTTACCGGTGCCGGTCTCGCCGATGATCAGCACGCTGGCTTCGCTGGGGGCCACTTGCTGGATATGGTCGAGCAGCGCCTGGGATTTCGGGTCTTCGAAAACCTGGGCCGTGGCGCGGATCGACGTCGCGAGGGCGGGCGAGGGCGGTAGGGTCAAAAGCTGCATGGGCACCTCTGTGTTCAATCTGTCTGATGATGTGTTCAAGGGCTGTTGCCGAGGCAACAGCCCCGGTGGGTGCAGCGCTCTTTATAGAGGCTTATTTTTATGCCGTAAATGAACGTGTTTCCATATTTATAGATCATAAAGAAATATACGCGTGGAACTATCGAGGGTGCGCTTACGGTTGATAGCAGCTATCACGGCAGGTGATTTTTAACCTTGCGAGGTCGGGAGTAGCCTGTGTTCATTGACTCGAAACCACCTTTGCAGGCCACCGCCATGAACCGATCCCTTGTTGTTTGCTTACTGATTGTCAGCTCAGTTCTCGCCGGGTGTGCGACCCACCCTGCGCCGGAATTGCGCCCCTACACGGCCGAAGAAACCAAACAGTTGGCGCTGGAAGCGTTGAGCCGGCGTGGCTTGTCGTTTGATGAATATCAACAGCAACGCGCCGCCCTGACCGGCCAGCCTCAGAAGGTGTTTGGGTTCGATCAACAGGCTGAAATGAATGCTCAGCAGGCCGCGCAGCATAAAGGCCGTGCGAGCTGATCTCGACCCGACCGCAGGTACCTGCGCAGATTTGACGCAAACGGGGTGACCGACTAGTACTTAGCGGTAGCAAATCATTACGCTTGCAGTACTGGCGAGTGGTCAGGGCGAGTGTCTGTTGTTCCTTTCTATAGCTTTACGCTATGTCGTGGTCATGTTGTGGAACTGCATTGCAAGACATTCCAATAGGGAGCGTCGAGGCCCAAGGGCTTTTGCGCTTCGGAGTTTTGTCAGGTGCTTCGCAGCAGGATCGTGAACGTGTGGTCTTTCCTGGTTGGGAGAATCACTTGGCTTGCCATTGAGATAGCAAGTCATGAAAAGATTTTCAGGTGTACGTGGCCTCGCGGGGCTCGTGATCATCCTTTTGGCCGCCTCTGCCGCGCTGTTCTACTTTTTTAACCGGCCAGAGCAGACGCGCCAGGCTTGCATGGCGCGCCGTATGAGGCGGGCAAGGGCTATGCGCAGGGCGAGCAGGTGCAGAACGTCGGCCGACAATTTGAATGTTGGAAGGATGAAGAGGCACCGCTCGGTGTGGGCAGTTGGATGTGGTGCCGTCAGCCGGAGTACAACCCTGGATTGCCCGCCTCCAGTGGTTCCATTTTCTGGCCTGACGCCTGGAAAGACCTGGGTGAATGCGGTGGCTACCAGGGCAATCGGCTGACCTTGAGTTTCACGACATTGAGCGGCAGGGCGCCGTTGGGCGCGCCGCGACCTGGCGTCTCACGGGCCGATCAGGTGGTGACCGGCGTGTTGCGCTGCAAGACTGAAGAAATTCCCGTCAGCGCCAAGGCCGGTGAGACGATCCATCTCGACGGCTTGAAAGCCTGTGACTACCAATTGGTGATGAATGTCGCCGATGGCTATGTTCCCTTGAATACCCCGCGCATTGTGTCCTTCAAGCGTGACGAAGGCGAGGAACAGGCAGTCACCCTCAAGTACCGGCCGCCGGTGCTGGTGGACAAGCTCAGTGGCCTGCCGGGCATCAAGATCGAACTGTTTGCCCAAGGGCTGATTCAGCCACGGCAAATGGCCATGGGCAAGAATGTGCTCTACGTCGGCTCCAGCGCGATTCCTTCCTACGTCTATGACGGAAAAATCGCCGATATGATCTACGCCTTGCCGCTGGACGGTGCAGGCAAGCCGACGGGTGTCCATGTGGTCGCCAGCGGGTTGGAGGAACCCCATGGCGTGGTGTATCGCGACGGTGATTTGTACTACTCGACCACCGGCGGTCTCTGGCGTTTGCGCGACGCCGATGCTCACTACCAGGACCCTGCGCCTGAGTTGGTATTCAAGTTTCCGGCGGATGACTCGGCCTTTCCTTTGCCTTCGGTAGCGTCCGGTTCCAGCACACGCTTCTGGCATATGAAACATCCCTTGTATTTCAATCCGCTGGACCCGGCCGACAAGGGCCTGTACACCGCCAACGGCATTCCTTGCAACCTGTGCATGATCCCGGCTGACCCGCGTTACGGCACAGTATTGCGTTACGACACGGCGACCGGTGAAGCGCAGATTATTGCCCGGGGCGTACGTAATTCCGTGGGGTTCGATTGGAACCCAAAGACCGGTGAAATCTGGTTCACCGATAACAATCGCCAGGGTTATCCCAACCCGGATGAGGTCAATCGGGTCAGCGCCGCCGATTTGCATTTCGGTGTGCCATATCGCTTTGGCAAGGGCACACCGGGCTTTACCGACGAAGAGTTCCGCAACCCAGGCGTGATTCAACCGCCCTTGGTGCAGGGCGCCATCGTGTCCGATAAATCCTTGGAGCAGATCGATCCTCAGAATTATGTGCCGGCCGCGTTTGAGTTGGGCACCAACACGGCGCCCTTGGGCCTGAAGTTCTGGGACGGCTACCCCGTCAATCCCAACACCCAGGCGATGCTGGTCGCCGTGCACGGCGCCGGCACCGCGGCACGGCCGGGTATGGATATTCGGCTCGTGACGGTTCAGGACGGCGCGCGGGTGGTCAACCAGATCCCATTGATCAATGGTTTTATCCAGGACCCGCAGCGTTTTGATGTGTATTGCCTGGACGATTCCTGCGTGGGGCGGCCGGTGGAATTTCTTGAGCTGCCCGACCAGAGCCTGCTGGTGTCCGATGACGTCGCCGGGGTGATCTACAGGGTCTGGTACGACCCGGCTGGCTTGCCTGATACGCAGTTGGCCTTGCGTCCGATGCTGGCACCTTCGCCTGAGCTGGAGAACGAGATGGCCAGCGGTACGTTGAGCTCGCCCGGTGGCAATACCCGGCTGTTCCATGTGTCGTTGAACCCTGCCGACAATGAAGCGACGCTGCGCCTGAAGGGGCTTGCGTATGGCGAATATCGGATAAAACTCGATGATGTGAAAAACTGGATTCCCGAGCAGCGCAATGTGTCGGTGAACCTGTCCGCAGAGAACAACAGGGCGTCGGTCAACATTCAGTACCGCGAACGGCCGATCAAGTTGAACATCAAGATCACTGTGTTGGCGCCGCCCAAACCGGCCTCGGTAACTGCCGCCAAATGGCACTTCAGCCTCAAGTCCGAAGACCAGCCGGATGCCGCGCCAAAGGTGGTGGAAGTGCCATGGGGCGAGAGCGTCACTGAACTGCTGGATTACGGGAAGTACAAGATCCTTCATCCCTTCTACCCAGAGGAAAAGCCGCAACCGGAAGTGGTGCCGTTGACCATCGATGAACAAAGCCAGGACCAGCAACTCGCACCCCTGTCTTACCGTCACGAAGAGACGTTGGGCGAAACGGTACTGGCCGAGTCGTGCACCAAATGCCATGCCGTGGAGTACTTCAATAACCTGCGCATGGCCGTGGCCTGGAGTGCCGCAGGCCAGGACGCCCTGGTGCGCCAGATCCAGAGCATGCCAGTGGCCGGGCATTGCGACACCACCTGCGCCACGCAGATCAGCCGGCATCTGCTGGACGTGGTATGGGCGCCGTATCTGAACCCGACTGATACACATGGCCAGCGTCAGGTCCGCCTGCTGACGCGTGATGAATATGCCAACAGCGTCAGGGATATCCTGGCGGTGGAGGTCAACAAAGAGAAACTGCCCGCGGATAAATCCGAAAAGGACTTCAAATACCCCGGCGAAGCCAGCATGGGTCTTTTGCAGGCTGAAGACATCAAGCAACTGTATGACATGGCGCGATCGATCGCTGAGCGGGCGGCTCCCGAACAGGTGCAGCGTCTCAAATCTGCCACCGGCAAGGATGCGACGACGGCTTTGGGTTACGCGCTGTTCCGGCGCCCTCTGAACGAGGCTGAGCGCGCGCGTTATCAGGCCTTGTCGGACGAGCATGGTGAGCGCGCACTGATCGCCGCGCTGTTGCTGTCGCCGCACTTTCTCTATCGCTCGGAGCTGGGGCAGGCGGTCGACGGGCGATCAGGCGTCTACAAGCTGACGCCGTATGAGATGGCGACGCGTTGTCCTATACCTATCTGGGCACAACGCCGGACGCGCAGCTGTTGGCCAAGGCGGAGCGCGACGAGTTGCAAACGCCCCAGCAGATCAGCGCTGAGATTGATCGGATGATGCGCACTGACCAGGGGGTCGAGCAGTTCAACCGGTTTGTCAGCTACTACATCAGGACCCAGCGCGGCGTGCAGGAAAAACCCGGTCTGGATGAACGGATGATCCAACTGATGACGCAGGAACAGGCCCTGTTGACGCGTGAAGTGATGCTCGGCGCTGAGCCTACGTTCGATAAGTTGTTCAACCCGGGTTTTACCTTTCTCAATCAGGCATTGGCCGAGCACTATGGGATCAGTGGGGTAACGGGTACTGCGTTGCAGAAGGTTGGCGTGGATGATAAGCGCGGAGGCTTGCTGCATCTGGGGCTTTTCCAGGCGTCTACCTCTGATTACGCCGTCACGTCACTGGTCAAGCGCGGTATCACGCTTCGCGAACAACTTTTTTGCCGTGAGTTTGGCGCGCCAGTGGAGGCTGAGCCGACGGAGCCGACGTTCCCGCCTCGGGCGATCACGACGCGTGAGCGCTGGGACCTGGTCAATGGTGAACAGGCTTCCGGGGGGCGTTGCTGGCAGTGCCACCAGTACATGAACGATACCGGCGCCTCGATGGAGCACTACGACGCCACGGGGCGCTATCGCCAGCAAGAACCCGCTTACAACTACACGCAGTTTCCGCAGATGCTGCCGATCAAGTCGTCCGGCCCATTTATTGGCGTGGATGGGACAGTGCCCATCGAAGATGTGCGGGATATTTCCAAACTGATTCCCCGTAACTCAGCCTCGTTGTTCTGCGTAGCCGACAGCTATTTCCGCTTCGCCTCCGGCAACAGATCCGACGAATCCACTGCCGCGACGGTGAAGGCACTGACCGATGGCCTGAAGGGTAACGGCTCATTGCCAGCGATGTTGCGCACCCTGGGCACCTCCAACGCGTTCCAATTCAAGACGCAGAGGGATTGATCATGGATATCTTGAAAAGTCGTCGTCGTTTCCTGGCCGGCCTGGCCGCCGTGGGTATCTATGGTCCGCTCACCCAGTTTGGCCTGGCGCGGCTGGCACAGGCGGGGCAAAGCCAGCAGGCGCAGCTTAAGGTGGTATTTTTCATCGCGCCGGATGGATTGGCCGTCGATTCTTCCGGTGCTTACTCCAGTGATGGCCGGGGCCTTTGGCATCCCCATGCCAATGCGCTGGATACCACGGATTTCGAGCTCAATGAAGTCAGCCAGGAACTGGCCGCGTACAAGAGCCAGTCTCTGTACCTGCGGGGCACGATCCTCGGGCCGGGTAATGAAGGTCACAATGGATGGACGTGGTTGTTGCGCGATCGCGAGAAGAAAATGGCCTCGATCGATGTGCTGCTGGGGCAGCATATGCCGGGGACGGATCCGGCCATCGCGCCCTTTTTGCCGGTCCGCATGCGGGCATCGACGGCACGCGCTGGTACGTGTCGTGGAATGGACCGCAGAGCGGTGGCGCTATCCGCACGCCTGTGCAGGACCCGGAACTGCTGGCGCAGAATATCTTCGGCACCGTCAGCCGAGCGGTGCGTGAACAGCAGACACGAAACAGTCACGTGTTCGACCCGGTGCTGGCCGATATCAATGACATGCGCGGGCGGCTCGAGGGCGCGCAAAAACAGAAGCTCGATACGCAGCTCGATGCCGTGGAGCAAACCCTCAAAGACATGGAGGAGACGTTACCGCCCATTGGCGAGTGTTCTCCATTGGAACTGGAATCGGTGCCTTTTAAATCCGCGCAATTTCGCAATCAGATCCAGGATAGCCATCACCAGGTGGTAGCGACGGCGCTGGCATGCGGCATCACGCGGGTCACCACGATTCAGGTCGGGCGCTCGGCGGAATCCCTGAATATCCTCGACGTCAGTAACGTGACCAACCCGCATGATTGCGCACACCGCTATGCCGGGCTGGACGTGTGGAAAAAGTCCCGGCAGTGGTACACCCAGCGGGTCAAATTGTTTATGGATGAGCTGGCGCGGCATGCCGACCCTGATGTGCCGAGTGACAGCCTGCTCAAACACACGTTGGTGGTCTTTACCAGTGAAATGGCCGATGGCGCGCCTGAACATACACTGGATATGCCGCTGGCATTGATGGGCGGCGCCAGCGGCTTATTGAAGAGCGGTGATGGAGCGGGGCGTTATTTCAATATCACGGCCCAGGGGGACCGGCAGCAATATGGCAACCCTGTGATTGGCAATACGTTTGTCGATATGCAACGGATCTGGGCTACTATCGCCAGGGCCGCGGGAACCAGCGTGCCCTACGGTGGAAATATCGATCCAGTGAGTGGGATATTCACCAACGTTTGAGCCGTTTCCCGTCAGTGAAAAAGCCGAAAGGGCCGCACGCCGGACTTTTCGGCTTTTTGCGTTTGCGCTCAATCAATCCAGCGGCGGCGCCTTTGGGCCTGTTAAGCTGAATTTAAGGAGCGTTCCTACGCACATTTTCATAAAATTGTCCTTCTTAAATGGCATTCGATCGGTTAAACCTGACAACCTCTGTCCCGGTCCGTGCCCCTGAGACGCTGCTCTCGGGAATCTGCCCTGCGAGTTTTAACGTCATGAAGAAACGTCCGTTGTATTTCGACTACGCCGCTACTACCCCGGTGGATGAGCGGGTCATCCAGGTGATGGTCGAATGTCTGGGTTTCAACGCCAATTTCGGTAATCCCGCGTCCAGTTCCCACGCGTTCGGCCAAGCCGCCCGACAAACGGTTGAACAGGCGCGGCGCCAGGTGGCCGAGTTGGTCGGTGCCAACCCCGAGCAAATCGTCTGGACCTCCGGCGCCACCGAGTCCAACAACCTTGCGATCAAGGGCGTGGCCCAGGCGCGCGGCGTGGCCGGTGGGCACATCATCACCAGCCAGATCGAACACAAGGCTACGCTGGATACCGCGCGGCAATTGCAGGAAGCCGGCGTGGCCGTCACCTACCTGGTGCCGGATGCCGATGGGCTGATCAGCGTCGAGGCGGTCAGCGAGGCGTTGCGTGAGGACACCTTTCTGGTGTCGCTGATGCTGGTCAATAACGAACTGGGCACCCTCAACGATATCCCCGCCATCGGCGCGCGGGTGCGCGAGCAGGGGGCGTTGCTGCATGTAGATGCGGCGCAGGGCGCGGGCAAGGTGGCGATCGACCTGGCGCAGTGGCCGGTGGACTTGATGTCGTTTTCCGCGCACAAACTCTATGGCCCCAAAGGTATCGGCGCTTTATATGTCGGGCCGCGGGCGCAGCAGAAAGTCCTGGCGCAGATTCATGGTGGCGGGCACGAAGGTGGCCTGCGTTCCGGCACCTTGGCGACCCACCAGATTGCTGGGATGGGCACCGCGTTCGCCCTGGCGGCTGCGTCTTTTGCAGAAGAGCACGCGCTGATCGTGGCCTTGCGTCAGCGCCTGCTGGATCAGTTGGCATCGGTTCCCGGCGTGCGCCTCAATGGCAGCGCTACACAACGTATTCCCCACACCCTGAGCCTCACATTCGGCGAGGGCGAATTCAACTCCGCCGCATTGAGTGCGGGCATCGCGTTTTCCGCGACCTCGGCCTGCAATTCGGCGAGCAATGCACCGTCCCATGTGCTGCTTGCCCTGGGCCACGATGCGCGTAGCGCCAGCCGCACCATTCGCTTGAGCCTGGGCCGGTTTACCACCGAGCAGGATATCGACCAGGCTGTGCGCTTGATCAAGGCGGCCCTGGCCAGCGCGCCGGCGTTCTGGGCGGTCTGATTCATCTATCGCAACACATAACAATTATTCGTGGTTAGCAGGAGACACAATGAGTACGCAGCCTTTGACCCATGGAACGGTTCCCCAGCGCCTGGCGCGCACCCGTGAACTGATGAGCCGCGAGGGCGTTCACGCTCTGTTGGTGCCGTCGGCCGACCCACATTTGTCCGAGTACCTGCCGGGTTATTGGCAGGGGCGGCAATGGTTGTCAGGGTTTCATGGTTCGGTGGGAACGCTGATTGTCACTGCGGATTTCGCCGGGGTATGGGCCGACAGTCGCTACTGGGAACAGGCGACCAAGGAGCTCAAGGGCAGCGGCATCGAACTGGTGAAGCTGCAACCGGGCCAGCCTGGTCCGCTGGAATGGCTGGCCGAGCAGACGCCGGAAGGCGGTGTGGTCGCGGTGGACGGTGCGGTCATGGCTGTGGCCTCAGCGCGGACCTTGAGCGGCAAGCTGGCGGAGCGCGGCGCACGGTTGCGTACCGATATCGACCTGCTGGATCACGTCTGGCAAGACCGCCCGGCGTTGCCGGACCAGCCCATCTATCAACACCTGCCTCCGCAGGCCACGGTCAGCCGTACTGAAAAACTCGCCTCGCTGCGTGCTGCGTTGAAAGAAAAGGGCGCCGATTGGCACTTCATCGCCACCTTGGACGACATTGCCTGGCTGTTCAACCTGCGCGGCGGTGATGTTTCGTTCAACCCGGTATTTGTGTCGTTTGCGCTGATCAATCAGCAGCAGGCCACGCTATTCGTTGCGCTGAGCAAAGTCGATGCCGAGCTGCGGGCTGTGCTGGCGCAGGATGGCGTGACATTGCGCGACTACAGCGACGTGGCGGACGCGTTGCGCGCGGTGCCGTCGGGTGCGAGCCTGCAGGTGGACCCCGCTCGCGTCACCGCCGGCTTGCTGGACAACCTCGATGCCGGCGTCAAACTGGTCGAAGGACTTAACCCGACTACATTGGCGAAGTCGCGCAAGAGCCTGGCCGACGCGGAGCATATCCGCCAAGCCATGGAGCAGGACGGCGCGGCCTTGTGCGAGTTCTTTGCTTGGCTGGAAACTGCGCTGGGCCGCGAACGCATTACCGAATTGACCATCGATGAACACCTGACCGCTGCGCGCACCCGTCGCCCAGGTTATGTGTCGTTAAGTTTCAATACTATCGCCGCATTCAATGCCAACGGTGCGATGCCGCATTACCACGCCACTGAAGAAGAGCATGCGCTGATCGAGGGCGATGGCTTGCTGCTGATTGACTCGGGCGGCCAGTACTTGGGTGGCACCACGGATATCACGCGGATGGTGCCGATCGGTACGCCGAGTGAAGAACAGAAGCGCGACTGTACCCGCGTGCTCAAGGGCGTGATTGCCTTGTCCCGAGCGCATTTTCCTAAGGGAATCCTGTCACCGCTGCTGGATGCGATTGCGCGCGCGCCAATCTGGGCCGAAGGCGTGGACTACGGCCACGGTACCGGGCACGGCGTAGGCTATTTCCTCAATGTGCATGAAGGCCCGCAGGTGATTGCCTACCAGGCGGCCGCAGCTGCGCAAACGGCAATGCAGCCTGGGATGATCACCTCCATTGAGCCGGGCACCTATCGTCCCGGGCGCTGGGGCGTACGCATTGAGAACCTGGTGCTCAACCGCGAAGCGGGCAAGACCGAGTTCGGCGAGTTCCTCAAGTTTGAGACCCTGACCTTGTGCCCGATCGACACCCGCTGCCTGGAACCCTCTTTGCTCACGGTGGACGAGCGCGAGTGGTTCAACGCGTACCACGCCCAAGTGCGCGAGCGCTTGAGCCCATTGCTCAGCGGTGCGGCACTCGAATGGCTGCAGGTGCGAACCGCGGCTATTTGATTGCTCGCAGTTCGGCGCGTCGGGTGTGTCTGTGGAGTGTTGATAGGAGCAGTCAAGGGATGACTGCTCGGGCACTTACTTACAGATGACGATCATGCTGCGGCTGGTGTAGCCGGCAGGGTTGAGGCCAAAAGGGTAGTCGCCGGGTTCTTCGGAGTTATCACCGGACTTTGCGATTACCCGGTAACCCTTGGCACCGCACGAGTTGGCCGCGCTGGTGTAGCACTGTTCCCAGGAAGAGGACAGGCCGGAGCAATTGATATGCAGCCCTTTTTTGCCACGTTTTACTTCTGTCTTGGTGGTCGCGGCACAGCCAGCAATGGCCACGACCATTAACAGTATCAAAATTCGCTTCATTCCTATCCTTAATAGCCGCCTCGCAAAGAGTGAAGCAGGCTCTACTCGCTCTCGGGTGTAGCGTTCGCGCAGTCCTTGTCGAAAATCTCCATGAATGACATTCGTTTGCGGCTTAAACATGGCCTAAATGGGCGCCAAATGCCAGAGCTACATTCAAACAGATCTCAATCGGCTGGAACCAGTGGTTTCGCCTCGTTGCGCATCGTCACCGTGGCGCCTACCGAGGCCAGGATGATGCAAGTGATTGCCAGCCATTGGGCCAGGGACAGGTGCTCCTGCAGGAAAAACAGGCCAGAGAGGGCGCCGAAAGCTGGTTCGATGCTCATGAGCGTACCGAAAGTGCGGGCGGGGAGGCGTGTCAGGGCGACCATTTCCAGGGTGTAGGGTAGAGCGGTAGACAGGATGGCGACACCGATGGCGACCGGGATCAAGGCCGGCGTCAGCAAGGCGCTGCCCGCATGGACAATGCCGACAGGCGCGACAAACAAGGCGGCGATCATCACGCCAAGGGCGGCGGTTTGGACACCGTTGTCGTTACCGGCCTTTTGACCATACAGAATATAGAGCGCCCAGCAGACACCCGCCCCGAGCGCGTAGCCCGCGCCCAGCAAGTCGATGCCGCTGCTGGTTTCACCCAGGGGAATGAGCAGGAGCAAGCCGATGATCGCGAGGGCGATCCACAGGAAATCTACCACTCGACGTGAAGCGTAGAGCGCCACGGCAAGCGGCCCGGTGAATTCGAGGGCCACCGCGATACCCAGGGGTACGCTGCGCAAGGACATATAGAAGAGCAAATTCATGCCGCCCAGTGCCATGCCGTAGATGATCACGGTGCGCAGGGAGGAGGCAGTCAGCCTGGCCCGCCACGGGCGCAATAGAAGCAGCATGATCACGCTGGCAAAAATCAGGCGCAGGGTTGTGGTGCCTTGTGCGCCGACGATGGGAAACATGCTTTTGGCCAGCGAGGCGCCCGATTGGATGGAAGCCATGGCGATCAGCAGCAGGCCGACCGGGAACAACGTCGAACCCAGGCTGCGGGGAGAGGTGGTCATTAGGGTGTTCGTCCGAAGTCATATTAAGAGAAGCGTGGGCGCTATGATGCTTAACTGTTCGCTGATGAGCAATATAGTGCTCAATTAATCGTTTAGGCAGCTAATAGGCCCTGGATTTTGAGGTTTATGGGGCCGTTGATAGAAAAACCAAATTAAGGGTTGACGGCAGATTCTGGAAGTCTATAATTCGCCCCACTTCCGGCGCAGTCGAAACGGAAAACTCCTTGGTAAACAAAGAGTTATACGAGATTCGACAGTGAGTTGCTTCAGTTCACCGAAGCCCAGAAGGAGTTGGTAGAGCGGTGTTGTCTGGCTCTATTAACGTTTCGATCTTCTCGGTCGAAAGCGGAGAAAAAGAGGTGTTGACAGCAGCGTGTAACGCTGTAGAATTCGCCTCCCGCTAACGAGAGATCGGAGGCGCAAGTGGTTGAAGTTG
>JAFHKH010000262.1 GCA_016937595.1 Pseudomonas cedrina subsp. fulgida | reverse complement strand
AAGCCCGCTCCCACATTTCGAGGGTGTTTTTTCAGTTAAATCTCGTTGATCAGTTCCCGCGCCGCCTGGGTGTGATCGGCGATCAAGCCTTTCAAATCCAAGCCTTCCACTTGGCCGTCGATCACGCGCCACGTGCCGGCGATCATCACCCGGTCCGCCCGGTCCGCACCGCACAGCAACAGCGCCGAGATCGGATCATGGCTGCCGGAGAAACGCAGCTCATCGAGTTTGAACAGCGCCAGGTCGGCCTGTTTGCCGACGGCCAATTCGCCAATATCCGTACGGCCCAGCAACTGCGCCGAACCTTTGGTCGCCCAGCCCAGCACGGCTTCGGGGGTGATCTTTTGCGCACCGTAACGCAGGCGCTGAATGTACAGGGCCTGGCGGGCTTCCAGGATCATGTTCGACGCATCGTTGGAGGCAGAGCCGTCCACGCCCAGGCCGATAGGCGCGCCCGCCGCGAGCAGGTCCAGGGTGGGGCAGATGCCGGACGCCAGGCGCATGTTCGAGCTTGGGCAATGGCAGATGCCGGTGCCGGCGGCGCCCAGGCGCTCGATTTCGTCCGGGTTGAAGTGAATGCCATGGGCCAGCCAGGTGCGTGCTCCGAGCCAACCGACGCTGTCCAGGTAATCCACGGTGCGCAGGCCGAACCGTTGCAGGCAGAAGTCTTCCTCGTCGAGGGTTTCCGCCAGGTGAGTGTGCAGGCGCACATCCAGGCGGTTAGCCAGTTCGGCGCTGGCCTGCATGATTTCCGGGGTGACGGAGAACGGCGAGCAGGGCGCCAGGGCGATCTGGATCTGTGCGCCGTCGCCACGCTGGTGGTATTCGCGGATCAGGCGCTGGCTGTCCTCAAGGATGACTTGGCCTTGTTGTACGGTCTGCTGCGGAGGCAGGCCGCCGTCGGCTTCGCCCAGACTCATGGAGCCTCGGGTAAGCATGGCGCGCATGCCCAATTCGCGCACGCTCTGGACTTGCACATCGATGGCGTTTTCCAGGCCATCGGGGAACAGATAGTGATGGTCCGCCGCCGTGGTGCAGCCGGAAAGCAGCAATTCTGCGAGTGCGACCTTCGACGCCAGGGCGAGTTTTTCCGGCGTCAGTTGTGCCCAGACCGGGTACAGGGTTTTCAACCAGGGGAACAGCGGCTGATTGACCACCGGCGCCCAGGCCCGGGTCAGGGTTTGATAGAAATGATGGTGAGTGTTGATCAGGCCGGGAAGGACCACATGTTCGCGAGCGTCGAACACCTGCCCGCAAGGCACGGCAGGTTCGCGCCCCTCGCCCAGCAGTTCGGTGATCACACCGTCTTGCAGCACCAGGCCGCCACGGGCGTCGAGTTCGTTGGCAGTGAATATCGCGAGGGGGTTTTTTAACCAGATACGGGTCGCAGGCATTGGCCGGCTCCTCTGAATGATGGGTTCAGGTTTGCCAGCTCAGTGTTGCCCTGTCTGCTGATCCAGGGGCGCCGGTGAAGACGCAGGGGGAGTCTACCTTCGTAGGAGCGAGCCTGCTCGCGAAAATCGTCAACGATTCCGCGCCGGCCGTCTGGTTAAACGCGTTGCCTGGGCGTTCTTCGCGAGCAAGCTCGCTCCTACAGTAGGGCGCGGGTTACCAGGCGATGGTGTCGCCTTTGTAATCAATGAAGTGATGGCCACCCTTGCCGGTGTAGGCGTTCACCTGGGCCACCAGGCCGCGCACGCTGGTGTCGACATCGATATGTGCGTTGTCGCCGCCCATGTCGGTCTTCACCCAGCCTGGGTGCAGCGACAATACCGTCAACCTGTGATCGCCCAACTGAGTGACGAAGCTGTTGGTCATGGAGTTGAGCGCCGCCTTGCTGGCCTTGTACAGCGCCATATCGGCACCGTCGGGAATGGCCACGCTGCCCAGGACCGAACTCATGAAGGCCAGCACGCCAGTGTCTTTGCGGATCTGCCCGACAAAGCGCTGGGCCAGGTTGATCGGCGCTACGGCGTTGGTGAAGAACAGTTGGCCGACTTCGGCCAGGGTGGCGTGCCCCGGCTCCTGATTGTCGGGGCCCTTGACGCCGGCGTTGACGAACAGCAGGTCGAAGGTACGGGCTTTGAGGCGTTGGTTCAGGGCGATCACGGCTTGTTGATCGTCCATGTCGAGTTTCTCGATCTGGACCGGGCCGACGGCTTTCAGGGCATCGGCCTTGCCTGGGTCGCGTACGGTGGCGGTCACGTCCCAGCCGTCCTGGAGCAGTTGCTTGACCAAGCCAAGGCCCAGCCCGCGGGATGCACCGATGATCAATGCGGTTTTTGGCGTAGACATGCAGGCTTCCTTTAAGCGTCGCGATTTTCGGGAGTTCAAGGGCAGTACTTTCAGCGTTGCAACAGGATACGCCCACGGCTGAGGTCGGCGAGTTGAGTTTGCAGGATGTCGATATGCGCTTCACCCAAGGCGAGCTGCAACTCGACGCCATTAGCGGTGAAGGTTTCTTCGAGTACCAGCCCACCGAGTTCGACAACGCGCAGTTTCACCAGGTTCAGCTCGGCAAACGCGCAGGCGCAGCGTAAGGGCACACGGCTGATCAGTTCGATGCGTTCGGCATTTTGCAGGCATTTATTGGCGCCGCCGCCGTAGGCACGGGCGAGGCCGCCAGTGCCCAATTGGATGCCGCCGTACCAGCGAATGACCAGCACCGCGACCTGATCAAAGCCCTGCGCCTCGATAGCCGCCAGAATCGGGCGCCCGGCGGTGCCTCCGGGTTCGCCGTCGTCATTGCTGCGGTATTGGTCGGCGAGCTTCCAGGCCCAGCAATTGTGCGTGGCGTTCAGGTCGCTGTACTGCTCGAAAAACGCCTGCGCTTCTTGCGGGCTGGTGATCGGTGCGGCGAGGGTGAGAAAGCGGCTTTTGCGTATTTCTTCGCGAAACTCGCAAAGGCCGGTCAGCGTGAAAGGCATAAGTCGCTTCGTTTATGGGGCCGGCTTGATGCCGCAGCCCTTGAGAATGATGTGGATCAGGTTGGTGCCGGCATCTTCCATGTCCTGCTTGGTCAGTTTGGTGCGACCGGTAACGCGGCAGATCTGGGTGGCGAAGTCGGCATAGTGCTGGGTACTGCCCCACAGCAGGAAGATCAGGTGCACCGGGTCGACGGGGTCCATCTTGCCTGCGTCGATCCAGGCCTGGAACACCGCCGCGCGGCCACTGAACCAGGCGCGGTAGTCCTGGCCGAAATATTCGGTGAGGCATTCGCCGCCGCTGATGATCTCCATGGCGAAGATCCGCGAGGCCTGGGGCTGGCGCCGCGAGAATTCCATCTTGGTACGGATATAGCGAGTGAGGGCCACGGCCGGATCATCCTCGGCGGTCAGCGTGTTGAAGGTGCTGTCCCACAGTTCGAGGATATTACTGAGCACCGCGACATACAGGCCCAGCTTGTTGGTGAAGTAATAATGCAAGTTGGCCTTTGGCAGCCCGGCGCTGGCAGCAATGGTGTTCATGCTGGTGCCTTTGTAGCCATGGCGCGCGAATTCGTCTTCAGCAGCCTGCAGAATCGCTTGTTCGTTCTTTTGCCGAATGCGGCTGGCCGGCTTGCTGGCATGGTGGCTATGGGCAGGAACTTCGAGGCTCATGGAGGTTTCCGTGCTGATCGATAGAGACGACGTGTGCACAGATAACCCACCCTCAAGCCTCAGACAAGTCCTGATGCAATAAAACCGTCAAAGCGGTTCCAGGCTGTCGCTTTCCGGCGCCTTGTTTGCGGCAGCGGTGGCGGCCTTGCTTTCCGGCAGCAGCAGGCACAGCACCATGGCCGTCAGCCCTCCGCTGGTGATGGCGGAGTCAAACAGGTTCTGCACCAGTGTCGGCATCAGGTGCAGCAGGTTCGGCTGGGCCGCGATGCCCAGGCCCACACCAAACGAGGTGGCGATGATCAGCATGCTGCGCCGGTCCAGCGGTGCCTGGGCAAGAATGCGTACGCCGGCGGCGGCCACGCTGCCGAACATCACCAGCGTTGCGCCGCCCAGCACCGGTTTGGGAATTTGCTGCAACACGGCACCAATCAACGGAAATAAACCAAGGCAAAACAGCACCACGCCGATGTACAGGCCGACGTAGCGGCTGGCCACGCCGGTAAGTTGGATCACGCCGTTGTTCTGGGCGAAGGTGGTGTTGGGGAAGGCACTGAACGTGGCGGCGATCATGCAACTGACGCCATCGCCGAGTACGCCGCCCTTGAGCCGGCTTATATAAGAAGGGCCGCTGATGGGTTGGCGGGCAATCATGCAATTGGCGGTGAGGTCGCCGACGGTTTCGATGCTGCTGATCAGATAAATCAGCGCGATCGGCAGGAAGGCGCTCCAGTCGAAGTTGAAACCGAAGCGAAAGGGCATCGGCAGGCTGATCAGCGGCAGGTCCGGCAGGGCTTGAGGCACGAGTTTGCCACTGAACCAGGCGGCCAGACTACCGAGCGTCAGGCCAATGATGATCGCCGAGAGGCGCACCCACGGGGTGTTGGAGCGGTTGAGCAGAATGATCGTCAATACCACGAACAGGCCCAGTGCCAGATTGGTCGGGGCACCGAAGTCGGGAGCATTGAAACCGCCGCCAAGGTCGGTGATGCCCACTTTTATCAGGCTGATACCGATCAGGGTAATCACGATCCCGGTCACCAACGGCGTGATGACTCGACGCAGTTGGCCGATAAAGCGGCTCAGCACGATCTGCACCACGGCGCCGAAAAAGCACACGCCAAAGATCATCGCCATGATGTCTTCCGGCTGCCGCCGCGTTGTTTCACCAGGAAGCCCGCCGACAACACCGCGCCAAGAAACGCGAAGCTGGTGCCTTGCAGGCAGATCATCCCGGCGCCGATACCAAATGGCCTACGCGCCTGGATGAAGGTGCCCACACCGGAAACCATGAGCGCCATGCTGATCAGATAGGGCAAATACGCCGTGAGGCCCAGCGTAGAGCCGATGATCAAGGGGGGCGTGATGATCCCGACGAAGGCAGCAAGCACATGTTGCAGTGCGGCCAGCAAAGCCGGGGCAGGTTTTGGGCGGTCGTTGAGACCGTAGATCAGGTCGCTGGTGCTGGAGGATTCTGGTGGCATGGCGGGCAAACTCGGGTCGGACGGCTCTAGGTGCCTGTGGGTTTGCAAAAAGCTGTCCAAGTGCTCAGCTTTTGCGTTAAGCCCGCGTCAGCGCGTGCTTGCCAGGCTTTCGAGGAAGCTTTCCAGCACCAAATGGGGGCGCGGCCCTTGCGCGTGACCGATGCGAGGCTTAAATCGTAAAAACGTGTAGCCGGTTTCAGCGCTCGCAGTCGGCCTTGTTGTACCCAAAGGCCGGCGTAGTGATCGGGCAGGTAGCCGATGTAGCGGCCGGTGAGGATCAGGAATGCCATGCCCTCGCGGTCCGAAGCGCTGGCCGTGCAATTGAGTGCCTGGTAATGGGCCTGGATCTCGGCGGGCAAACGGAACGTCGGCGCGATGGCGTCCTGATCATTGATGCGGGCGTCATCCAGCTGCTTGTCGTCGGCGTAGAACAGCGGGTGGCCGACGGCGCAATAGAGCAGCGAACGCTCGCTGTACAGTGGCTGGTACTCCAACCCAGACAGGGCGCTGGCCTGGGGCACCACCCCGACATGCAAGCGGCCGTCGAGTACGCCTTGCTCGACTTCGTTGGGGGCGATCATGCGGATCTGGATCTGCACATCCGGACCGCGCTCCTTCAACTGCGCGAGCGCATGGGTGATGCGCATGTGGGGCAGGGTGACGAGGTTGTCGGTGAGGCCGATGATCAATTCGCCGCGCAAATGCTGATGCAGGCCGTTGACCTCGGTACGGAAGCTTTCCAGGGCACTCAAGAGTTGCAGAACCGACTGGTAAACCTCGCGGCCCTCTTCGGTCAGGGAAAAACCGGCGCGGCCGCGTTGGCACAGCCTGAGTCCAAGGCGCTGTTCGAGATCGCTCATTTGCTGGCTGATGGCTGAACGGCCTATGCCCAGCACGGTTTCCGCCGCTGAAAAGCCGCCGCATTCCACCACACTGCGAAAGATGCGCAGCAAGCGGATATCGAAGTCGCTGACTTGGGCCAGGGGATCGGGACGACGGCTGCTCATAGTTTAGTGACGGCCTGACTGAAGGTTAGAAGAGTTGGATTTCATCGACTTTATCGCCGTGGCAATTTAGCTGCAACAATGCTTTCAATCCCGACGCTGCCTGTTGCCCTGCGAGGTTTTGCTGATGAACATGCCCGAAAACGCCCCATCGTCCCTGGCCAGCCAATTGAAGCTGGACGCGCACTGGATGCCGTACACCGCCAACCGTAACTTCCAGCGTGACCCACGCCTGATCGTGGCCGCCGAAGGTAGCTGGTTGACGGATGACAAGGGACGCAAGGTGTATGACTCGTTGTCAGGCCTGTGGACGTGTGGCGCCGGGCACACGCGCAAGGAAATCCAGGAAGCGGTCGCCAAGCAATTGGGAACGTTGGACTACTCGCCTGGCTTCCAATACGGTCATCCGTTGTCCTTCCAACTGGCGGAAAAGATTACCGAGCTGACCCCTGGTAACCTGAATCATGTGTTTTTCACTGACTCCGGCTCCGAGTGCGCCGATACCGCGGTAAAAATGGTGCGTGCGTACTGGCGCCTAAAAGGCCAGGCCACCAAGACCAAAATGATCGGTCGCGCCCGTGGCTACCATGGCGTGAATATCGCCGGCACCAGCCTGGGCGGCGTCAATGGCAACCGTAAAATGTTTGGTCAAGCGATGATGGATGTTGACCATCTGCCGCATACCCTGTTGGCGAGCAATGCCTTTTCCCGTGGGATGCCGGAGCAGGGTGGTATCGCGCTGGCCGATGAACTGCTCAAGCTGATCGAGTTGCACGATGCATCGAACATTGCCGCGGTGTTTGTCGAACCAATGGCCGGGTCCGCTGGCGTGCTGGTTCCGCCGCAGGGTTACCTCAAGCGTCTGCGTGAGATC
Source organism: Pseudomonas cedrina subsp. fulgida (assembly GCA_016937595.1). Taxonomy (GTDB): domain Bacteria; phylum Pseudomonadota; class Gammaproteobacteria; order Pseudomonadales; family Pseudomonadaceae; genus Aquipseudomonas; species Aquipseudomonas fulgida. The sequence goes on along the minus strand of JAFHKH010000262.1, from coordinate 2,499 downwards.
TGCGACCAGCACAATATCCTGCTGGTGTTTGACGAAGTGATCACCGGTTTCGGCCGCACCGGTTCAATGTTCGGTGCCGACAGCTTCGGCGTGACCCCCGACCTGATGTGCATCGCCAAGCAGGTCACCAACGGCGCGATCCCTATGGGCGCGGTGATTGCCAGCAGCGAGATCTATCAGACCTTCATGAACCAGGCGACGCCGGAGTACGCGGTGGAGTTTCCCCACGGCTACACCTATTCGGCGCACCCGGTCGCATGCGCGGCGGGTCTGGCGGCATTGGACCTCTTGCAGAGGGAAAACCTGGTGCAGAGCGTAGCCGACGTCGCGCCGCACTTTGAGAATGCGCTGCACGGCTTGAAAGGCAGCAAGAACGTGATCGATATTCGTAACTACGGGCTGGCCGGTGCGATCCAGATTGCCCCGCGTGACGGTGATGCGATCGTGCGCCCGTTCGAGGCCGGCATTGCCTTGTGGAAAGCCGGTTTTTACGTGCGCTTTGGCGGTGACACCTTGCAGTTCGGACCAACCTTCAACAGCAAGCCGCAAGACCTGGATCGCCTGTTCGATGCGGTCGGCGAAGTGCTGAACAAAATCGACTGATTTCTCCTTCTATATAGAACACCTTTTCAGGAGCCCTGCATGAGCCTTATCCAGCATTTGATCAACGGTGAATTGGTCAACGACAGCGGTCGCAGTGCCGACGTGTACAACCCGTCCACCGGCCAGGTGATTCACCAGGTGCCGTTGGCCAGCCGTGAAACGATTCAACAAGCGATCGATTCGGCCAAGGCCGCTTTCCCGGCGTGGCGCAATACGCCAGCGGCCAAGCGCGCGCAAGTGATGTTCCGTTTCAAGCAATTGCTGGAGCAGAACGAAGCACGTATCTCGCAGTTGATCAGCGAAGAGCACGGCAAGACCCTGGAAGATGCCGCCGGTGAGTTGAAGCGCGGCATCGAAAACGTGGAGTACGCGTGTTCGGCGCCGGAGATTCTGAAGGGCGAATACAGCCGCAACGTAGGACCGAACATTGATGCGTGGTCGGATTTCCAGCCGTTGGGTGTGGTGGCGGGTATTACGCCGTTCAACTTCCCGGCGATGGTACCGCTGTGGATGTACCCGCTGGCGATTGTCTGCGGGAACTGTTTCATCCTGAAACCTTCGGAGCGCGATCCGAGTTCGACCTTGCTGATCGCGCAGTTGCTGCAGGAGGCGGGCCTGCCCAAGGGCGTGTTGAGTGTGGTTCACGGTGACAAGGGGGCAGTGGATGCGCTGATCGAAGCGCCGGAAGTGAAAGCGCTGAGTTTTGTGGGATCGACGCCGATTGCCGAGTACATCTATGCCGAGGCGACCAAGCGTGGCAAACGCGTGCAGGCGCTGGGTGGCGCGAAGAATCACGCGGTGCTGATGCCGGATGCGGATCTGGATAACGCCGTGAGCGCATTGATGGGCGCGGCGTACGGTTCCTGTGGTGAGCGTTGCATGGCGATTTCGGTTGCTGTGTGCGTGGGCGACCAGGTGGCGGATGCGTTGATTGCCAAGCTGGTGCCGCAGGTCAAGGCGTTGAAGATCGGTGCGGGCACGTCTTGCGGCCTGGATATGGGACCGCTGGTGACTGGCCAGGCGCGTGACAAGGTCAGTGGCTATATAGAAGAAGGTGTGGCTGCGGGCGCGGAATTGGTCGTCGATGGTCGCGGCTTGAGTGTGGCCGGGCATGAACAGGGTTTCTTCCTCGGTGGCAGCCTGTTTGATCGGGTGACGCCTGAGATGCGCATCTATAAGGAAGAGATCTTCGGGCCGGTGCTGTGCGTGGTTCGGGTGAATAGCCTGGAGGCGGCGATGCAGCTGATCAACGATCACGAATACGGTAACGGTACCTGCATCTTTACCCGTGACGGCGAAGCGGCGCGTCTGTTCTGCGATGAGATCGAAGTGGGCATGGTGGGCGTGAACGTTCCTCTGCCAGTGCCGGTGGCGTATCACAGCTTTGGCGGCTGGAAGCGCTCGCTGTTTGGCGACCTGCATGCCTATGGGCCGGATGGGGTGCGTTTCTATACTCGTCGCAAGGCGATTACCCAGCGCTGGCCGCAACGGGCCAGTCATGAGGCGTCGCAATTTGCTTTTCCCAGTCTTTAAGGCTTGCCAGGGAGAAAGCCGCCCCTTGGGGCCGGCTTTTGCGTTTGCAGGGTTTTTTTGACCGATATGACAGAAATGTGAAAAAAGCGGTTGACGGCAGATTCTGGAAGTCTATAATTCGCCCCACTTCCGGCGCAGTCGAAACGGAAAACTCCTTGGTAAACAAAGAGTTATGCGAGATTCGGCAGCGACTTGCTTCAGTTCACCGAAGCCCAGAAGGAGTTGGTAGAGCAGTGTTGTCTGGCTCTATTAACGTTTCGATCTTCTCGGTCGAAAGCGGAGAAAAAGAGGTGTTGACAGCAGCGTGTAACGCTGTAGAATTCGCGTCCCGCTAACGAGAGATCGGAAGCGCAAGTGGTTGAA
>JAFHKH010000261.1 GCA_016937595.1 Pseudomonas cedrina subsp. fulgida | reverse complement strand
GGAGCGCTTGCTCGCGAAAGCGGCGTGTCAGTTGATGCATCATCAACTGTCAGACTGCATTCGCGAGCAAGCCCGCTCCCACATTTGGACTGTGTTTAGCCTTGGATTTCAGGGCAGCTCGAGGCCGCCGGCGGCTTTGTGCAGGGTGCGCAGGTGTTCACCGATCTGCTTGAGGTTGGCTTCGCATGCAGCAATCTCGGCGGAGCGTGAAGGATCCAGCAGCGCCCTCACCTCTTTATCCAGCTCGCCGGTCAGCGATTGCAACTGCTTCTGGCGCTCGGCGCTTTCCGATTCCAGGCGCTTGGCTTCCGAAGGTTGCGGCAGGCCGTAGCCACCGCTGCCCAACAGTTCGGCCGGGCGGCTGAGGAAGCCGCTGTTGGCGAGGATCTGCTGCAGTGTGGCGTTGGCTTTCTCCATGCCGCCGTTTTTCAACTCGCGGGCGCCGAGGTAGCGTTGCTTGACCTCGTCCTGGGCCAGCATCAACTGTTTGCGAAAACTCGCCTGCTCGAGCAGCAACAGTGCGGCGCTGGTGCGCAGGTCCGCCTGGCCGAACCACTGGCGACGTTCCTCTGCGCTGAGGGCCAGCCAGTCTTCGACCTGGGTCTGCTTGATCGGCAGGTGTTTGCGCAGCACATCGAACATGGCCTGGTAGCGTTCGCGGAAGGAGTCGAAGTGATAACCCAGGCGCAGTGCCCTGCGTTTGTCGTCCAGTACGCTGGTGTCGGCCAGGCCACGGGCGCTCAGGACCTCAAGCAGACCGTTGGGGGTGATGTTGTCCAGGCCGGTCAGTTGCGGGTTGGCGCTGCCGCTGCGTAACAGTTTCAGGCTCTCCACCGCGCAGTTGTTGGAAATGAAGAAGTAGTTGCCGTCGTAGCTCCAGTGCATTTCGGCGGCATGCTCGACGGTGTCGTTGATTTCCTGGCGGGTCAATTTCAACGGGACGGAGGCCAGCCCGCGCAGCTCGGTCTTGGTGTACTCGTCGATCACTTGCGCCAGCGGCAGTACGAACAGGCGCGACGGGTACTTGCCGACCAGGCCATCCCAGCTCGACAGCTGTACGTCACCGACAAACGCGCGGTAGGACAACACCAGGTGCTGGTCCAGATCCAGCCGGCAATCGGGCCCGCGCGGCCGGCCCGGCGCGCAGATCACCAGGCGCAACATGCTGTGGCCCCAGCGGCTGACCAGGTTCTGGTTGGCTTCGGCCAGCAGGTAGTCGATTTCGTAGACGCGCTCCGGGTCCACGTGGCCCAGTGGTGTCTTGGCGAAATCGTTTCCGGCGTTGAGAAACGCGTAGGTGTTGGCGCAGGTATCTTGTTCGGGCGGGGCCCAGCCGAAGTGTTCCTTGTAATAGCGAAACAGTGCAGGGCGGCGGCAGGCGTAGCTCGGGTCGAGGAGGAAGTACTCCATGTTGACCGCCACGAACTCAAGCGGGCTGGTGGTTTCGTAAATGTCCGGGCTGCGGGCGACCTGGTGGTTGTTCTGCTCCCTTTCGCCGCGGCGACCGACGTATTGCGGCCAGCCGGCAAGGTCCAGCAGGCGCGGGTCATCGCTGAGGGTGAAGCGTCGGCCGTTCTGGCCACGGCATTGATCAGGCAGGCCGATCAGGCCGGTGAGGTTGTTCTGGCGGCTGCAGCGATTGATCAGCGTGCGGTCTTCCTTGGACCACAGGCGCGCACGGTCGTAGATGTGGGTCAGTTCATGCAGCACGGTGGCGAGCATTTCCCGGCGCACGGTGCCGTGTGGGCGATTGGTTTTCTGGGTAGCGGCGCTGCCATCGGTCAGGCTGGCGAGCAGGTTGCGGTTGAGGTCCAGCTCGGATACCAGTGACGCTTGCCCGTAGGCGTTGCCGGGCATCTTGTCGGTCCAGCCGACATCGATGCGCCGGTCCAACTGCTCGATAAAGCGCGGCGGCAACGAGCGCAGCGCTTCATCGAGCAGTGCCTGGCTGGCCTGCTGTTCAGCCGGGCTCAAGCCTTCTGTCTTGAGCCGCAGTTGCAGGCTGGCCTGGGCCGCGCCCGCGCACAGCAGCACAGCCCCGGCCAGGAGCCAGGCGGCGATTCGCCTCACAGTGCGAGGATGGCTTCTGCGAGGGTCTGGTCACTGGCGTCGCGGGCTTCCGGCAGGCGTGTGCGCAGAGTGTCGAAGGCAGCCTCCAACCGAGCGCCACGGATATCACCATGGGTGGCAACGAAACTGGCGGCGTCATCGTGGGCTTCGCGTACCACTTTGGAGTCACGGATGGAGGTGGTGGTGTCCGAGGTGAAATCAATGGTACGGCCAGAGGCGCGAACAATGATGTTACTGGTGGCCACCAGGGTCTGCGCCTGGGCAACGTCGGCCAACAGCAGCAGGCCAAGGGTGGCGGCGATCAGCGGGCTACGCATGGAATAACTCCAAATGACAAAAGATGAATTCAAAGATGGTTATTGGACGAGAATTGCTTGCGCCAGTTCAAGGTCGCTGACGTTAAGTTTTGGCTGGCTGCGGCGCAGATAATCGAGCGCTGACTCCAGCCGTGCGCCCCGCCATTGGCCGTCAGTGGCAACAAAGGCTGCAGCGTCGTCTTGGGCGGCCATTATCACTTTTCTGTCGAAGGGCGCGGACGTCACCTTGCTGGTGGCGTACGCGCTCGCGACGGTGCCCTGGATGGTCAGGTCGAAGGCCGAAACCCACGGTGACCAGGCGGTGCAAAGCAACACAGGCGCTACTAAAAGGCGGTATGAAAAAGCCATGGGACTCGACAACTGAAAGCGAGCGCCAAGGCTAGCGTAATGCCCGGGCGAGAGCCAGTGCCCAGGCATCGTGCCTGCCGTCAGATGGCCAGGATGGCCTGGGCCAATTGCGCGTCAGTCGCGGTATTGAGTTGCGGGGCTTGCTGGCGGATCTGGGCCAGGGCGCTTTCCAGTTTCACGCCACGAATGGCGCCTTCGCTGGCGACGAAGCTGGCGGCGTCGTCTCGGGCGGCGCGCACGACCTTGCTGTCGCGCAGGGACGAAGTGGCGTCCGAGCTGGCGTCGGAGGTGGCTTTCAGCGCGCCGACGATGGAATCAGTGGTCACAATGAAGCTGGTCGCGTTGGCGCTGGCGGCCAGGCTCAACAGAGCGGCAGCACTCAGCAGGCGAAGGCGGGACATGGGATGACTCCTTTGGAGGGTAGGTAGACGAGGCGGCGCAGAGCGGCCCTGTCGAGAACATGGCTTTCACTCAGGATCAGACGCCGGCTCGACGACGTTCGCCACGTGACGGCTCGGATATTAAGCCGTCGCTCAGCTGTTCTGGTAGCGTTTATGACTATGCAAAACTGTACCTGTGCGTTTTTGCTAATTGGAAAACTGTACTTAAGTTTCGCTTGGCTCTGTTGAAAACGTTGTGCGGAAACGACAAAACCCGCCACCAGTGTCCCGGGGCGGGCTTTGTTTTGACAAATCTGGGTGCTGGCAGTGGACCCGACAGGTCAGGGCCAGCGAGCGCTAAGTTAGCGCCAGAACGGCTTGCTCAGCTCTTCGTAGCGTTGAGCTTCGCTGATACCGGCATCGGCCAGCAGACGCGAATCCAGGCGAGCCAGTTGGTGGCGGCTGGAAATGCGGCGCTGCCACAACATCAGGTTGGCGAGAACGCGCAGAGGCATGGCGGATTGGTTGTTTACAGATTTTTCAGAGAACAGATCGGAACTGAGTGTACGTTCCATGATGGCATCCTTCCGCTTGTGGCGGGATTAGGTAGTGGTTTAACTGATGCCAATGATCCTCTTCCGGCGCAAGACTCTCTAGATACAGTTCACCTGTATTGTGAGAGGCCAGTTAACTGTTTAACGGTGCTGTACTGTTCGAAAACGGGGCAACTGTACCTGTCTGCACCTGAATGGTGCGAAACAGGCTAATCAGCTCCCGTTCGTAGGCTATTTCTGTAAGAAAAGACCGGTACAGCAGTACAGTTTTTTCAAGAAATGGGGATGAAAATACCGAGCTGATAAAACTGTGTGCCCATCAGCTCGATTTGTGTGATTCACGCCTTGAGCATATGCCCGGTTTCTTCCAGGTTGATGTGCCAACTCAGGGCTTCACGCAAGAGGTGCGGAGTGTGCCCGCCGATAGCACAAGCGGCATTGAAGTAACTGTTGAGCGCATCGCGGTAGGCCGGGTGCACGCAGTTGTCGATGATCACTCGGGCGCGCTCCCTCGGCGCCAGGCCGCGCAGGTCGGCCAGTCCCACTTCGGTCACGAGGATGTCGACGTCGTGCTCGGTGTGGTCCACGTGACTGACCATGGGCACCACGCTGGAAATCGCACCGCCCTTGGCAATCGACTTGGTGACGAAGATCGCCAGGTGCGCGTTGCGCGCGAAATCCCCGGAGCCGCCAATGCCGTTCATCATCCGGGTGCCGCAGATGTGAGTGGAGTTGACGTTGCCGTAGATGTCGAACTCCAGCGCGGTGTTGATGGCGATGATGCCCAGGCGCCGTACCACTTCCGGGTGGTTGGAGATCTCCTGCGGGCGCAGCACCAGCTTGTCTTTATAGTGTTGCAGATTGCCGAATACGTCGGCATTACGGCGTTCCGACAAGGTGATCGAGCTGCCCGACGCGAAGGTCAGCTTGCCTGCATCGATCAGATCAAAGGTCGAGTCCTGCAACACTTCCGAATACATGGTCAGGTCTTCGAACGGCGATTCGATCAACCCGCACATGACCGCGTTGGCAATGTTGCCGATCCCTGCCTGCAGCGGGCCGAGCGTGTTGGTCATGCGCCCGGCGTCGACTTCCTGCTTGAAGAAGTTGATCAGGTGATTGGCGATGCCTTGGGTGTCGCTGTCGGGCGGCGTTACGGTGGAGGCGGAGTCGGCCTGGTTGGTAATGACGATCGCGACAATCTTTTCCGGTGGGATCGGGATCGCGGTGCTGCCGATACGGTCGTCGACGTTCACCAGCGGGATCGGTGTGCGCGTGGGCCGGTAGGTCGGGATATAGATGTCGTGCAACCCTTCCAGGTTCGGGTTGTGCGCCAGGTTGATCTCGACGATCACCTGCTTGGCGAAAATGGCGAAGCTGGCGGAGTTGCCGACCGACGTGGTGGGAACGATGTGGCCAAGCTCGGTGATCGCGACCGCTTCAATCACGGCGATATCCGGCAGCTTGAGCTGGTTGTTGCGCAGTTGCTCGACGGTTTCCGACAAGTGCTGGTCGATAAACATCACTTCGCCGGCATTGATGGCCTTGCGCAGGGTGCTGTCGACCTGGAATGGCATGCGTCGCGACAGTACGCCGGCTTCGGTGAGCTGTTTGTCCAGGTCATTGCCCAGGCTGGCGCCGGTCATCAGGGTGATTTTCAGCGGGGAAGTCTTGGCGCGTTCAGCCAGGGCGTGGGGCACGGCCTTGGCTTCACCGGCACGGGTAAAGCCGCTCATGCCGACGGTCATGCCGTCCTCGATCAGTGCGGCGGCGTCTGCCGCGCTCATGACCTTGTTCAACAATGAAGGCAAGCGGATACGATCACGGTACATGGATAGTTATCTCGGGCTACGGAAGCAAGGTGCGCAGTTTAGTGATTTCAAAAGATTTCGGCCCGCTACCATGGTCGAATGCCAGGCCGCGATTTAGAGCCTTTGGTCGGGTTTCATGCCTGTGCAAAGCACGACGCAGGGCATCCCTGGACGCATTCCCACGCAGAGCGCGGGAACCATAAAAAAACCCCAGCCTATAGCAGGCCGGGGTTTCGAGTATTGCGCTGAAGCAGTATTACTCGACGGCTTTGACCATATCCTCGATGACCTTCTTGGCATCACCGAAGACCATCATGGTCTTGTCCAGGTAGAACAGCTCGTTATCCAGGCCGGCATAACCGCTGGCCATCGAGCGCTTGTTGACGATGATGGTCTTGGCCTTGAACGCTTCGAGGATCGGCATGCCGGCAATCGGCGAGTTCGGGTCGTTCTTGGCGGCCGGGTTGACCACGTCGTTGGCGCCCAGCACCAGGACTACGTCGGCCTGGCCGAACTCGGAGTTGATGTCCTCCATTTCGAACACCTGGTCGTAAGGCACTTCTGCCTCCGCGAGTAGGACGTTCATGTGCCCAGGCATGCGGCCCGCCACCGGGTGGATCGCGTATTTCACGGTCACGCCGCGGTGGGTGAGCTTCTCGGTCAGTTCCTTTAACGCGTGCTGCGCGCGAGCCACGGCCAGGCCATAGCCCGGGACGATGATCACGGTGTCGGCGTTGGTCAGCAGGAAGGTCGCATCGTCGGCCGAGCCGGATTTGACCGGGCGTGCCTCCTTCGAACCTGTCGCGGCACCGGCGTCCGGCGCATTGCCGAAACCGCCGAGCAGTACATTAAAGAAAGAACGGTTCATCGCCTTGCACATGATGTACGACAGGATCGCGCCGCTCGAACCCACCAGCGAGCCGGCGATGATCAGCATCGAGTTGTTCAGCGAGAAGCCGATACCCGCCGCCGCCCAGCCGGAGTAACTGTTGAGCATCGACACCACCACCGGCATGTCGGCGCCGCCGATGGGGATGATGATCAGCACGCCCAGAACAAAGGCCAGGGCCAGCATCAGCGCGAAGGCGGTGAGGTTGCCGGTGAACATGAACGCCAGGCCCAGGCCCAGCGTGGCGAGACCAAGCACCAGGTTCAGCTTGTGCTGGCCGCCGAACTGTACCGGTGCGCCCTGGAACAGGCGGAACTTGTACTTGCCCGACAGTTTGCCGAAGGCGATCACCGAACCGGAGAAGGTGATGGCGCCAATAGCCGCACCGAGGAAGAGTTCCAGGCGGTTACCCGCAGGAATCGCGTCGCCCAGGTGTTTGACGATGCCCAGGGATTGCGGCTCCACCACCGCCGCGATGGCGATAAACACCGCGGCCAGGCCGATCATGCTGTGCATGAAGGCGACCAGCTCCGGCATTTTGGTCATCTCGACGCGCTTGGCCATGATCGAGCCGGCGGTGCCGCCGACCAGCAGGCCGACGATCACGTAGCCGATGCCGGCCGTCGCAAGCTCGCGCCGAGCTTATAGATGAGGCCCACGGTGGTGAGCACCGCCAGCGCCATGCCGAGCATGCCGAACAGGTTGCCGCGCCGCGAGGTGGTGGGGTGCGACAGGCCTTTGAGCGCCTGGATGAAACAGATCGACGCGATCAGGTAGAGCGTCGTGACCAGATTCATACTCATTATTTCTGCACCTCTTCTTTAACTTTGGGCGCTTTCTTCTTGAACATCTCGAGCATCCTGCGGGTGACCAGGAAGCCGCCAAACACGTTGACTGCCGCCAGTGCCACGGCCAGGGTACCCATGGTTTTGCCCAGCGGCGTCACGGTGAGGGCCGCAGCCAGCATGGCGCCGACGATTACGATCGCTGAAATGGCGTTGGTCACCGCCATCAATGGCGTGTGCAGCGCGGGCGTGACGTTCCAGACCACGTGGTAACCGACATAAATCGCCAGCACAAAGATGATCAGGTTGTAGATACCGGGGGAGATAAGCTCTTCCATCGTCTGAATCCCTGCTTAGGCGTTTTTGCGGATGACTTGGCCGTCGCGGCACATCAGGCACGCGGCGACGATGTCGTCTTCGAGGTTGATTTCAAACTGCCCTTCCTTGGTGAAGACCAGCTTCAGGAAGTCCAGCAGGTTGCGCGCGTAGAGGGCCGAGGCATCGGCGGCAACAGCGCCAGCAAGGTTGGTCGGGCCGCAAATGATCACGCCGTTTTCCACCACCACCTGGTCGGCGACGGTCAGTGGGCAGTTGCCGCCTTGTGCGGCGGCAAGGTCGATGACCACTGAGCCGGGCTTCATCTGTGCGACGGTCTCGGCGCTGAGCAAGGTTGGCGCCTTGCGACCGGGGATCAAGGCGGTGGTGATGACGATATCGGCCTGCCTGGCGCGTTCGTGCACGGCCAGGGCCTGGCGCTGCATCCAGCTGGAGGGCATCGGGCGTGCATAGCCGCCGACGCCGACGGCGCATTCACGCTCCTCGTCGGTCTCGTAGGGCACATCGACGAACTTGGCGCCGAGGGACTCGATCTGCTCTTTAACCGCTGGGCGTACGTCAGACGCTTCGATGACCGCACCCAGACGTTTCGCCGTGGCGATGGCCTGCAGGCCCGCGACACCGGCACCGAGGATCAGTACGCGGGCGGCTTTGACCGTACCGGCGGCAGTCATCAGCATCGGCATGAAGCGCGGATAGTGATGAGCGGCGAGCAGCACCGCCTTATAGCCGGCAATGTTGGCCTGGGAAGACAGCACGTCGAGGCTCTGGGCCCGCGAGGTGCGCGGCGCAGCCTCAAGTGCGAAGGCGGTGATGCCACGCTCGGCCAGCTTGCCAATGGTTTCATTGCTGAACGGATTGAGCATGCCCACCAGCACGGTGCCGCTTTTGATCAGCGCAAGTTCGCTGTCGCTGGGGGCAACCACCTTGAGAATAAGCTCGGCGCCAAACGCATCGTTGGCGCTGCCAATGGTCGCGCCTGCCGTTTCATAGGCACTGTCGACGATGCTGGCCTGGATACCGGCCCCGCTTTGTACAGTGACCTTATGGCCCTGGCCGATCAGCTTCTTGATGGTTTCCGGGGTGGCAGCCACCCGCGTTTCACCGGTCTGGGTTTCGAGAGGAACACCAATGTGCACGTCAAATCTCCTGCATGATCTTTTTGCTTTTGATCTTTTTGTAAAAAGGCCAGTGCACCGCGAGTGGCGCAGCTGGGGCGGCCGATCAGCACGATCCCACCGAAATGACAGCGGGGCGCGGCATTTTGCAGGCGAACTTTACGACCTTCAAGGGATTATGACGGGTGACGAATAATTAACTACAAGTCACCCTGTGACTGATTGTCGCAAGCATGCGGAATAACCCATTTAAATACAGGTGGTTAAAGGGTATTAAGCTTTTTTTCGCTATTTTTCCATGGTTGCTGTGAATGGTCGTTTATTGGCTCGTAATAGTCGCTCAAAGCCATGTAATGCATGGCTTTGCGCACAGTTATTAGGCGACAGATACAGTCTGTTCAAATGCGACATATACTTATATCTGTAGGATATAAAGATTGCTGACTACAAAGTCAGCTATCAGGTTTAAGCCCAGGAATGCTGGTGCTGTAGCGCTGTGACTGATCAATCAGCCAGTCCCTGAATGCCTGGAGCGAGGCGGATTCGACTTTTCTTTCGGGAATCATCAGGTAGTAAGCCTTGGAGCTGGTCAGCGCCTCAGGGGATGCGATCACCAATTGACGCTCCTCCAGTTCGCGTTGGATGAGGAACGGCGGAATCAGCGCAATCCCCATGTCATGCATGGCTGCCTGGGACAACATCGAGAATAGCTCGTAGCGCGGGCCTGTCATGTCGCGGGGTACGTTCAACTGTCGGGCGTTGAACCATTGGCGCCAGGCGTAGGGTCGAGTGGTCTGCTGCAGCAGCGGCAGTTCCGCGATTTGCTGAGGGCTGAACGGCGTAGTGCTGTGCAGGAGCCGCGGGCTGCACACCGGCACAGGATTCTCGCCCATCAGTCGGTGGGATTCGGTACCGGACCAATCGGCGTCGCCGAAGTAGATCGCCGCGTCGAATTCGGTATCGGCAAATAGAAACGGGCGTGTGCGGTTGGTCAGGTTGACCGTGACTTGCGGGTGTTTGCGCTGGAAACCCTTAAGGCGAGGTATTAACCACTGGGTGCCGAACGTCGGGACCACGGCCAGTTCGATGGTGTTGGCGCCTTGCTGTCCCATGACAGACAGCGTATCGCGCTCAACCGCGTCCAATTGCGCGGCGACGCGCCGACTATAGGACAGCCCCGCTTCCGTCAGCTTCACCCCGCGCCTGGAGCGCCGAAACAGCTCGACACTCAAAAACTCTTCGAGGCTGGCGATCTGTCGACAGATGGCGCCTTGAGTAATCGAAAGCTCATGCGCGGCCTTGGTAAAGCTCTCGTGGCGGGCTGCGGCTTCAAAACTGACGAGGGCGGTGGTGCTCGGGATTTTTCTGCGCATATACCGTGTCCTCACTTATAAGGCGCCCATAGGCCTTGATTGGTTGTTACGAAGTGAGAAATTAGCACAACCCTATGCGCAAACCTCGTTTGCCCTCTGTGTCTGATGGGCCTAGGCTGCTTCGACGACTTCTGATTTCCCCACGAGGACTTATTCATGGCAGGCAAGGCAAGCTTCAACTGGATTGATCCATTGCTACTGGACCAGCAGCTCACCGAAGAAGAGCGCATGGTGCGCGACAGTGCTGAGCAATTCGCCCAGGACAAGCTGGCGCCGCGTGTGCTCGAAGCCTTTCGCCATGAAAAGACTGACCCCGCTATTTTCCGTGAGATGGGTGAGACCGGTTTACTCGGTGCAATGATTCCCGAGCAGTACGGTGGCAGCGGCCTGAACTACGTCAGCTATGGGCTGATTGCGCGCGAAGTGGAGCGTGTCGATTCCGGCTATCGCTCGATGATGAGTGTGCAATCGTCACTGGTCATGGTGCCGATCAATGAGTTCGGCACTGAGGCGCAAAAACAGAAGTACCTGCCGAAGCTGGCGTCCGGCGAATGGATCGGCTGTTTCGGCCTGACCGAGCCCAATCATGGTTCCGACCCGGGAGCGATGATTACCCGTGCCCGCAAAGTCGAGGGTGGTTACAGCCTGACAGGCGCGAAGATGTGGATCACCAATAGCCCGATCGCGGATGTGTTCGTGGTGTGGGGCAAGGACGATGCCGGCGATATCCGTGGCTTTGTCCTGGAGAAAGGCTGGAAAGGTCTGAGCGCGCCGGCGATTCACGGCAAGGTCGGGCTGCGCGCCTCCATTACCGGCGAGATCGTCATGGATAACGTATTCGTGCCGCAAGAGAACATTTTTCCGGATGTGCGTGGCTTGAAGGGGCCTTTCACCTGCCTTAATTCCGCGCGTTATGGCATCTCCTGGGGAGCGTTGGGTGCGGCAGAGTTCTGCTGGCACACCGCTCGCCAATACACGCTTGATCGCCAGCAGTTCGGCCGTCCATTGGCAGCGACGCAATTGATCCAGAAGAAGCTGGCCGACATGCAGACCGAAATCACCCTGGCCCTGCAAGGCTGCCTGCGGCTGGGGCGTATGAAAGACGAAGGGACTGCGGCGGTCGAGATCACCTCGATCATGAAGCGCAACTCGTGTGGCAAGTCCCTGGATATCGCACGTATGGCCCGGGACATGTTGGGTGGCAACGGTATTTCCGACGAGTTCGGCGTGGCGCGTCATCTGGTCAACCTGGAGGTGGTGAACACCTATGAGGGCACGCATGACGTGCATGCTCTGATCCTGGGGCGTGCGCAAACCGGTCTTCAGGCGTTCTATTAATAGGAGCACGGCATGGGCGCGCTTTCGCATCTGCGGGTACTGGATTTATCGCGAGTACTGGCGGGCCCCTGGTCCGGGCAGATTCTTGCGGACCTCGGGGCTGAGGTGATCAAGGTTGAACGTCCGGGAAGTGGTGACGATACGCGCGCATGGGGGCCGCCCTTCCTTAAGGATGCCTATGGCGAGAACACCAGTGAGGCGGCGTATTACCTGTCGGCCAATCGCAACAAACAGTCGGTGACTATCGACTTTACGCGGCCGGAGGGGCAGGCATTGGTGCGCGACCTGGCGGCCAAGTCGGACATTCTGATCGAGAACTTCAAGGTCGGTGGCCTTGCGGCATATGGGCTGGACTATGAGTCGCTCAAGGAGCTCAATCCGCAGCTGATTTACTGCTCGATCACAGGCTTTGGTCAGACCGGGCCGTATGCGACGCGCGCGGGTTATGACTTCATGATTCAAGGGCTGGGCGGGCTTATGAGCCTGACCGGCCGGCCCGAGGGTGACGACGGCGCTGGGCCGGTGAAGGTTGGCGTGGCGCTGACCGACATTCTTACGGGACTCTATTCGACTGTGGCGATACTCGCGGCACTGGCGCATCGGGACCATGACGGCGGTGGGCAGCATATCGATATGGCGTTGCTGGATGTGCAGGTGGCTTGCCTGGCGAACCAGGCGATGAATTACCTGACAACGGGTGATTCGCCAAGGCGCCTGGGGAATGCTCATCCGAATATCGTGCCCTATCAGGATTTTCCTACCGCTGATGGTGACTTCATCCTGACGGTGGGGAATGACAGCCAGTTCCGCAAGTTTGCTGAAGTGGCTGGGCAGCCGCAGTGGGCGGATGATCCGCGCTTCTCTACTAATAAGGTGCGGGTGGCGAATCGGGCGGAGCTGATTCCGTTGATTCGTCAGGCTACTGTATTCAAGACGACGACCGAATGGGTGTCGCAGCTGGAGCGGGTTGGTGTGCCTTGTGGACCGATCAATGACTTGGCGCAGGTGTTTTCCGATCCTCAGGTCAAGGCGCGCGGTTTGGCCATGGCGCTGCCGCATGCGTTGGCAGGGATGGTGCCTCAGGTGGCAAGTCCGATACGGTTATCCAAAACGCCAGTGGAGTATCGCAATGCGCCTCCTCTTTTAGGAGAGCATACGGCCAAGGTGCTGCAGGAAGTGTTGGGGTTGGGCGAGCGTAATGTGGCTGCCCTGAAGGTCGCGGGTGTTATCTGAATCTCTTCTTCTATATAGAAGGAGCGTTGATCAGTTTTTGATGGTTTTTTAATCAATTCCAACTAACTGATAGAAAAAGCAAAATTAAGGGTTGACGGCAGATTCTGGAAGTCTATAATTCGCCCCACTTCCGGCGCAGTCGAAACGGAAAACTCCTTGGTAAACAAAGAGTTATACGAGATTCGACAGTGAGTTGCTTCAGTTCACCGAAGCCCAGAAGGAGTTGGTAGAGCGGTGTTGTCTGGCTCTATTAACGTTTCGATCTTCTCGGTCGAAAGCGGAGAAAAAGAGGTGTTGACAGCAGCGTGTAACGCTGTAGAATTCGCCTCCCGCTAACGAGAGATTGGAAGCGCAAGTGGTTGAA
>JAFHKH010000260.1 GCA_016937595.1 Pseudomonas cedrina subsp. fulgida | reverse complement strand
CCGGCGTGCCGTCATAGTTCTTGCGGCTGTTGAACATGCCGAACACGGCGGTCATGTCGGCATTCAGATGCCGGCTCTCATCGCTGTACAGCTCATAGGCCTGGGCCTGGCTGATGGCGCAAAGCGTCAAGCTACAGGCCAACGTACCGCTGAGAAATGAAGTGGACGAATACCGCATGATCGAAGCTCCTTGGGGTGCGCCTTTCAAAGGCTGTCTTTTAGGTCGTGACACGTTTTATTCGGCTGCGCGCTTGTTGACGAACAGCAACTGCTGGCCGGTGAACTCCAGTAACCCCTCAAGCCCGAACTCGACGCCGAAGCCGGACATCTTGCTGCCGCCGAACGGCGTGTTCGGCTGGATGCGCGCATGGCAGTTGACCCAGGCCACGCCACTCTCCAGACGACTGGCCAATGCCTGCGCCTGTTCCTCGTCCGGGCCCCAGACCGAACCGCCCAGGCCCATGTCGCCGGCGTTGGCGCGGCGCAGTACATCCTCGACATCCTGATAAGCGATCAGCGGCAAGACCGGCCCGAACTGTTCCTCGTCGACCAGGCGCTGGCCATCGGTGACATCCGCCACCAACGTCGGCGGGTAGAAGAACCCGGGGCGGTCCAGGCGCGCACCACCGCAGAGCACCCGCGCACCCTGTGCCCGCGCATCGGCAATCAGGGCGTCCACCAGGCGCAGTTGATCGAGGTTCTGCACCGGGCCGAAGTTGACGCCGGGTTCCA
>JAFHKH010000026.1 GCA_016937595.1 Pseudomonas cedrina subsp. fulgida | reverse complement strand
AAGACCGGCGGGAGTGGTGGTAGAGCAGGTCGGATTCGACGTCGCGAATGTAGTCGGTGGCGGCCCTGGCCAAAGCGCTGTCGGGGATCTGGATGCCGGCGATAGTGGTGCTCATGGTGGTTCTCCTCTGGAAAGGCTCCAGTCTGGTCGTGCACCCGCCGATGGGCTATCGCGGCAGGGGAGTGATCCCGGCCAATGTGCCGCCACATCGCGCCAGGTGGAAGGAGCCTCTTGAGGCTCAGGGAGATCAAATGTGGGAGCGGGCTTGCTCGCGAAAGCGGTTTAACTGTTGGTGCATGCTCCAGGCCAGAATCCCTGTTTTGGTGCGATGGGGTGCGCTTACTTTCACTATGCGCACCATTTAAATTCATAAATGCGACATTTCGCCCTGTTTCTGTGCGAAATGAATTGATAAAGTCCGGCTCAATCTCCCTCTAACAACAATCAATTTGCCGAGACTGTTCATGACCGAATCCGTCGAATCCTTCCTTGCCCGTCTCAAAAAACGCGACCCCGACCAGCCTGAATTCCACCAAGCCGTGGAAGAAGTCCTGCGCAGTTTGTGGCCGTTTCTCGAAGCCAATCCCCACTACCTGAACAGCGGCATCCTGGAGCGCATCTGCGAGCCGGAGCGTGCGATTACTTTCCGGGTGTCGTGGGTGGATGATCAGGGCAAGGTTCAGGTCAATCGCGGTTTCCGGATCCAGATGAACAGCGCCATCGGCCCGTACAAAGGTGGGCTGCGCTTCCACCCGTCGGTGAACCTCGGGGTGTTGAAGTTCCTCGCCTTCGAACAGACCTTCAAGAACTCCTTGACCTCGCTGCCCATGGGCGGCGGCAAAGGCGGTTCGGACTTCGATCCCAAGGGCAAGAGCGACGCCGAAGTCATGCGTTTCTGCCAGGCCTTCATGAGCGAGTTGTACCGCCATATTGGCGCCGACGTCGACGTGCCGGCTGGCGATATCGGCGTGGGTGCCCGTGAGATCGGCTTCCTGTTCGGCCAGTACAAACGCCTGAGCAACCAGTTCACCTCGGTGCTGACCGGCAAGGGCATGACGTACGGCGGCAGCCTGATCCGTCCGGAAGCCACCGGTTTCGGCTGCGTGTATTTCGCCGAAGAAATGCTCAAGCGCAACCACCAGCGGGTCGAGGGCAAGCGCGTGGCGGTGTCCGGTTCCGGCAACGTGGCGCAATACGCCGCGCGCAAGGTGATGGATCTGGGTGGCAAGGTGATTTCCCTGTCCGACTCCGAAGGCACGCTGTACGCCGAAAACGGCTTGACCGAAGAACAATGGTCGGCGCTGCTGGTGCTGAAAAACCTGCAACGCGGGCGTATCAGCGAACTGGCCGAGCGTTTCGGTCTGGAGTTTCGCGAGGGCCAGACTCCATGGGCACTGGCCTGCGACATAGCGCTGCCGTGCGCGACCCAGAACGAACTCGATGCCGACGCCGCCCGCACGCTGCTGCGCAACGGCTGCCTCTGCGTGGCTGAAGGCGCGAACATGCCGACGACGTTGGCGGCTGTGGATATTTTTATCGAGGCGGGCATTCTGTTCGCGCCGGGCAAGGCGTCGAATGCCGGTGGCGTTGCGGTCAGTGGCTTGGAAATGTCGCAGAACGCCATGCGTCTGCTGTGGACCGCCGGTGAAGTGGACAGCAAGCTGCACGGCATCATGCAGTCGATCCACCACGCCTGCGTGCATTACGGCGAAGAAAACGGCCGGATCAACTACGTGAAAGGCGCGAACATCGCGGGCTTCGTCAAAGTTGCCGACGCGATGCTGGCCCAAGGCATCGTCTAAGCCTCAGGCTCGATACGCAGCACTTCGATCAACTGATCGCCCACGGGGCGCTTCCACAGCACCTCGTCACCCTCCTGGGCGCCCAGCAATGCGCGGCCCAGGGGCGAGCCCCAGTTGATCAAGCCTGCGTTGGCATCGGCCTGGTCCTCGCCGACCAACTGGATGCGTTGCTGCTCGTCCTGCTCATTGGCAAACGTCACCCAACTGCCGATCTGCACCTTGTCGCTGGCGGTGGCGGGTGCGACCACCTGGGCGCTTTGAACCCGTTGGTTGAAATAGCGCAAATCCCGCTCAAGGTCGGCCTGGCGCTGTTTATCGGCCTGCTCGCCCTTGGCGGATTCGGCGCTGTGCTCGGCCTGCAATTGCGCAACCTTGGCCTGCAACTGCGCCAGCCCTTGCGCGGTCAAGCGATTGGGCTGCTCACTGACCTGACGCTCCACTGGCTGATCGGCCTGGGCGGCGGCGTTGTCTTCATTTACAAATGCACGGCTCATGGTGTTCTCCCTCAATGGCGTTTGGGCCATGTTCGCCGCGTGATCGTTCCCACGCTCTGCGCTCATCGTTCTACACAAGTCCGTCTCAACACTGATCGTGCCCATCGCTCCGCGTGGGCATGTATCCCAGGACGCTCTGCGTCCAACGACCTATTGCGAGCGATAGACCCTTACGCCCCGGTCATCCCAATGCCGCTCCCTATAGTCCCGCAGCTCCTCGTGCTCGCGCATGGCCTTGCACTGGCGAAAGCCATCCTCCCAGCCTTCGGCGTACCTGCGGTCTTTAAGATAACGCGGCACATTTTTGCGAAACTCCCCGGTAATCACCCCTGCCGCCTGGCGACCGCTGCTGCAGCCGTCATCGAAACCGTCGGCAAAGGCCGGTGGGTAACCCTTGGCCAGCAAATATTGATGGGTTGATTCACATCCGCCCAGCCAAACCGCTGCGCACAACATTATTGCAGACCGCCACATGGCGTACTCCCTGGCCGTTTCACGGCTGATGGGGAGAGTCTAGAAGGGGATTTGTCGGGGAGGCGTGAAAGGAAGGTGAGAGCGGTGTTGGTTAAAGGGCCATCAACGACGATTCCCTTTAAATTGCAGGACGTCTCCTAGAGAATCTCCAGCCTATTGCGGCTTAGGGTTTGGGTCACTAGTCTCCTGGCTTCGCTGTGAAAACAGCGTCCGGGTTTAGCGACCCGAATCACTGAGACTCACCCTCTTTACACGCTTGGCAGGCGGTTATTGCGCCTGCCGGTATCGTGTTATGGCGGCTGTGCGCGGGAGATCTTCGGATCTACCGGGTGTCTAGGTGACCGGTTCGCTAACCTGCGTACAGCTGCCACCCCTTTATGTTTAGCGACGTGCTGTGGTGGTCCTTTATCTCACTTAGTAGGTACACCATGTCTAAAGTCGTCCCCGATCCACCCTTGTCCTCAATCACCACCCTCGGCGTCGTCACTTTCGGTGACTATGGCGAAAACGAAAAACCACTGTTCCGCGTCAATGCCTGCATGCCGATAGGTGAAGCACTGGAACATGCCTCCACCTTGCTTTTCTATTCCAAGAAGCTCGCCATGGAAGCCGCGATGGATGTGCGTGGCGAACAATACGCATGGGCTGCGCATTACCTGTGCGAGATGGGCAAGGCCGTCGTGGATGACCTGACCCAAGCGATGACGCCTGCAACTTAAGGGGGGCATTACTTGTGTAGCGAGCGGTGCTAGCCCCAATGCCAGTCAGTTAAGGCTTTTTGTAGGAGCGAGCTTGCTCGCGAAGAACTCACAGGTGCCGCGTTCACTCAGGAAACACGCGTTATCGTTGACGTTTTTCGCGAGCAAGCTCGCTCCTACAGTGGGTGCTAGCCCGCTCGCCACAAGGTTACCGGTGATTCCGGTTGTTCAGATCTAGCGTTCAGTCGTAATAGCCCACTGTCTTTTTCAGTTGATCTGCATACTCGTAAATCTCATCAATGGATGAAATCGCATGCCGTGTCTCATTTTTGTCCTCGTCAAATATCCCGAGGTATTTTTGGCTGCGATTGAAGTGGAGTCGGCAAATAGGCTTGCGATTATTGTCGTCTAGTAATATCCCAAAATAGCTCTGGGTATCTCGCTGAACGATTCGTTTGGCGTCGACGACGGAGCGGACGACAGCACGGACGATGTGATAACCCTCCAACTCTTCAAGCGTCGTCAGGATCTTATCTTCCGACTCGTCTCGGCCTTGAATATCTGTGTTCGCGCTGTTTGCTACAGTCAATGACGTTACCGTTGGCTGAATTACACCGCTCATGGCCGATTTGAGACGGTCATTGATTTGGTCGTTCAGAAACTGAGCCAACGCTTTTCGTGTCAGTTCGAAGAATTGCTCACGGACTTTCTGCGTGATGACTCCTTCATAAACACGGGATGCGAAAAACTTCACGAATTCGTCTTCTGGTTTACTGACTTGTGAACCAATAATTTTTTTGAGTTGGCTGACGTATTTCAGTTCTCCCGCAGCATTGATGATTGAGTCAACGTCGAAGGCTGACTTGGTAAGCTTTATCAACTCCGGCACGGAGTACTCATCGATGTCCAGCAGGTCCAGTTCCAGAAACGTCTTTTCGTCCATTTTATTAGGGGCGTCTAGGTCGGTGAAAAACCTGTAGACCTGACCGTTGGTGAGAATTGAAATTCTTGCGCTTGTTACGTGAAAATAACGAAAAAGCTGCGAGGCATGATTGATGCTCAATGACTCACCGATCTTTTTGCATTCAATGAGTATCTGAACTTCGCCATTTTTCATGATCGCGTAGTCAATTTTTTCGCCTTTTTTTTGTCCCGACATCGCAGACAAACTCAGGCGTCACTTCTTGGGGATCAAATACGTCATAGCCCAACACCGTGTTGATAAAAGGCATTACAAAAGCATTCTTCGTAGCTTCTTCTGTTTGGATGGCGGGGCCTTGCAACCGAACTTTTGCTGCAAGACTGGTGAGCTTTTCAAAAAATTCCATATAAGCCTCTTACCCTATCGGATCCGTGAATAGATGTGATGGCAAAGTGATTGCCCTTCGATATTAGACAAAAACCGTAGCAAAGAGAACTGAAGTAAAGCGAAGTTTTTGATAACTAAGAAAACTAAAAAGTTTCTCGAAATTTATTTGATGGTTTTCAATAGGTTGGCAATGGCTCAGGAAT
The DNA here is from genome assembly GCA_016937595.1 of Pseudomonas cedrina subsp. fulgida. GTDB lineage: Bacteria > Pseudomonadota > Gammaproteobacteria > Pseudomonadales > Pseudomonadaceae > Aquipseudomonas > Aquipseudomonas fulgida. The sequence continues at coordinate 485 of JAFHKH010000026.1, read as the reverse complement.
TTGTGCTTGCAAGAAAAACGTCTGGAAAATTTTAACTCTTTTAGTTCGATGGATTAGGCTTGTCGCTCATCTTCGTCAGTGCAGCATGCTCAGCCAATTCTTGCTGGATAAATGCTGCAATCATTGCGCGGTATACCTGCTCAGTTACTTCAGGATTTGCGCCCACGGTTTCCGATAATCCCCGCACCTTGGTGATCACCTGTTCAACCCGCTGTGGTGCTTTGACGCCATCGGTGTCTTTCTTGAAACGTGCCGCCTGTGACACGTAGCGGCCGCGCTCGGCCAGTAGAGTGACGATTTGTTGGTCGAGGCTGTCGATGTTGGTTCGCACGTCTTCAAGGGTGGTGCAGGTAACGGCCATGTTGGCTGGAGTTCCTAATTGAATGGGCAACGCGATGTCGTTGAATACATGTTAACCAAATGTGGGAGCGGGCTTGCTCGCGAAGGCGGAGTGTCAGTCACTGGATACTTGACTGATACACCGC
>JAFHKH010000259.1 GCA_016937595.1 Pseudomonas cedrina subsp. fulgida | reverse complement strand
CAGGGCAACGGCGGCGCTGTGCACCGGCGCGCCACCCCAGGCGGCCTGGGCCTTGGCGAACGCCTGGGCGTGGGCCGGATTGCCGGCCAGCCAGGCTTCAAACTCGGCCTGTTGGCCGGGCTGCGGGCACTGCAAGGCGATCAGCCAATCGAGGGCCTGGTCCATAGCCGTGTCTTGCAACACCTCATGAGCCAGCTCATGGGGGCGCAGTTTATTCGGGTCCGTCACGGTGTGCCTCGGGTCTTCGCCACGTTCTATTCAACTTTCCTACAGCTTGAGTCGACGCTTCTTTCGGATGCAGCTTAAGGCCGATCCAGCCGTTCGGCCACACCTATGCAGATGGCCATGATCAATTTCAGTTCCTTTTGCACGGTGCTCAAGGACACGTCCAATTGATCGGCAATCTCTTGATAGCTGCAGCCGTGCAGGCGGCTGAGGATGAAGATCTGCTGTTGACGCGGGCTCAACTGGCCGAGGCTGACACTCAGGTGCTCCAGCAGTTGCTCGGCCTGGGTGGCATCTTCGGGCGTACTGATGGGAGCAGCAACGCTTTGCAGGACGTCCAGCGGCACATCTTCCTGCAACGTACGGGCCTGGATCCGACGCGCGCGCAGGTGATCCAGCGCCAGGTTGCGCGCAGTCTGATAAACAAAAGGTTCAAGGTGATCGATCGACCGCTCGCTCAGGGCCCGAGTGACGCGCAGGTAGGTTTCCTGCAACAGGTCCTCGGCGGTGCTGTGGTTATTCACCATGCGCTGCAGGGTACGAAGCAGAATCACCCGTTGGGTGAGAAAGACGTGGTTGAAGCGAGATTGGCTCACAGAGATACCAGACCGGTTTGCAGTTAATGATAATGCTTATCATCAACTGAAATGGCAAGTGGCTATTTCTGCGGTTCTGCGGGGGGAAGTGGCATACACAGAACCCATGTGGGAGCGGGCTTGCTCGCGAAAGCGGTGTGTCAGTTGGCATATCCAC
>JAFHKH010000258.1 GCA_016937595.1 Pseudomonas cedrina subsp. fulgida | reverse complement strand
CCGGCCCGGCACAACAGGCCGACAGTGGCCGCATCGAGCAACGCGACGGGTGCCTGGCGGGCGGTAGGCGGCGCCCGCCGTGGGTGATGCTGCCGGCCACATCGAACAGGTCCTTCCAGGCCAGCGGCACGCCATCGAGCACGCTCAACGGCTGGCCGGCGCGCCAACGCGCGGCGGCGGCTTCGGCTTCACGGCGGGCGCGCTCGGGCGTCAGGCTGATAAAGACCGACGGCACCTGGCTCGCCTTATCGAGCGCCTGTTCGAGGGCTTGCACCGGGTCGCTGCGACCGTTGGCGAAGTCCTCGGCCATTGAAATGGCATCTGGCATCGGGATGACCCTCACAAAACGTACATATTAATAAAATGTACATTTTACAAAGGCAGATTTCGTGCCAGTCTGTGTTCATCGGCTTTTGCGCAAACCAGGATTTTCGCTCAGAGCTACGGGGTAGAGGGTGTTAAGCGAGCAAAGGAATCTGCGCAGGACGCCGCTCAGAAGGCCGGAGTGAAATAATGTATCTTTTATTAATAAGTACATTTTGGTGCAGAAAAGTAACATTCCTACGGTCGAGGCCCCAAAAACGTGCCGTCGACGTGGCGCAGAGTGACAGGCCCATCTATGAGAGAATCCCCGGCCAACCGCCCCTACACCTCTGAGAACGCAATGAAAGCAGTGTCCGCCTCGGCCTCCCGTTACGCGATGATTCACAAAGTGATGCGCGACGCGATCGTCAACGGTACCGCCCGCCATGGGCTGGTGTTGCTGGAAGCGCCGCTGGCCGAACTGTTCGGCACCAGCCGCGTGCCGGTGCGCAAGGCCCTGGACCTGCTGCATGACGAAGGCTTGATCTGCCGCTTCAACGGCCGCGGCTACCTGATCAACCCGCAAGGCCTGGCCATGGAGCCGTTGCGCCTGCCCTTGAGCCATGCGCACCTGGGGCTTAACGGTGAGGACGAGTTGGTGGACACACGGCCGCTGGGCGAACGCATCGTCGAGGAAATCGGCGCGGCGTTGTCCACCTGCATTGCCTTCGGCCACTACCGCCTGGACGAGCAAGCCGCCGCCGACCATTACGGCGTCAGCCGCGCGGTGGTGCGTGAGGCGCTGATGCGCTTGCGCGACCGTGGTCTGGTGGAAAAAGAGCCCTACTCCCAATGGCTGGCGGGGCCTTTGACCGCGCGGGAAGTCACCGAAGACTACGAACTGCGCGCCTGCCTGGAGCCTGAAGCCCTGCGCCAGAGCGCGCCCAACCTCGACCGCGAGCTGCTCGAAGCCATGCTGCAACGCGTGCTGGACGCCCAGGACAGCTCGCAGTGCAGCCTGGAAGCCATCGAGCGGATCGAGGAAGACTTGCACCAACACTGCCTGGCCGGCTTGCAGAATCGCAAGATCGCGGCGCTGATCCGCCAGGGGCAAAGCCCGATGATCATCAGCCGGATTTTTTATCGATTGCTGGGGATCGGTGCCGATCCGGCAATGTTGGCCGAACATCGGCTGATTCTGGAGTTGCTGCTGCATGGCGCGTTTGATGCCGCGGCGCTGAATCTGCGTGAGCATTTGCAACGGGCCAGGCAGCGGATGTTGCAGCGGTTGAAGGTGTTGTCGGTGTTGCCCGAACAGCCGTTGCCTGGCTATTTGCACAAAATCAGCTGACCTCGCGCTTGCGTGGCGGCCTTAGGGCCGACCATGTCGTGGGTTGTGACCGGGTACATATCCGTTATTTGGGTGACGGCGGCTATTGGTTCCGC
>JAFHKH010000257.1 GCA_016937595.1 Pseudomonas cedrina subsp. fulgida | reverse complement strand
TTTCAACAGAATCGGCCGACTTCTGCCGGTGGCCGCTGGCAAGAATTGAATTGGCCAGAATCATACGAAAGTGCATGCCTGCGGAACCGGGGGCGATTCAGTCTAAAATTCGGGTCCTCGACTCGTGACAAATGAGGATAGCCAACAAATTTGACAAGGACGATGCCTAAGCTACTCTCACTGCCATTGCCTAAGATCATGGAAGATCAAATGACTGCTGCATTGATTAATGGAAGGCTGATCAGCTTTACAGATACGCTGGTCGGGGATGTGGCAATAATACTTTCTCATGGTCTATTCATGGACCAAAGCATGTTCGACGCGCAGGTCTGCGCATTACGTGAGTACTATCGAGTCATCACATGGGACCAACGAGGGCATGGACAGGCTGCCTTCGTCAGTGAGCCATTCAGTCTCTGGGATAGTGCAGACGACCTGTCTGCTCTTCTGGCCCACCTTAATATAGCTCAGGCCGTTTTACTGGGTATGTCGCAAGGTGGCTACGTCAGTCTGCGGGCCGCACTGCGTTACCCAGAAAAGGTTCAAGCATTGGTTCTGATCGCTACGCAAGCTGGCGTGGAAGATGAAAACCAGAAAGTCGTGTACTCACATCTCCTGAGTGCATGGCTTGAAACTCCCTGACTGATGAAATTGCACAAAGTGTGTCAGGATTTATTTTGGGTGCTGACAAGGAATTGGCTGCACCCTGGATCAAAAAATGGCACGCCATCGACAACAGCACATTAGGTTTGAATTTTAAGGCTCTGGTAGAGCGCGATGATCTTGTTCCTGCGTTGAGTAAATTGCAGATGCCGGCACTAGTCATCTGGGGCCGCGACGACAGTGCGATCAGTATTGAGCAGGCTAAGCAACTGAGCAGAGGGCTTGTTCACAGTCGATTCTTAGTGGTTCCTGACGCCGTACATTCGGTCAGCATGACTCACGCCCAAATCGTCAACTCGACCATCAAGCAATTTTTGTCTGACGCGCTGTGATGAATTGATATATACCTGAACTCCCAAAGCTCTTCGTGTTTATTAAAATAATAAAGGGGTGTGATATGGATGTTCCACAAGATTTCAAGCCGTTATTTCGAAGTAGCCCTTTTCTTGATCTTCTGGGTCCCTTCTACTATCGGGAGAATTCTGAAGGTTTTACCATTGGGATTCGGGTAGAGGAGAGACACACCAATGCGCGTGGACTCGCCCACGGAGGGTTGTTCATGGCGCTGGCTGATATTGCCTTGGGCTATAGCGCTGCCTTCTCGAAAGATCCACCTCTTAAACTTGTGACTACCACACTGACAACTGATTTCGCCGGGTCCGCTAAGATCGACGATTGGTTGGAAGCAGTGGTGGATATTCAAAAAACCGGAAGCCGATTGGTTTTTGCTAACAGTTATATTAGCGTTGGAGATGAGCGAGTGGTCCGAGCCAGCGCTTCTTTTCTAGTGGGTAGCTGAAGCACGGACTGCGATTATTATCCAACACAATAATAAGTGCCACGCTTAGCGCAATTAACGATATGTCACGGAGTGATTGACGATGGACAGTGCTGCGCGCTCACCCGAAGTAGATCAAATTCCCCAAGATAAAGCCGAGCGTAAAGATCTGAAACGCAAGGCGATAAGTAGTCGGTACTTTCATCGACTTCAACGTAAGCATTTCCTGTTGTTTGATATTCTTCCTGTATTTGGCGTTGTTCTTGCGGGGTTGTTGGCATTTTACATACCCGTGAGCGCACTAGATGTTGGTTTGTTCATTGCCTTTTGGGCTCTGACTGGGATCGGCGTCAGTGTGGGCTATCATCGATACTTTACTCACCGCTCATTTAAGGCCAAGCCAGCAGTTGGTGTTGCCTTAACGATACTGGGTTCCATGGCCGGGCAGGGGGCTCTACTGTCTTGGGTGGCCATGCATCGGCGTCACCACGAGTTGAGTGATCAACCAGGCGACCCGCACTCACCCAATCTGCATGGCTCCGGATTGGCAGGCCTCATCAAGGGGCTGGCGCACTCACACTTCATGTGGATGAAGGAGCACGATTACCCCAACGTTGCCTATTACGCTCCAGATTTGATTCGAGATCCACTCATCGCCAAAACGGCGCGTCATTACTACACGTGGGTATTTCTTGGCCTGCTAGCGCCGGCGTTACTGGGCGGGCTGCTTAGCCAATCGTTATGGGGCGCGTTGAGCGGCTTCCTTTGGGGAGGGGCTATCCGCATGTTCGTCGTGGGTCACATCATTTGGTCCATCAACTCCCTACTTCATCGGTTCGGTACTCGACCTTATCAATCCAAAGATTACAGCCGCAATGGTGGTTTATTTGGCTTAGTCACCTTCGGGGAGTCATGGCACAACAATCACCATGCATTCCCCGAGTCTCCTTCATTTGGGTTGCAATGGTCAGTATTCGATCCTGGTTACTGGTTTATCCGGGGCTTGTGCTTGATGGGTGTGGCGTGGGATTTACGAATTCCCACATTGCAACGAAGAATCAGTCGTAAAAAAAGAAACGTACAACCTCTCTAATAAGGAAAATTCAATCATGTCTGCATATGAATCTGTCTCGATAGAAAAAGACACCGTAGTCCAATGGTGTAAGGACCAGATAGGCGAGCTTCTCAATACTCCCGGAATCAGCATCGATGAAAATAAAGATTTCGGTGAGTTGGGGCTGGACTCTTCCTTGGCAGTTTCTTTGTTAATCGAAATCGAACAAAAATATGGCGTGGAAATCTCAGCGGAAGAGCTGTTCGATAATCCCAATATCAAGGCCGTGACTGGTTTGATTATGGGTGGGGACAGGAAGTCGGAAAAATGAGTGTTTTAACAACCGAGCATCGACTGGAAGAAGAGTCTAAAGCGATACGCCATCATTATGATGTGGGTAACGACTTTTATGAGTTGTGGCTGGATCCTACACTTTCCTACTCTTGCGCTGTGTGGGCCGGTAGTGAAACCTTGGAGAATGCACAAGTAAAAAAAATTGCGTATCACCTTGAGGCCATTGATGCGGGAAATTTACAATCGGTGCTTGATATTGGCTGCGGATGGGGGGGCGTGCTTGATGCGCTGGAGAATATGCCAAACATCAAGCGCGCCGTAGGCCTGACGCTGAGTGATCAGCAAGCGGCTTATATACAAAGGCAGTTATATTCGAAAGTGGCCATAGAGGTAAAAAACTGGCAGGAGTTCGTTCCCGCAACACCATTTGATGGAATCATTTCGATTGGAGCCTTTGAGCACTTCGCCTCTCCTTCAGATAGTGTTGAAGAGAAAATAGCAATCTACCGAAGATTCTTCACTTCCTGCCGGGACTGGTTGAAACCCGGGGGGCGGCTTTCGTTGCAAACAATTGCTTATGGTTCCATGGCCAGAGAACAAGCGAGCACTTTTTTCAACGAGGAAATATTTCCCAATGCGGACCTGCCCACGTTGACAGAAATAGCTCAAGCGGCGGAGGGGATCTTCGAAATTCAACGTGTCGACAATGGCCGGCTGGATTATGCGAAAACGTGTGAAGAGTGGTATCGCCGGTTGTCCGCCAATAAAGCAGTTGCTGCGGAACGTGTCGGCGATGCAGTCGTTACCCGTTATCTACGCTACTTGAAAATGTCGGCTTACGGTTTTCAGTTCGGAAAAATTCAGTTGTTGAGACTCCAACTTCAAGCTATCCGATAATCAATCTGATGGAAGGAACCTCACGATGTCTGATGGTGCTCAGGATCACATTTTGACACCCGGTAAATTAGTGAATTTACCCCGCTTCAACCCTTTTTCCGCTGAATTTCGTGAGACACCGTACGGTGTTTACCGCCAGTTACGTGAGCTGAACCCTCTGCATAAAGTGTTGGGTATGTGGGTCGTCACCCGACATGCCGATGTCATGAGTGTTCTGCGTGATCGTAGCTGCAATGCAAGCATTATTCCGAAACTGGTTGATAATCAAGCCGCTAAGTTTGGTCGCGATAACGCACCATTTCAGCGGCTGGCATACAAATCAATCGTATTCACCGAGAATCCCGACCATCATCGTTTGAGAAAATTGATGAACATCGCGTTTTCGCAGTCGGCGATAGATCAGTTGCAACGCTCTATAGAAGACACTATCCAAGACTTGCTGCGGGACGCCTATCAGCAAGGAGGTATGGACATCATCTCCGGCCTGGCCCAACCCACGCCGCTACGAGTTATGTGTGAATGGATCGGGCTACCTGCCGAAATGCACTCGACCATCGATGCCTGGACTCATGCCATCCGCTTTCTGTTAGAACCTGGATTGATGATCAAGGACGATTTTGAAAAAGTCAGTACTGTTCTTGATGAATATATGGAATATCTCTCCAGTGTCATTGCCGAACGTAAGAATAATCCAAGGCAAGACTTGATCAGTCAACTGCTTGATCTACAAATTGATGGTGATCGCTTGACTCAGGAGGAGCTGATCTTCGTCTGCATCATGTGCTTTGTTGCCGGAAATGAAACCACCAAAAGTCTGATTGGTAACGGCATTAATGCGTTGCTGGAGCATCCTGAGCAATACCGGTTACTCCAGAAGCGACCACAGTTAATCCCCTGCTGTGTACAAGAGGTTTTGCGTTTCGAGACGCCTCTTCAACATACCAAACGCTTCGCGACAAAAGAGTTGATCCTGGATGGGCACATTATTAAGGCAGGGGATCAGATTCTGCTGTGTTTGGGTTCGGCCAATAGGGATGATCGCGTTTTTCCTGCTGCTGATCTCTTTGATATTGAGCGTAAGACAAAGGGGCATTTAGCATTTGGCTACGGTATGCACGGTTGCTTAGGTGCATTGTTAGCCGAGCGCCAGATGCAGGCGGTACTTTCCAGATTGTTGGAAGGACCTCGCTTGATACGCCGTCACAGCAAACCGACTTGGCAGGCGGGCAGTTTCATCGTTCGAAGCTTGTCGTCTCTCGATGTTCAGTTTGTCTGACTCTCCCGGGATAAGGTGAAATGCACAAACACAAAATCTCTCTGATCTGTTTTCCTCACGCAGGTGGCAGTAACGCGACTTATAACGGGTGGGGATCCCATCTCTCGGAAACCATTCGAAGAATCAAACCAAGATGCTTCGATGGGCCTGCCCAAAGAGCCACGTTTACTGATGTCGACAGCTTATCTGCTCATATCGCTGAACAACTCTGTCATGAGAGTCAGCCACTCGCGTTGTATGGTCATAGCATGGGTGCAGTATTGGCTTATGAAGTCGCCCGTAAGCTTTCAATTCGCAATACTGTTCAAGTGGAGCATTTATTTGTTTCGGGTAGACGCGCACCACAGTTGGCAGCACGACTGGCGCCGATCCATGACCTATCGGACCAGGCGTTTCTGAATGAGCTGATGGCTTATGGCGGTGTGCCAGACGCAATCGGTACCAACAGCCGACTGTTGAATACACTTATACCGATCATCCGTAGTGATTTGGCTCTGGTAGAAACTTATCAATTCCATCCCATGCACACATTGAAATGTCCAATCAGCGCCATCTATGCCACCCATGATCCTGTGGTTGATTCTGACGAACTAATGGCGTGGCAGGAGAGAACGACCGGGGACTTCAGTTTCCATGAGTTGAGCGGCAACCACTTTTTCCACTCTTCACGGCCGCAAGGGCTGGTCGACATAATTCATCACTCACTGAGCGCACAAAGCACTAGGAGGGTTGAATGCAAAAATTTCGTATGATGACCGACTGCCTAGACAGCCATAGCGAGCGTTACCCGGAAAAACCGGCCTATATTTTTCTTTCTGAAAAATTGTTGGTGGAAAAAACGCTGACCTTTGCACAGTTGAGAATTGAAGCGAGGCAGTTTGCCGGTCGTCTGTTAGAGACAACCCAGCGTGGCGATAGAGCGTTATTAATATTCCCGGCGGGATTAGATTTCATCATCGCTTTTTTTGGCTGCCTGTACGCAGGAGTAGTCGCTATACCCCTCTGCCCACCCAATAAAAAACGCTCACAACGCACGCTTCAAGGCATTATCGACGACTGCTCCCCACGTCTGATTATTACACTCAAGGCACTAAGCAGCTCTCTTCAGGATCAAGATCATCGAGAATCGTTGTCTTGGCTTGAGATGGACGACTTGGGGGGGCGTCAACAGTTTACGTTTCCCCCTGACTACTTGGCGGTCGATGCTGAAGACTTGGCGTTTATTCAATATACATCAGGCTCCACATCCACTCCTAAAGGCGTCATGGTGACGCATGCAAATATTGTTGCAAATCAGGCAATGATTCGGGATGCGTTCAGTCATGACGAAGCGTCTACCGTCATAGGGTGGGTTCCGCATTATCACGACCAGGGTCTCATCGGGAATATTTTTCAACCGATGTTTGTCGGCGCAACCAGTGTTCTGATGTCGCCAGTAACATTCATGCGCTGGCCATTGCGCTGGCTTCAAGCAATATCTATTTATCAAGCACATACAAGCGGTGGACCAAATTTTGCTTTTGGTGCCTGTGTTAAGGCCCTTGAGCGAGAACCGGATATAGAACTGGATCTGAGCACTTGGCAAGTCGCATTCAATGGTGCCGAGCCAATTCGTAACGATACCATGAGTGAGTTTCAGGCTGCTTTCCAGCGATTCGGTTTCAGCAGAGAGGCTGTTTATCCCTGTTATGGCTTGGCCGAATGCACGTTACAAGCGTCAGGAGGCGTCAAGGGAAAAGGCCCGATTACACTGAACGTTGACAGGCAGGCGCTGCGTGATGGAAAGATTCTGCCGACGGATACCGCATCCTGCCAAACATTGGTGGGTTCGGGTAAAGCGTTGCCGGGAACACGTATAGAAATTGTTGATCCGCTAACCCGAAAAGCCCGCACACCATTCGAAATTGGAGAGATCTGGATAGCTGGTCCCCATATTGCGCGGGGTTACTGGAACCAGAAAGCGCTCACCGCAGGCACCTTCGCAAATCATTTATCAGGGAACATTCAACCGCCTTATTTACGTACCGGAGACCTTGGATTTGTCCACCAAGGAGAGTTATATGTAACGGGCCGAATAAAAGATATGGTTATTATTCGCGGTAAGAATTATTACCCGCATGATATCGAGCACAATGTTTCGACAGCTCACCATAGCCTAGAGAATTCGGGGTGCGCGGTGTTTTCACTCTTAGACGCTGAAGATAAACTGATTATCGTTCAAGAAGTGCGAAGAGAGTGGAGAAAGAAAATCGAGGGGGACGAAATTATCTCGATCATTCGACAGGCAGTGGTTTTAAACAATGAGATTACTCCCCACGACATTGTTTTATTGATGCCTGGAAAACTACTGAAAACGAGTAGTGGCAAGGTTATGCGCAATGCAATACGCACTCAATACATTGATAAAAAACTCGAGCGATGGCCTGGTTAGTGTCGTTCACACATGCAGACTATAAGGATGAATGCCATGGAAGATTTCGCTGCAAGCAATCCGGACTTTGATAAGCACGTCCAAGGAGCGGTACTCAGTATGCCAGCGGCAAAATTACTGGGATTTCATTACAATTACCTGAAGCCAGGTCATTGTGAAATCGAACAGCCAACGCGCAAAGAACTCACCCAGCATAACGGCTACTTTCAAGGTGGTATCATCGGAGCGTTGGCTGATTTTGCCGGAGGTTCGGCCGCCGGAACCTTGCTGCCACCTGGCTGGATAAATATGACTACAGATTTCACTGTCAAACTAATTGCCCCGGCAGAGGGTGAAAAGCTACTAGCCAGGGGACGTGTCATCAATGCATCGAACAACACTACGGTTGCCGCTGCCGATTTGTTTGCCGTGAAACAAGGCAAGGAAACCCTTTGCGCTACCGCTCTGGTGACTATGCGAAATATTCCCCTCAAAGCATGAAGGTAAAGATCTGACCGCTAATTATATAGCGGAGGACACACCTGAAAATCCGGACGCCGACAGTGCTCCCATGGGCATTGTCGGTGATCTCCGTAAGGCGCTGGCAGCACCTTCGAGAACCAATAAATCTCATTCCAAACATTTTCATTTTGAAGCCTTGCCATCAAATCAGATTTCTGTCGATCTATTTAAAGCTAGTACCAAGCCTTCAGGTTTTGCATGCCTTGATAGTGAGTCGACCCTGAATCCGTAGATACGACCGAATGTCTGCTTCTGGCCGATTGCTGCCCGTCACTAGCGGCAGAAATCGGCCAATCGCGGCCTCTCGAAAACGGCAGTTATCGGCCAATTATTGCCGCCGTCGAGCTTTTGTTATCGGCTGTTCCGATTTTTAAATCACGGCCCGCGTTTTTAGGAACGCGAAATACTTGGGGTCGTCGTTGTCAAAAATCTCATCTCCAGCCGCCATGTATGCTCGCATAAGTTCATCGGCGGCTCGATCAGTTTCCTCTTTCTCGTAAAGTGCTTGGCCCAAACGCAAATGCAAAAATGGATTGCCGACTGCATCGGGACAAGTCATCGCATACTCAAGGGCCTCTTTTGCGGAGGTAAAGAATCCTCCCTGAAAACAGGCATCGCCGATAGCGGCAAGCACCCATGTCGCCGCTTCCCAGTTATTTTTGGGTTCTGGAATCAACTCCCACGCTAGGTTGTACTGACCGATGGCAGCCGTGAAATCACCGCCTTCCAGATGTTCATCACCCAATTGGCAAAACGCCTTGATCTGCTCATGGGTCAAGTCATCCAATTCGAAAGTTTCCATCTGAACTCCCTGTCTATAAGGCTCAACCGCGTGAGCCGCCGATTTTGCAACCAAGCTGGGCGATAAACAATCGTAAAAATCACGACGATATATAGGCCAGCTAACGGCCGATGGCGGCCTGTCGTGAGGAGTAGGGCGTCGCTGTATGGACTCATGTCGGTACAAAATTGGTACGCAGCTATCAGGTCGGCTCTGCAGGGCAAGTAGTACGTGGCCTACAGGATTAGCAGTGTAAGCGTCCGGGCAACACACCTTCCTGACACCGTCGTTTGAGGCGATGGTGTCCACCTAAATTTGAACTGACCCCACAAAGT
>JAFHKH010000256.1 GCA_016937595.1 Pseudomonas cedrina subsp. fulgida | reverse complement strand
CCCGCTCGCCACAACAGCCCAGCCACCGCCAAATGACGCTGATCCATTCACAGCATGCGTCGCAATACATCGTTGCGAGGGTCGCGGTCGAACAACCGGTGCTTGAGCGCACCCGCGATATGCAGCACGATCAACACCAGCAAGGTATAGGCCAGTATCTTGTGCAGCCCTTGGAACACGACAAACCAATCGTCATTCTTGGTCAGCAGCTCCGGCAGGTTCACACCGAAAAAGAACACCCCGTCGCTCTGGGTGTAGGTGCTTGACATCGAGTAGCCCATTAACGGTACCGCTACGATCAGCACGTACATGGAACGCTGCACAAACCGCGAGAGGAAACGCTCATGCGCCGCCAGCGTTTGCGGTGGCTGCGGAAGCGTGGGGGTGCGAACGCGCAGGGCGATCTGCAGCAGGACCAGCAGAAACGCCAATACGCCAAACGATTTGTGCCACGGGTAATAGAGTGTGTATTTACTCACCACTTCATCGTCAAGCCCGGTCATGTGCCAGCCGGCCCAGAGCAGGCCGGCGATGACCACGGCGCGCACCCAGTGCAGGATGCGCAGGGACAAGGGATACCGATCAACTGTCGTTGTTGTTTGAGTGTTCATCGCAGTCTCTTCATTGATCATCAAGGCATCGAAAACGCACGGGTGAACGCCATCCTCCACGGCCAACGCCGAGAGGATGACCGGTGCAGTGGCTGTTCTCAGGCGGGCAGCAGCACGGTGATCACTTTCTCCTCGGTGTAGGCCAGCGCGCCGCCAAGCCCGCCTTCGCGGCCGATGCCGCTGGCCTTGACGCCGCCCCACGGCAGGTTGGCGTCCAGCGGGCTCCAGCAGTTGACGCCGATGGCGCCGGCCTTTACCGCAGCGGCCACGCGGTGCGCGCGCGTCAGGTCGGTGGTCCACACCGTGGCGGCCAGGCCGTAGGCCGAGTCGTTAGCCAGTGCCACGGCCTCTTCTTCGCTGTCAAACGTGATCACCGTACCGACGGGGCCGAAGATCTCGTCCTGGGCGATCGCCATGTCATTGCAGGCGTTGGCGAAAATCGTCGGGCGTACGAACCAGCCCTGCTCAGGGGTGGATACCCCGCCGGCCAGCAGCGAGGCGCCTTGGTCGATGCCCAACTGGATGTAACGGTTGACGCGATCGAATTGCGCTTTCTTGGCCACCGGCCCCATCTGGATGTCAGGCTGGCGAGGGTCGCCGACCTTGATCGCGCGAGCGGCCTCGGCCAGTGCGGCGCGAAGCGCTCGGCGAGGCTGCGTTGGACCAGGATGCGCGAGCCGGAGGCACAGATCTGCCCCTGGTTGACGAACAGGCCCAGTGTGCAGCCGAACAAGGCGTCGTCGAAGGGCGCATCGTCGAACACCATCTGCGGGCTCTTGCCGCCCAGTTCCAGTGCCACGCGCTTGAACAGTACCCCCGCGGTGCGCTGGATCTCACGCCCGGCTTCGGGACTGCCGGTGAAGCTGATCTTGGCCACATCCGGGTGTTCGCATAAGGCGCGGCCCACCTGCGCACCGTAACCGGTGACCACGTTGATCACGCCGTCAGGAAATCCGGCCTCCTGGGCCAGCGCCGCCAGGTGCAGGGCCGATTGCGGGGTTTCTTCCGAGGGTTTGATCACCACGGTGCAGCCTGCCGACAGCAAGGCGGCGAGCTTCCACACGGTAATCATCAGCGGTGAGTTCCACGGCACGATGGCGCCCACGACGCCCACTGGCTCGCGTACGGTGTACGACAGGGTCTTGCGACCGAAGTAGCCGCCGGTGGGAATGGTCCGCCCCTCGAGCTGATTGGCCCAGCCGGCGGCGGCGCGCAGGTTGGCAATGGCGTTGGGCAGGTCCATCCGGCGCGGTTCGAGCGGTGAGCGGCCGATGGCATCGGCGTCCATGTCGGCCAGTGCTTCGCTGTCGCGCTCCACCAGGTCGGCGAGTTTGGATAACAGCCGCCCGCGCTGGGCGCCGTCAAGCTGGCTCCAGGCGCCACCTTCCAGCTGGGCGCGCGCCGCTGTCACGGCACGGTCCACATCCTCGGCGGTGCCGCTTGCGCAACTGCCGTACACCTGTTCGGTCACGGGATTGATGAGGGGGATGCGCGCGCCGTCGCTGGCTTCGGAGGGCGCGCCCTGGATAAAGTGGTTCAGGTGTTGAGTCATGTGGATGTCCATGCGTGATGGGTCGGAGGCGACAGGCCTCATGCCTTGAGGGAAGCCAGGGCATCGCCGAAGATGTCCAGCGCCTTGAAGAACAGCGAGCGTGTGATCGTCAGCGAGGGCATCACACGCATCACGTTGCTGTAACGCCCGCAAGGAATCATCAGTACGCCGTGGTTCATCAGGTAGCCCATGAGTTGGCCGATCTTGGCGCCCTCGAGCGGCGTCTTGGTGGCGGCGTCTTCAACCAGTTCGATACCGATCATCAGGCCGCGACCGCGGACTTCGCCGACGAACGGGCTGTTGAAACCACGGATACGTTCCTGTGCTTCCAGCCCCAACAGGTGGGCGCGGTCGAGCAGGCCGAGTGCCGGGTCCTGCAGGATGCTGATGTTGGTCAACGCCACCGCCGCAGACAACGAGTTGGCGGCGAAGGTATTGGGCATCGAGCCGTCGGGAATCTGCGCGGCGAGGTCCGAACGCATGATCAGCCCGGCCATTGGCAAGTCGCTGCCAATGCCCTTGCCGAAGGTGAGCATGTCGGGTTTCACACCGGAGTGTTCGACCGCCCACATCTTGCCGGTGCGGCCCGCACCGGACTGTACTTCGTCAACGATCAGCAACGCGCCGGCGCGGTCGCAGGCCTTGCGCAACAGTCGCAGGAACTCGGGGGAGGGCGGCACGTAGCCGCCTTCGCCCTGCACCGGCTCCACAATTACGGCGGCCACGTCATCGGCGGCGGTGTAGGGACTGTTCAGCAGGTGGTCCACATACTCGCCAGCAATTTGCTCGGCACTTTTTTGCGTGGTGTCGAAAGGAAAGCGGTAGGCGTAGGGGTAGGGGGCGTGAATCACGCCGCCCATCATCGGGCCGTAGCCCTTGCGATAGGCCGTGCCGGTGGTGAGGGCACCGGAGGCGTTCCATACGCCGTGGTAGCCGCCGTGGAAGGCGAGGATCTGGTGGCGCCCGGTGATGCGTTTGGCGAACTTGATCGCGGCTTCCAGCGCATCGCTGCCGCTTTGGGTGAAGAACGTGATGCAGTCGCCACGCAGGCCGTCGGGCGCGATCTCCGAGAGCTTGGCGGCCAGTTCGGTGCGGCGGGTGCTGTTGATTTCCAGGGCATGCATCAGTACTTCGGACTGGTCGCGAATGGCCTGCACCACTTTCGGGTGGCAACGACCCACACTGCTGACACCCACGCCCGCGGACAGGTCGATGAAGGTGTTGCCGTCCGGGTCCTTGAAGGTTGCGCCGAAGGCTCTGTCCATGGCGATCGGCATGCGTCCGCCGCCGCGCGCCATGGACTCGGTGCGCGCCGACAGCGCCAGGGCTTCGCACGTCTTGGGTCCGGGGAGCGTGCTGGAGGTGATGCGCGGTGCATCGGCGAAGTGGAGGGCTGCAAGCGTGGCTTCACTCATGAC
This sequence comes from Pseudomonas cedrina subsp. fulgida, assembly GCA_016937595.1. Taxonomy (GTDB): domain Bacteria; phylum Pseudomonadota; class Gammaproteobacteria; order Pseudomonadales; family Pseudomonadaceae; genus Aquipseudomonas; species Aquipseudomonas fulgida. Next base: position 5,755 of record JAFHKH010000256.1, on the reverse strand, counting down.
GGAATCTCAGCGATGGTGATTGATGTGGGCTGATCATCGGCGTGACGGGCGCCAGGCCGGTAGCCCGAATCGGCACATGCGTGTGCCGGCGCAGGCCTGGCGGGTGCGTGCTGGAATTTGCATTAATTGCTTTATATGAGAATATCGATAAATAAACAGACCTTAAAATAATAAATATCCGTGGATATCGCTAATTATGAGAAATAACAGCGTCGGTCATTTTAAGGATGTGCACGTGCATGCCGCCAACGTGCAGCAGTGGAACCAAGACTACAACCAGTTAACCGCCGGCTCGACCGAGAGTTCGCTGATGCAGTTGACCACTGCCGATTGCCACGTTTTCCTTGAGCAGATCAACCAGCGTGTCGTGCAGCACGGCGTCGCGCCGCGCGGCAAGATGTGCTTCGCGGTGCCGATCAATGTGCCGGGGTCGATGCGGATGCAGGGGCGTGAAGTGGACGACAGCAGCCTGTTTTTTCTGCGGGGTGGCGAGGAGTTCATGTTTCATATGCCGATGGGCATGCAACTGCTGTCCATCACCTTCGAGCGAGAATTGTTCGAGCAGGCACTGGCGCAAACGGCATCGGCGAAGGATGTCAGCCTGTTGCTGCGTCAGCCGGTGATCAGGGTGTCCAGCCAGCGTTTCGCCGAGGCCCGTCGGCGCTTGCTCGCGGTGTTCGCCCAGGCCATGGCCGACGGGACTCACGACAGCGTGCAGGAGCGGCAACATGAACAGGCGCTGGAACAGGCCATGCTCGACGAGCTGGTGCAGCTCATGACCGATCCGGCCTGCGACAAGCAGCAGCGCACGCCCAGTTCCACCCGTAGTTTTATCGTCGAAAAATGCCACCGCATGGCGGCTGCCGGGCAGTTCGACGTGCCCAGTGTGTTCGAACTGTGCGAACGCCTTCAGGTGAGCCGGCGCACCGTGCAGAACAGCTTTCGCGCCGTGGCCGAGACCACGCCGCTGAACTACCTGCGTTGCGTGCGGCTCAATGGCGTGCGCCGCAGCTTGATGTCCACCCAGGCCGCGGGCCTCTCGATTGGCGATGCCGCGGCCCAATGGGGGTTTTACCACCTCAGCCATTTCGCGGCCGAGTACCATGTGCTGTTCGCCGAGTTGCCGTCCCAGACGCCACGCGCCACTCTGCCGCCGTGCGCTATACGCGGAACTGGTCCATCAGCTTCATCTGTTGATTGGCCCGTGCGTTGAGCTGACTGCTGATCTGCGCCGACTCGGCGGCCTGTACAGTCAGGGTCTCGGTCACCCCGCGAATGGTCGAGACATTGCGGTTGACCTCTTCAGCCACCGCGCTTTGCTCTTCCGCCGCACTGGCGATCTGCAGGTTCATGTCGCTGATCACCGTGACCGCCTCACTGATTTTGCTCAGGGCCTGCACGGCCTGGTGGATCTGCCCGGCGTTGTCCTGGGCCAGTGTCTGGCTGGAATGCATGGTGGCGACTACGCCTCGCGTACCGGTCTGGATGCGCTCGATCACCAGGCGGATTTCTTCCACTGAATCCTGGGTGCGCTTGGCCAGGTTGCGCACTTCATCGGCCACCACCGCAAAACCTCGGCCGCTTTCCCCGGCGCGCGCCGCTTCGATCGCCGCGTTGAGCGCCAGCAGGTTGGTTTGCTCGGCAATGCTGCGGATCACTTCCAGCACCGAACCGATCTGCTCGCTGTTGACTGCCAGGGCTTCGACTTCGCTCACGGCCTTGCTGACCTCGCTGGCCAGGGCGGTGATGTCGCGGGTGCTGCGCTCGATAAGGCTGATGCCGTCCCTCGACGCCTGGTCGGCACCGCGCGCTGCCTGGGCCGCATTCGAGGCGCTGTGGGCGACTTCATGGGCGGTGGCGCTCATTTCGTTGGACGCGGTGGCCAACTGGTCGATCTCGCGAAATTGCACCTGCATGCCTTCACTGGTCTGCCGCGAGATTTCCGAGGATTGGTCGGCGGTGCCGCGCGCATCGGTGATGCTCTGCTTGATCTGCGCGATGGTCGGTTGCAGTTTGTCGAGGAAACGGTTGAACCCGTTCACCAGTTCGCCCAGTTCATCTTTCTTGCGGTAGTGCAGGCGTTGGGTCAGGTCGCCGTCGCCGCTGGCAATGGCCTTGAGCATCTGCGCGACACTGTTGATCGGGCGCGTCACGCCGGAGGCGGTGAGCCAGATGAGCAGCAGGCCCAGCAACCCGGCGCCGATGGCCACCAGCAGCGACTCCAGCGTGTCGCGGGTTTGGGTCTGGTCAAGCAAGGCCTGAAGCGCGATCGAGTCGGCCAGCAAGACTTGTTTGGGCAAATCGATGACCACGCCCCACGCCGCCGCGTCGGGGATGGGCGCGACGGGGTAGACGGCACGGATCAAGTCATTCTCGGCCAGCACCGCCGGTTTTTTTTGCGCCACAGCCGCGAGTATCGTCTTGCCTTGCTCGCCCAATGTGACGCTGACCGGTTTGGCGACCTGGCCTGCGTCCTTGCTGTAGGCCGCGAGCACGCCGCTGTCGGACACAATCAGCATGCTGCCCGAGCCGTTGAACAGCGTACGCTGGGCACCGCTCGCCGCCGCTTGCAGGGCGCCGAGTGCGAGGTCCACACCGAGGGTGCCGATGACCTTGCCATCGGCAATCAACGGTATCGACAGCGTGGTCATCAGTTGCACTTGCCCGGCCTGGGTATCGGCGTAAGGCGACAACAGGCAGGCGCGTCCTGTGTCTCGCGGGCAGGTGTACCAACTGTTGTAGGGGGTGCCGCTGATGCTCAGCTCGGTCTTGTGCAAATCGGCTTCGGGAATAAGGATGTTCAACGATTCGCCGCCACCGCGGTTCCAGGCGCTGGCAAAGCGGCCCTTTTCATTGGAGGCGCGCGGCGCGTCATTGACGAACGCGCTGTCCTGGCCTTCCAGCGCGTTTGGTTCGAAAACCAGCCACAGCCCCAATATCTGCGGGTTGTGTTCGAAGGTTGTCTTCAGGCTCTGGTTCAGTTCCTCGCGCAACGACGCGGCCGGCAACCCGCGTTGGGCGGCCATGTTCCGTAATTGGATCGTTTGGTCGGAGAGGGCGGTGATCAGCAACAGGTTGTTGCCAAAGGCTCGCTGCAAATTGCCCGCCTGTTCCGCAGCCTTGGCCAGCAGCAGGGTCTCGCCGCTGTCGGTCAGCATCTTGCTGCTGGACGTACTGATCAACCGGCTGTTCTGGTTGCCCTGGTAGAGGTTCATGCTGACGATCAGGCCGATCACGCCCAGAAGGCACAGACCGGACAGCAGGATGATTTTCAAGCGGATGGAGAGGGAATCGAGCATCGGGGGATCTCGCTAGTGAACAGCATGCCTGTTGACCATCAGTTGGCCTGGGCCACTGACTTCTTATTGGGTATGTCATATATCGGCCGGTTTCGGTTTTTAACCAGCTCGGTTCGATAATTCTGTAACCATCGCGTCATGATCGGTGTTGCCGGCCGAACCGGGCCAGCAGCAGGCCGGGCTCGATAATTGAATGGCCGACGCCGGCAGCTTCAGGCTCAGGCAGGCGTAGGGTGGGTGATGCTAGCTTGCGCGACTGCAAGCTCTGAGCGTTATCCCAAATCGGCGGTGAGGGAATCGGCCCCTGACCTGTTTTGGGGCGCCGCCCGCGATGTTACCGATTTGGGATAGCGAGGTGTTCGTGGGCGGGCATAGCATCGAATACAGCGCGCAACCTCAACAATAAAAGCGCTACCCGGCACCGATAGCGCCTGGATCGGGGCCACCCCACAGCGACTGCCTCATACAATAAGGTCAAGAACATGAGCGTAACTCTCCCGGTCAACAGCTCCACGGAGCTCAAGCGTGGCGCCCTGGGTGTCGGCTTCATCATCTTCTTCGTTATTTCCGCGGCGAGTCCGCTCAGTGTGATCGCCGGCGGCTTCCCGATCGGCATCATGCTGGGCAACGGCGCGGGCACCCCGGCCTTGCTGATCCTGGCCTTGCTGGTGCTGATGGCATTCTCGGTGGGTTACACCACCATGTCGCGTCACGTCACCAACGCCGGCGGTTTCTACGCCTTTACCTCCCGGGGCCTGGGCGGCCTGGCCGGCGGTTCGGCGGCGGTGCTGGCGATGTTCGCCTACAACATCCTGCAGATCGCCTTGTATGGCATGTTCGGTGGCGTGGTCGCCGGCACCATGGAGAGCGTGGCAGGCGTGGCCTTGCCCTGGTGGGCCTATTCGCTGATGGCGATGGCCAGCATTGCGTTTCTCGGCTATCGCAAGATCGACCTTTCGGCGCGGGTCCTGTCGTTGGTGGTGGTCGCCGAATACCTGGCGATCCTGATCCTCGACTTCGCCATTCTGAAGACCGGTGGTGACAGCGGCGTCAATCTTGACTCGTTCACTCGCCAGCATGTGTTCAGCGGCACTCCGTCCATCGGCCTGTTGTTTTGCTTTGCTGCCTTCATCGGCTTCGAGGCCACCACCATCTACGGTGAAGAAGCGAAAGATCCCAAGCGCACCATCCCGATCGCCACTTACAGTTCGGTGCTGCTGATCGGCGGGTTCTATGCGCTGTCGGTGTGGTCGATGATCGTGGGCGTGGGCGCGGACAAGATCGTGCCGATGCTGCAAGCCATGCAAGACCCCACCACCTTTATCTACGGCATGTCCGATCACTTCGTCGGCCCGCACCTGACCCAGGTCATCCGCGTGCTGTTCATGGTCAGCATCTACGCCGGGCTGTTGGCGTTCCATAACGCCGCGGCGCGCTACTTCTACGCCATCGGCCGTGACGGTTTGCTGCACAGCGTGCTCGGCACCACTCACCGCGTGCATCAGAGCCCGCACATGGGCTCTGCCTTGCAGAGCCTGATCGCGGCGGTGGTGGTATTGATCTTCGCCGCGATGGATGCCGACCCGATCCTGCAACTGTTCGCCTGGTTCTCCAACCTGGCAACCCTGTGCGTGATCCTGCTGATGGCGATGACGTCGGTGGCGATCTGCGTGTATTTCCATCGGCACCCCGAGCTCAAGGTCGGCCTGCTGCGCGGACGCCTTCTGCCCGTGTTTTCGTGCCTGGCGTTGCTGAGCGTGCTGGTGCTGGCGGTGGCGCATTTCGATGTGCTCACGGGGGCCAGCCAGCTCTTGTCCTACAGCTTGTGCGCGGTGATTCCCGCAGCCCTGCTGAGCGGCTTGTACCTCGCCATGCGCCTGCGCAAGGTGTCGCCGCAGCGGTTTATGGCCCTGGGCAGCCACAAGCTCTAAGGCCTGGCTCGATACCGCTCTACTGTGAATTGTTCGCTTGCCACTGTCCGGCAAGGCTCGTCTGCGTTAAAGGAAATTGCATATGCACGCGTACAAGATGTTCATCAATGGCGTTGCGGTTGGCGGTGAAAGCGGCCAGTTCGACGTAATCAACCCGGCGACCGGCGCCGCATTCGCGCAATGCCCGGCCGGTTCGCTGTCGCAGTTGGACGAGGCGGTAGCCGCCGCCCAGGCGGCTTTCAAGACCTGGCGCCACAGCGCCCACGCTCTGCGTTGCGAGCGCCTCAATGCAATCGCCGATGACATCGAGCAGGACGCCGACGCGCTGGCCCGGCTGATCGTGCAGGAACAAGGCAAGCCTCTTGAACTGGCGTTTTCCGAAGTGATGGGCGCCGCTGCCTGGACCCGCTACGCGGCCGGGCAAGAGATTGCCGTGCAATTGGTGGAAGAGACCCCGACCCAGCGCGTTGAGTTGCATCGCAAGCCCCTGGGCGTGGTGGCTTCCATCACGCCGTGGAACTGGCC